>NZ_JBANEM010000003.1:0-369941 GCF_040187805.1 Comamonas sp. wu1-DMT
ATTGCCCGCATAGGTCAGTTTGTCGATATTGACCACGGGCTCATTCACATGTGCCAGCCAATCGAGAACAAAGTTGGCGCCGATAAAGCCTGCACCGCCGGTTACGAAAATCATAGAGAGCTGCCTCTAAATTTCAGTGATAGCGATAGAAAAGCCCAACCCACGGCCATCAAGCCAGCACACTCAGCCCCAGCGCTTTTCAGCCATCACCAGCAGGCCATCAAAAATCAGGTTGTTGATCAGCTCAAAAGGCCTGGTCATGCTGGGAGACATTTTCCAGCCGGCACCGCCCGCCATGATGCACATCGGCTCTGCACCGCAGTGTTCTGCCAGATGCTGGTACATGCGCTCCACGGCACCGGCGATGGCATAGGTGCCGCCGCTGGTCAGCGCATCGCTGGTGTTCTTGGGAAAGCATTTGACTTCACCCGTCGGCACATGCAGGCCCGCAGTACCGCCTTCCAGGGCCCTGAGCATGATGCCATGCCCGGGAATGATCAGGCCGCCCAGAAATCGGCCTTGCGCATCCATGGCATCGACCGTCACTGCCGTGCCCACCATAACCGTGATCAAGGGCCGGGCATCACCCAATTGCAACATGTGGTGACGTGCACCAATCATGGCTACCCATCGGTCCGCACCCAGCCTGGAAGGATGGTCATAGCCATTGGTCACCCCTGCTTCTGCGATGGAGGGGACTACCCACTGAGGCTCGAGATTCCATCCCAGCATGAGCTCGATCTGCTCGTGCACCCTGCGCCTTGCCGTCTCACCGGCAACCACGCAGCCCAGCATGCGCTCGGGAGCTGGCAGCCCGGCCCAGGCACCTTCTGCCAGGCGCTCTATATGCTCCAGGAACTCCGCTCCATGGGCCAGCAAGGCAGCACCAGGGCGATGATCTTCATACATGGCCCACTTCAAACGGGTGTTGCCAATGTCTATGGCCAAAAATGTCATGCGGCGGATTATCAGCACTTTTCTCTGTGACAGACAGCCGCTTGTCACATTCATTACAAGTGCGCAGGAAATTGTCAAAGAAAGCGCTCAGTCCATCTCCTGCAAGAAATCATTTCGATTTCCCGTTAAAGTGAACCGCTTTCTTCCACTACTTTTGAGGAGTCGAAACCATGGGTCTGTTCAGTTTCATCAAGGAAGCCGGAGAAAAACTGTTTGGCGGCAGCGACGCACATGCGGCCGCACCGGCCGAAGACTTGAATGTCAAGGCGGCTCAGGCGATCGCCAGCTATATCAATACCCAGAATCTGGGCGTATCCGATCTGCAGGTTCAATTCGATGCTTCTCAAGGCAAGGTAACAGTCAATGGCACGGCACCCACTCAGGCCATCAAGGAAAAAGTGACACTGTGCTGCGGCAATGTGGCCAATGTCCAGTCCGTGGACAACCTGATGGCGGTCACCAACCCCGAGCCAGAAGCCCAATACCACGATGTGGTACGCGGTGACACCCTGTCGGCCATCTCCAAGAAGTACTATGGTGATGCCAACAAGTACAACGTGATTTTTGAAGCCAACAAGCCCATGCTCAGCAACCCGGACAGGATTTATCCTGGCCAGAAGCTGCGCATTCCGGCGCTCTGAATCTGGCTCTGTAAATTCAGCCGCAAAAAGCGCTCGCATGAGCGCTTTTTTCATTTGACTCGAAGTTAGACTGCAGCTTATGAAAACTCTGCTCACAGGCGGTGCCGGCTATATCGGCAGCCATACAGCCATCGAACTGATCAGCCACGGTCATGAAGTCGTGATTTTCGACAACTTCAGCAACAGCCATCCTGAAGCAATCCGCCGCGTGGAGCAAATCACTGGACGCACTATTGCCGTGATCAATGGCGATGTCCGCAATCAAGCTGCGCTTGAGCAGGCCCTGCAGGAGCATGGCATTGACAGTGTCGTGCACTTTGCCGGCAAAAAAGCAGTGGGCGAGTCCGTTGCCCAGCCTGTGGACTACTACGACAACAACGTCAATGGCACCCTGGTGCTGCTGCGCGCCATGAAAAAGCACAATGTGCGCAATCTGGTGTTCAGTTCTTCGGCAACAGTCTATGGCTCGCCACAATATTTGCCTCTCAATGAGGTGCACCCTACTTCGGTCACCAATCCCTACGGCCGAAGCAAACTAATGGTGGAAGAGATTCTGTCGGACCTCTACCACTCCGACTCCCAATGGTCGCTGGCCGTGCTGCGCTACTTCAATCCCATTGGTGCCCATGCCAGCGGCCTGATTGGTGAAGACCCTTCGGACATTCCCAACAACCTGCTGCCTTTTGTGGCACAGGTCGCCGTGGGCCGTCGTGAAAAGCTGCAGATCTTTGGCGGCGACTACGACACCGTGGACGGCACCGGTGTGCGTGACTACATCCATGTCGTCGACTTGGCCCGAGGTCATGTCAAGGCTCTCGAGAAGCTGGCCGGCCTGGCCAAGCCCGAGTTGCTGACCATCAACCTGGGCACAGGCAATGGCTACAGCGTGCTCGAAGTGCTGCATGCCTTCGAAAAAGCCTGCGGCAAGGCCCTTCCCTATACGATTACAGACCGCCGCCCCGGGGATGTGGCCAGTTGCTACGCAGACCCTGATCACGCCCTGAAAACCCTTGGCTGGCAAGCCGAGCATGATCTGGACACCATGTGCGCCGACACATGGCGCTGGCAAAGCCAGAACCCCAACGGCTATCGCTCAGTCTAGAAGCTGCAGGCCAGGCCCTGCGCATTACTGATGCCAGGGCAGGCCGCGCTTGCGCCAGCCACCCAACTGGCCTCGTTGGCCGTTGGCGTCAACGTCGCCTTCGAAACCTTCAAGAATGTTGTAGGCCTCGATTCCCAGGCCCGCAGCACGCTGGGCAGCCGCAACAGAGCGCACACCGCTGCGGCATAGCAGCACCACTTTCTTGCCCTCGGGTACCGCTGCTCGCAACTCGGCGTCAAAGTTCTGGTTGGCTGCCATGCCGGGCCACTGCTTCCAGGCCACGGCAACGGCGCCTGGCACCTTGCCCACCCACTCGCGCTCGGCATCGGTGCGCACATCGACCAGAACCGCTTCACCAGCCTGCAGCCATTGCCAGGCCAGCTCCGCCGGCACATCGCCGGCATAGCCGGCAGCGGGTTGGATTTGGGTTGTATTGCTCATTTCATTCCTCGTCTCGATCATTGCCGCTATTCCCAAACGGGCAGAGGCCTGTCTCTCAATGCTCTGCGCAAGTGCTTCCAGTCGGGCAGCACCTGGGCCACCACGGCCCAGAACTGCGGGCTGTGATCCATATGATGCAGATGGGCGAGCTCATGCACCACCACATAGTCGATGATTTGCGGGCTGTGCTGCATCAACCGCCAGTTCAGACGAATGATCCCGCTGCTGTTAGCACTGCCCCAGCGCGTGCTGGCACTTGTCAGGCGCAGCGCATTCCAGCGCACACCCATGAGTGCGGCATAGTGCAGCATGCGAGCCGTGAAATAGCTGCGCGCCTCCCGCAGTATCCAGGCCTGAACGGCTGCGCGCACCTGGGCAGACGGCGCCCCTGTCGGCAAGGACAGATGCAGGCTTTGCGAGCCATCGACCCCCTGCTCTCTATGCGTCTGGCGGGTACGCAGCAGTTGTGACGTATCCCCGGTCAGCCGCAAACTCATGGGCTGGCCCAGATAGTCCAGCACGCCTCCATCCTGCCAGAGAATGCGCGCTTCCTGCTTGATCTGCTGTCGCTGTCCGGCTTCCTGCAACTTGCGCACAATCCAGCCGGCCTTGGTCTGCAGCGCTGATTCGATCTCGCGCATGGCCACCCATTGCGGAGCGGTGACTTCAAGCCCTTGCTGCCCTACGCTGAAGCCTATGCTGCGGCGCGCCGAACGGCGCAGCAGATAAGCCACCTCGCGCCCTTGCAAGCGGGCGCTGTGGCTGGCTTCCGGATGCACCAGAAGTGTGGGCTCTGCAGGCAGCTCATTCTCTTCAGAATCAATAGCACCCACCGAGATATTGGCAGGTGCTACAAGCTGACTATTCTCAAATTCCAGCTCGGATTGATCCAAACGCTGCTCAATGGCTTCAGGGCCGCTGCGCCGGCGCTTGCGCGGCATCAACCCGCCCCGCCCATCCCCCACCACAGGCGGCACCAGCCATTGCCAAGCTTGCTGCAAGCTATCGCCTGTGGACATGGGCAGTTTTGCCTTATCTGCGGTAGGCCTCGGGGTCCAGGCGCTGCATTTCGGACTCGATCCATGCCTCGACCTCGACCATCAGCTCGTCATGCTTGCGGCCCACCGAAGAAATGGGCTTGCCTATGGACACATCCACCACGCCGGGCCTTTTGATGAAGGCCTTGCGCGGCCAGCACTTGGCCGAGGTAACAGCGATGGGTACCACGGGCGCACCCGTCATGATGGCCAGACGAGTGGCACCGGTCTTGTACTCGCCCACCTCTCCACGATTCACACGTGTACCTTCGGGAAACATGATGACCCAGATGCCTTGATCGAGCAGGCGCTTGCCTTGCTCCACCACCTTGTGAAAGGCGCGCGAGCGCTGGGCCCGGTCGATGTGGATCATGTCCAGTGCACCGATGGACCAACCGAAAAATGGCACCTTCAGCAGCTCCTTCTTGAACACATAGGCCAGCGGGCGCGGCATGATGGCAGGCATGAGAAAGGTCTCGTAAGTGGACTGGTGCTTGACCAGCAGCACCACCCCCTGATTCGGGTCCGCAGGCAGGTTCTCCATGCCCTGCACCTGATACCGCACCCCCATGATCACGCGGGCGCTGTCCACCGAGAGCTTGAGCCAGGCGCGGGCAGCGCTGTATGCCTTGGCCGATGAGCCGCTGGTCCACTTGGCCAGCAGCACCGCGAAAGTGTAGGGAATGACGGTAATAGCCATCCACAACATGTGGAGGACGGAGCGAATCAGGGACATGACAGCAATCGAATGACGTGAGCACAGACCTGAAGTCTGGCCCATTGATTTGGCACGGTTATCAACAAGAAACATAGCAGCTTGCGCTGCTCTTTCAAGCAGTTGAGTCTATTTTGACCTGAAACCCGAGCTCAATGCGGGGCAGGCGCCGAATCCAGGGGTTGAGCATCCTCATCGCCTCCCAGCGGCAACAGCATATTCACCACGGCCTCCAGATCCGGATAGCGCTCGCTGCCTTCAGGCAGGTCGGCATCGCTGCTGCACTCGGGCCTGGCGGTGGACTCCACGAACACCAGATGGGCGCCCAGAGCCTTGCCCGCCTGCAAATGCTCGACGCCGCTGCCAATGGCCCAGATTTCATGGCCTTCCGCGCCGTAGCGATCGGCAATCTGCTCGAACAGCGCTACGCCTGGTTTACGGCACTGGCAGTCTTCATCGGGAGCGTGCGGACAAAAAAAACACGGCCTCCACCCGCGCGCCGACGGCTGCCATCTCCCGGTGCATCTTGGCGTGCACGGCGTTGAGCTCGATCACATCGAACAGCCCGCGACCCAGCCCAGGTTGATTGGTGGCGACCACCACATGCCAGCCAGCACGGTTCAGGCGCGAAACCGCCTCCAGCGCACTGGGGACTGCAACCCACTCATCGGGCCGGCCAATGAAACCTTGAGCTCCCCATTGGTTCAGGGTGCCATCACGGTCAAGAATTGCGATCTTCATGGGGGAGACAGTAGTCGACGACAGAAAAAAGCCCGCTTACCTCAAGGCCAAGCGGGCTCGCGATCCAAGACTCCGGCGCTTACTGCCCTTCCCAGCGCTTAAGCACCAGGGAGGCATTGGTGCCGCCAAAGCCAAAGCTGTTGGACAGCACGGTCTTGAGTTCGGCATCGCGGGTCTGGGTGACCAGAGGCATATCGCCCAGCAGCGGATCGGGCGTCTCCACGTTCACGGACCCTGCGATGAAGCCCTTGTTCAGCATGATCAGGCAGTAAATAGCCTCCTGCACACCGGTCGCGCCCAGCGAGTGGCCGGTCAGCGACTTGGTGGACGAGAACGGAGGCACCTGGTCACCGAACAGCTCGCGCATGGCTCGCACTTCCTGCATATCGCCCACAGGGGTCGATGTGCCGTGGGTGTTGATGTAGTCGATGGGCGCATCCACGGTTTCCATGGCCTGCTTCATGCAGGCGATGGCGCCGTCGCCCGAAGGAGCGACCATGTCCTCACCGTCGCTGGTTGCGCCAAAGCCCACCACTTCGGCCAGGATGTTGGCACCGCGTGCCAGCGCATGGTCCAGGCTTTCCAGCACCACGGCACCGCCGCCGCCAGCGATCACGAAGCCGTCACGGTTGGCATCGTAGGCACGCGAAGCCTTCTCTGGCGTCTCGTTGTACTTGCTGGACATGGCTCCCATGCCGTCGAACAGCAGAGACATGCCCCAGGACAGCTCTTCGCCGCCGCCAGCAAACATCACATCCTGCATGCCCCAGGCGATCTGCTGGGCCGCAGCACCGATGCAGTGGGCCGAGGTGGAGCAGGCCGAGGTGATGGAGTAGTTGATGCCCTTGACCTTGAAATTGGTTGCCAGGCAGGCCGACACCGTGGAGCTCATGCAGCGTGTGACCTGGTAAGGGCCGACGCGGCGGATGCCTTTTTCACGCAGCGTATCGGCTGCCTCGATCTGGTTGGCGGGCGATCCGCCGCCCGAGCCCATGATCAGACCGGTGCGCGGGCTGCTCACCTGCTCGGGCGTGAGGCCCGCTTGCTTGATCGCGTCTTCGAGGGCGATCTGCGAATAAGCCGCAGCATCGCCCATGAAGCGCAACTGCTTGCGGTCTATGCGCGCTTCGATATCGATCTCGGGAATGCCTGCCACCTGCGAGCGCATGCCCAGCTCTGTGAACTGGGGCATGGCCTTGATGCCGCTCTTGCCCTCGCGCAGCGAGGCCTCCACGGTTGCCAGGTCATTGCCGATGCACGAGACAATGCCCGCGCCGGTGATCACTACCCGCTTCTTGCTCATGCTGCCGTTCCCTTGGCATCACCTTCACGCAGGAACAGACCCACGCGCAGGTCATTGGCCACGTAAATTTCCTTGCCGTCGGCCAGCAGGCGTGCGTCGCCGATGGCCATGTTCAGCTTGCGCTTGATTACTCGCTTGATATCAATTTCATATGTCACGAGTTTGACATCGGGACCTACTTCACCTGTAAACTTGACTTCGCCTGCACCCAGGGCACGACCGCGACCCGGCAAACGCAGCCAGGTCAGGTAAAAGCCGATCAGCTGCCACATGGCGTCCAGGCCCAGGCAACCGGGCATGACGGGATCGCCCTGGAAGTGGCAATCAAAGAACCACAGGTCGGGCTTGACGTCCAGTTCCGCAACAATCTTGCCCAGACCGTGGGCACCGCCGTCCTCGGAGATATGTGTGATGCGATCGAACATCAACATGGGAGGCAGGGGCAGACGTCCGCTATCGGCACCAAACAGCTTGCCTTCGCCGGACGCGATCAGTTGTTCGTAGGAAAAAGATTCAGCCATTCTCTCAATTGCTCCGCGGCAGCCTGTGCAAGCTACCTGTTACTCTGTATTTTGGGTGACGGGACCCGCGCCCGCTGCGCGCGCCCACTGCGGGCGGTACAACCAGGGATTATCAAGGCTCGCGCCCCTACCCGGGACACAATACCCGTTTTCAGGCCCAAGACTCTGCCACAAATGCCACAGCCGCTGATGCCGAGGTGGCTTATTCCGTGCGGGACACTACGCCTTCCTCGGTCTTTCTCAAGGAGATCCAGGCCAGCGCGCAGAACACGAGGCACAACAGAGTCAGAGGCAACAGACCCAGAGCATGCACCCAGCGCGCATAAGGCGTCAGCCCGTCGCGCCCCTGAACCTGGCCCTGCAGCACCGCGCGCTCGAAAGGCGCCAGTGCTTTCACCACTTGCCCTTTGTGATCGATCACCACCGTGGCTCCGGTGTTCGTTGCGCGCAACATGGGGCGCTCGAACTCCAGCGCGCGCATGCGGCTGATGGACAGATGCTGATCGATGGCCACGGAGTCGCCAAACCAGCCGATATTACTCAGATTGACCAGCACCGTGGGAGCCGTCGCCGCATTGCCGAAATGGGCCGCAAGCTCTTCGCCGAACAGGTCTTCGTAGCAGATATTGGGCGACAGGCGCTCACCCGCCCAACTCATGGAAGGCTGGCCCAGTGCACCGCGATTGAAGTCACCCAGCGGAATATTCATGAGTTCGGTGAACCAGCGGAACATGGGCGGAATGAACTCACCAAACGGCACCAGATGGTGCTTGTCGTACTGATAAGCCTGGGTCTGCCCCGGCAGCCAGCCTTCGACCGTATTGGTGAAGCCCTTGTCCCAGTTCCCCAGCGGAAGGCCCACCAGAGCCGCGCGGCTGGATTCCTTGGCGACAAAAGGTGCGCGCACAAAGTCCAGATAGCCTTCGGGAAGCTGCTGGGGCAGCAGTGGAATGGCTGTCTCGGGGGCCACGACCAACTGGGCCCTGGCGTCATGCAGCTGCTGGGCATACCAGCGCAGAGCCACCACCACGCCCGAACCCATTTCAAACTTTTCATCCTGCGGAATATTGCCCTGCAGCAGCTCCACGCTCATGCCGGACTGCTGACCAGGTGCTTCAATGGCGGCATCACGCGACCACCACAGCCCGCCCCAGACCAGGCCCAGGGCCACAGCAGATGCCAGGGCCGGCCTGAATTTCAGCAACGCCGATCTGGTCTGCATGCGCCAGACCAGCAGCGCCAGCCAGGCTGCAGCCCAGGCCGCCACAAACCCCGTGCCGTAGACGCCAATCCAGCGCGGCAGCACGGCCAGCGGACCTTCCACATGGGCATAGCCGCCTGCGCCCCAGGGAAAACCGGTCCAGAGCCAGCCACGCGCCAGCTCGGCCAGCGTCCAGAGTGCAGCAAAGACCATCGCTGACAATGCATCCGGCGCCTTTGCCAAACGCTTGAAGCACCATGCAGCCACGGCGTAATAACCGCCCAGAAAGCCCGCCAGCGCCAACACGGCTGCCACCGCCAATGGCGCCGCCAATCCGCCATAGGTGTGCATGGAGATGAAGAGCCACCAGAAGGTGGCCGCCAGCCAGGCCGTGCCGAACAGCCAGGCCCGGCCTGCCGCCTGAGCGGCGGTACGGGCAGCCAGCAGCGCATGAACCAGCACCGCCAGCGACAGAATCTGCAGCCACCACAGCGGACGGCCATAACCTCCGGCCAAGCTCAGCCAGCCGTCGCCCTGGCCGCGAGCCCAGGGCCAGGCCAGAGAGAAGGCCTGCAGCCCGCCTGCAATCAGCATCAAAAGCCAGCTCATCCAGCCTTTGGGCCTGGCAGCAGCGGTCTGAACGGTAGAGGCAGTGGTGGTCATAGGAATCAGCAGGCACTAACAAAACACCCAACCGGGCGGTTGGGTGAATTCAAGCATACGAGGTATCGCCAAGATTTGTGCAAACCAAGAGGCACAACCAGTATTTCCACCGGCATCACACCAGGCCTGACCCGGATTTGCGCAGGTCGCGATCAGTTGCGAACCAAGCTGTCTGGCGAAGGATCGCGCACCACCTTGAACCAGCGCACCGCGCCGCCCTTGGTGTGGAGCACGGTGAACTCCAGCCCGCCCAGATGAATCTGCTCGCCACGCTTGGGCACATGGCCGATTTCATGGGCAATCAATCCACCAATGGTATCGAACTCGGCATCGGGGTCGCTGGCATGCAGCGAAGTCTCGAACTCCTCGCTCACATGCTCGATGCTGGCATCGCCCGCCACGCGGTAGCTGTTGTCGGCCAGAGCAAAGATATCGCCCTCGTCCTCGGGGATGTCAAACTCGTCCTCGATCTCGCCGACGATTTCTTCCAGCACATCTTCAATCGTCACCAGGCCGGCCACACGACCGAACTCGTCGATGACGACGGCCAGATGATTGCGATTGGCGCGGAACTCACGCAGCAGGTCGTTCAGGCCCTTGCTCTCGGGCACAAAGACGGCCGGGCGCACCAGAGCACGAATGTTCAGGGTGGGAGAGCGCTGCAGCTTGAGCAAATCCTTGGCCATGAGAATGCCAATGATGTTCTCGCGCTCGCCCTGGTAGACCGGAAAGCGCGAATGCGCCGTGGTCAGAACCTGGTGCAGGATTTCTTCATACGGAGCATCGATATTGATGAGATCCATGCGTGGCGCGGCCACCATGACTTCTCCGGCGCTCATGTCGGCCATGCGAATCACGCGCTCCAGCATGACACGCGACTCGGTGCCGATGACCTGGTTGTCTTCGGCTTCGGCCAGGGTTTCGATCAGTTCATCGGGAGACTCCGGTGCCGGATGGATGAACTCAGCCACCTTTTGCAGGAAGCTTCGCTTGTCTTCCTTCTCGGGAAGTCGCGCAGGATGGGGGTCAGACACTGTCTTGGAGTGCAGGACGTGCGGTAGTCGAACAAGTCCCCAAGAATAACGGATTGTGTTGACAGACGGCTTGCTAGCTCACAAAAGCCATGAACGGCTGTCACCGAGCGCACTCAGTCAAAGCTATTTTGATATCTGCTTGCGCTTGTCTTTATTGGGCTGCAGCCTTGCCGGCTTCACAAGACGATTTACTCGCCTGATTTATGGCGGCCTTCCTGCACGCCCTTGCGCACTTCCTGCACGCCGGCCAGGAAAGCCCAGAAATTGACGGCCTGCTTCTTGAGCTGGTAGTCCATCTCGCCCAGGTGCTCCGTCACCAGCTCGCTGACATGGGTCTCGAAGTCGGCAGGCGGCAGCTCCAGATAGGCTTCGGATTCCGAACCTTCTCGCTTGACCGTGGCACCCGCGTTGCGCGCAATCTTGAGCATGGCCGTGTTCTCGGACAGCGCATGGATGAACATCATGCTCACGTTCTTGCTGCGCGCATGCAGCACTGCACGTGCAAACAGACGTGCCCCCAGCCCCTTGCCGCGTGCACTCTTGAGCACGGAGACGCCGAATTCCGCGCATTTCTCATGCTCGGGGTGGCCGGCAAAGGCCAGATGCGCCATGGAGATCAATTCCAGGCGGCGGTTGAAGATGCCGAAGATATCGTCGCGCTCGAAATCGAGCTGCTCGACATAGCGGCGCACCTGCTCGTCGTTGGCTGCATAGCCAAAGCGCAGATAGCGATCACGCGCATCCAGCTTGAGCAGATGCTTGATGATGCGGTCGCGATGGCGCGGGCTCAGCGAACGGATGGGGACCAAGGACGGCGAGCGACGCTCGGCGCCATGGGACTTGCCCATGTCTCGCAGCCAGCCTGAGCCGGCCTGCCAGGGCGATGTCAACCAGTCTTTGGGGAGGTTCATAGCCTGAAATATAGGTAAAAACCCGAGGTTTCACAAGCCGCATATTGCATTGCAACAATCCTGTAAGGATTTTCCGCTAATTCAACACCTTAACGTCTGTTTCCGGCTAGGTCATGGTCCATATGAAGGACCTCTACGAAGGCTTAGAGCGGCACGGCCGTCGTGACCTTGACCCGGTCCATGACAAAGCTGGTTTTGCAATCCTGAACACTGGGGTGTTTGAGCAGCGTGTCCATGATGAAACGACTGTAATGCTGCATGTCCGCCACCACCACCCGCAGCAGATAGTCCATCTCGCCAGTGAGGGAGACGCACTCCACCACCTCGGGCCAGGTCTGCACGCTGGCGCGGAACACATCCATGGGATTGCGCTTGCTGGTTTCGGTGTATTTTTCCAGACGCACATTGATATAGGCCGTCAGCCCCAGGCCCACGGTCTCGGGCTGCACCAAAGCCACATAGCGATCGATGACACCGTTTTCCTCCAGCCGCTTGACACGGCGCAGCACGGCGCTGGGCGACAGGCCAACCTGCTCCCCGATGACGTCATAAGTTTCTCGGCCATTGGCCTGCAATCGGCGCAAAATTGCCTTATCCAGTTTGTCGATGGTGTGCATGGAACTCATGGCGGCAGATTATAAAAAAAGCGCAGTTTTTATTAATGGTTAACCCTTGATAACCATTTAGATTGCATGAAATCAATTTTCCATGCAATTTTCATGCATTGAGCTGTTTGCAGCCAAGGCATTTTTGCATGAAGCTTGTCCGCGCCCTGTCCTACAGTGCATCCATCGTCGACACCTGTTCTTCATGTGTTGCGCCCCTACCCGATGGAGACCTCTGCCATGAACGCCCCGTTGACCCAAAGCAATGCCAGCCAGTTCCAGACCTGGGACAACCCCATGGGCACGGACGGCTTCGAGTTCGTCGAATACGCGGCCCCCGATCCCGTGGCCATGGGTCAGCTGTTCGAGCGCATGGGCTTTCAGGCCATTGCCAAGCACCGCCGCAAGAACGTGACCCTGTATCGCCAGGGCGAGATCAACTTCATCATCAATGCCGAGCCCGACAGCTTTGCCCAGCGTTTCGCGCGTCTGCACGGCCCCAGCGTCTGCGCCATCGCCATCCGCGTCAACGACGCCAAGTACGCCTATGAGCGCGCCACCTCGCTGGGTGCCTGGGGCTATGCCCAGCAGGCCGCCCCCGGCGAACTGAGCATTCCCGCCATCAAGGGCATTGGCGACTCCCTGATCTATTTCATCGACAAATGGCGCGGCAAGAATGGCGCCAAGGACGGTGATCTCGGCAATATCAGCTTCTTCGACGTGGACTTCGAGCCTCTGCCCGGTGCCGACCTGCATCCCGAGGGCCTGGGCCTGACCTATATCGACCACCTGACCAACAACGTCTACCGCGGCCGCATGGCCGAGCTGGCCGAGTTCTACGAGCGCATCTTCAACTTCCGCGAGATCCGCTACTTCGACATCGAAGGCCAGGCCACAGGCGTCAAGAGCAAGGCCATGACCAGCCCCTGCGGCAAGATCCGCATTCCCATCAACGAGGAAGGCAACGACAAGGCCGGCCAGATTCAGGAGTATCTGGACATGTACCACGGCGAAGGCATACAGCACATCGCGCTGGGATCGACCAATCTCTACGACACCGTGGACGGTCTGCAGATGAACGGCATCAAGCTGCTGAACACCAGCGAGACCTATTACGAGCTGCTGCCCAAGCGCATCCCGGACCTGCAGGAACCCATTCCCGAGCTGCTGGCGCGCAACATCCTTGTGGACGGCCAGCCCGGCGAGCTGCTGCTGCAGATCTTCAGCGAAAACCAGCTGGGTCCCATCTTCTTCGAGTTCATCCAGCGCAAGGGCAATAGCGGCTTTGGTGAGGGCAATTTCAAGGCCTTGTTCGAGACCATGGAACTCGACCAGATGCGCCGCGGCGTGCTCAAGACCTGAGCCAGATCAACGGAGTCTGCCATGCGCCACCTCGGCCTGCACCCGCCTCGTCTGCTCGCTTGCAGCATGGCCGGCGTGGACTCCGTCGCTACGCAATACATCAAAAAGATACCAATGGTTACCACTCCATCAAACGGACCATGTGGCGACCGATTTCCGTCCCTATACTTCCCGCCATGCTGCACTGCCGCATCCACGCCTGGCGTGAGGCGTTGCCGCCAGCTTCAACGCCCGGAAGGATCCAGTGTCGCGACCACATCAGCCACCCGCTACAGCCCCAGAGGACTGCAGATCACCGGGGATGGACGCGCCTGCCGACACTTGGCGCCTTTCCCGCCGCCAGGCCATGTCGCTGGCGGTGGCTTCGGCGACATCCCTGATCGCGGACAGCGCGCATGCTGCCAGGGATGCGAGCGCCCTGCCGTCGAATTCCAGCCGCAGCCGCAACGAACTCTCGCTGGTCGTTCCCTATGCGGCGGGCGGGCCGCTGGATCGGGCAGCGCGCAAGCTGACCCAGGAAACCACGGCCCTGGGCAATATCAATGTACTCAATGTCGCAGGCGACGGTGGCGCCACGGGTGCAGCCATGGTGGCCAGAGCAGGAGCGCGCGAGCCCATGCTGCTGATGGGTGCCGTGGCCACACATGCCATCCTTCCCTGGCTCAACCCCCAGTTGCCCTACGATCCGCTGCGCGACTTTCAGCCGCTGACACTCGTGGCCCGCATGCCTCATGTACTGGTCATGCGCAGCGAACTGGCCATGCAGTGGCGCATCTACACACCCGAGGATTTGCTGCGCTTCATGTCCAAGCACCGGCAGCCCCTGCGCTATGCCTCGGCGGGCAACGGCAGCATCGGCCATATCGCGGGCCAGTGGTTCCAGTCGCTGACCCAGGTTCCGCTCCAGCACCTGCCGTTTGGCGGGGCCAGACCGGCTCTGTCGGCTCTGCTCGAGGGCACGGCCGATCTGATGTTCGACAACATCGCCTCGGCTCTGCCTCATCTGCGGGCCGGCAGACTCAAGGCCATTGGCGTGACCTGGCGCTCGCCGCTGCCGGCTCTGCCGGAAGTGCCCAGCCTGGACGACAGCATCAAGGGCATGAATCTGACCACCTGGTTCGGCATCTTTGCCACTGCCGGCATCACGGACAGCCAGGCCAAACGCTGGTCGGAGGCTTTTGCCCAGACGCTGCAAAGGCCCGATATACAGCAGTACTTCGACGCCATGGGCGTGGTGCGCGACGACCTGCGTCTGCAGGACTTTGCCCGCCTGGTGCAGGCCGAGCATGCACGCTACGGACAGCTCGTCAAGCGCGCCCAGATACAGATGCACTGAGCCAGCTTTCGGCTCGCTTCTCCTTTTCCCTGCTGCGCCCCGGCCACGAGCTCTGGTCGCAGCCTTCGCGACCCCTCATCTCAGGGAGTGCCTTATGAACAGCATCCAGAACAACACCACCATGACCGGCGGCATCGGCGCAGCCCCCGTCGTCTATGGCCAGTCCGACCGCCCGCCACGCGGCGACTACACGCGTGCCCATGCCGACTACACCTGCACGCAGGACTATGCCGCCTATACCGAGGCCGAGCATGACACCTACCACCGCCTCTACGAGCGCCAATCCGCGCTGCTTCCGGGCCGCGCCAGCCAGCATTTCATCGACGCCCTGCCGTCGCTGGGCGCCAAGGAGCGCATTCCACGCTTCGAGGAAATCAACGAGCGACTATTCAAGGCAACGGGCTGGGAGATCGTCGGCGTTCCAGGTCTGATTCCCGAGGTACCGTTCTTCTCGCTGCTGGCCCAGCGCAAATTCCCGGTCACGGACTGGATACGCAAGCCCGAGGAGTTTGAATACATCGTCGAGCCCGACATCTTTCACGACCTCTTCGGCCATGTGCCGCTGCTGTTCAACCCCGTCATGGCCGATTTCATCCAGGCCTACGGACAGGGCGGCCTCAAGGCCGCCGAGCTCGGCGCCTGCGAGATGCTGTCGCGCCTGTACTGGTACACGGTGGAATTCGGTCTGATCCGTGAGAGCGGCGGCGTGCGCGCCTATGGCGCAGGCATTCTCAGCTCCGTGGGCGAGCTGGAGTACAGCGTCAACAGCCCGCAGCCGCATCGTCTGCCGCTGCAACTGGAGCGCACCATGCGCACGCTCTACAAGATCGACACCTATCAGCAGACCTATTTCGTGATTGATGACATGCCCCACCTGCTGAACCTGGCCGATGCCGACTTTGCGCCGCTGTACGAGCAGCTGCGTCAGCTGCCCACCATTGGCGCCAAGGAGTTGCTGCCCGGCGAGCAGCTGATTTAGTCAGCGGATGTATACCGGCACGCGCCATGGCAAGCGCGAGGTCAAGAGCCGAATTGTCAGATGAGAATTCGGCTCTATTCCTTTCCAGAAAAGCGCATAAAGCTCCATTTTCAATAGCATCCGACGCAGAGTATCCAGGCTGCAAGCCCTGCATGACTTGGCTGCGCCCTGAAACCCTGACCGCAGCATTGCACCTATAGTGAGCGCCAGAGGCAAACTGCCGCCCACTCACTTCTTCACAATGCATTACCGCTGCAACCAACTGCTGCGCTGGCTTTTAGCGCTCCAACTTTGCATAGGTCTGGCCGTCGCGGCCGAGCTGCCTGCCAATGGCGATATCCAGACCACGTCCATCACCCAGATTCAACAAGCATCGAACACCCTGGACAAGGTACGCCAGTCGCTCGATGACGCCGACACCTCCGAAACGCTGCAGGCACTGTCCGAAAAAGCCCTGCAGTCCAAACGCGATGCCGACAATGCCGTCACGGCGCTGGAGCCGCTGCTCAAGCAAATCGACGCTCGCATTGCCCAGCTGGGTCCGGTGGCCGAAGGCAGCGAGGAATCCCCCGAACTGAGCCTGCAGCGCAAGGATCTGGCGCAGCAGCACAGCGAGCTGGACTCCGCGCTCAAGCGCGGCAAGCTGTTGTCCATGGAGGCCAAACAGACCACGGACAGCATCGAGAAAATCCGCACTCAGCAGTTCAACGCACAGATCGCCCGCAAGGTGGCATCGCCGCTGTCGCCCTCGCTGTGGAAGCAGTTTGCAGAGCATCTGCCGACCGACCTGCAGCGCATTGCGGCCCTGACACGCCAGGGCCAGGCCAGCTTTGCGGCAGCCATTGCCGAGCATGGCTGGTCGGCCACGCTGAACGGCATCGCCCTGGCGCTGTTCGTGATGTTCCCGCTGCGCATCGGCCTGCGCTATGCAGGCCGAAAATTTGCGTCCTCCGAACGCGCGCCCAACGGACGGCTGCGCCGCACGGGTCTGGCCGTCTGGATGCTGGTAGTGGGCACGGCCCTACCCGGCCTGGCCAGCCTGGTATTCATCGAGAGCCTGCGCTCCATAGACGCGATTGCACCGCGCCTGCAGACCGTGGCCGATGCCTGGATTCAATCCTCATTTGTCGCAGCCTTCTTCCTCTCCGTCAGCGCCTGCCTGCTGGTGCCCAAGCGTCCGACCTGGCGGCTGCTCAACATCGACGACATCGCCGCCCCTGCGCTCACACGCTTTGCCTGGGGAGCCGCCGGTCTGACCTGGTTCTCCATGATGCTCAACGCGGTGGACATTGCCGCACGCACCAGTGCCGTCAGCAGCGTGGCCCTGGACGGACTGATTGCGCTCGTCTATGCCTTGCTCATCATGTCGGTGCTGATGGTCATCAACAAGCAACGCAAGCGCCAGCAACTGGCCGAGCGTGAGAAGGCCGCTCATCATGGTGACGATTACCGGCCTGCGGCAACCAGTCGCTGGCTGATGCTGGCCTGGCTGGGCGGGCATCTGACGGTGCTGGCCGCGCTCATCGCAGCGCTGATCGGTTATCTGAACTTCTCGGTATTCGCCGCCACACAAATGGTCTGGATCACCGTGGTGGTTCTGGCCACCTCGCTGCTGATGAAGTTTGCCGACGACGTCTTTACCTGGCTGTGCTCCAGCGAGAGCCGTATCGGCCAGGGCTTCGCTGCCGGCACGGGGCTCAAGCCCTCGCGCCTGGAGCAGGTCGGCGTGCTGTTGTCGGCTTTCACGCGTGTCTGTCTGCTGTTGCTGGGGCTGATGGCGCTGATCGCGCCCTTTGGCAACTCCAGCAGCCTGATCGTGCTGGCCGATACGCTGACCAACGGTCTGCCCGTTGGCGACTCCTTCCTGCGCCCCATGACGATCTTGCGCGGCCTGCTGGTGCTGGTTGCGGGGCTGACGCTGTTTGGTGCCTTGCAGCACTGGCTGGTGGAGACCTTTCTGCCCAAGACCGAGCTGGATATAGGCGCACGCAACTCCATCAGCACCGTGGCCCGCTATATGGGCATTTTGCTGTCCGGCCTATGGACGCTGGCCGCCCTGGGCATAGGCTTTGAAAAAGTGGCTCTGCTGGCCAGCGCTTTGTCCGTCGGCATCGGCTTCGGTCTGCAGGCCATCACGCAGAACTTCGTCTCGGGCCTGATTCTGCTGGCCGAGCGCCCCGTGAAGCTGGGCGACCGCGTGCGCATCGGCGATCAGGTCGGCGACATCCGCCGCATCAGCGTGCGCGCCACCGAGATCCAGACCGATGACAAATCCACCGTCATCGTGCCCAACTCGGAGTTCATCACCAAGTCCGTGCAGAACCTGACCATGGATGGCGCGCTGGGCCGCATCTCGATCGCGTTCTCGGTGCCGCTGAACACCGATATCGTCAAGCTGCGCGAGGTGCTGCTGGGCCTTTATGCCGAGCATGAGGCCGTGCTGAGCACCCCGGCCCCTTCAATGTATGTGGACTCCATCAATGGCAGCGTGGTCAACATCACCAGCTTCGGCCATGTCTCCAGTTCGCGCAATGTCTACAGCACGCGCAGCGACCTGCTATTCGGCCTGTTGCAGCGCTGCGCCGAGCAGAAGATCGCCCTGGTTTCCGCGACCGACATCCACCTGATTCAGGACCCGCAGGCCCGTGCCCCGGCGTCGGCTGCGGAGGCGCCCACCTCGGCTGCCTGATACCGCTCCTGCGATCGCTCTTGAGGTCGCGCCTGCAGTTGCGCCTGCAGCTGCAGGCAGTGCTGCCAAACCCGCGGGTCAAACAGCAGCTGCATATGCGCTGCATCGTCGACCTGACGACACTGCGCATTCGGCAAGATCGCAAGGTCGGGGGGGGAAGACGATGTTGTCGCTGCTGCTGCACCAGCAGCTGAATGGCACATCCTGGGGCGGCGGCCCCAGCCGCTGCAGCCAGTCGCTGCCTTCGCGCATCTCCACGGCCGGCAGGCGCTGCGCAAACCGCGCCAGCCAGGCGCCACCATGCGGCGTGGCCACCGTGACCACATGGGCTGCAAAACGCGCACGCTCATTTGCATCGAGCCGCTTGAGCCAGGCCCGCACCACCAGACCGCCCATGCTGTGCGCAACCAGAAGCGGGGCACAGCCGGTTTGCTGGACCATGGCTTTCACGCATCTGTCGAGATCGTCCACCATGGCATCGACAGGACTGCCATGAGCCGGCTCCAGCGTCACGGCCATGCAGGGAATGCCGCGTGCCTTGAGCCTGCGCAGCCAGACGGTCCACACGCCACGGTTGCAGAAATAGCCATGCACCAGTACCACGCCCACCTGCCCTTGCACCTGCTTGCCCTCGCGATCCACAGGCACTCCATCGGGCTCTGCATGCTCGCCAAAAGGAATCTGCCAGCCGAACAGCCGCCAGGCCCAGCGCCACTCGGCAAACCAGGCCCGCAACGCGACCATGGCAGGCGGCAGCGGCAATCCACGACCGCGCAGCACCGCACGCATCATCAGCATCTGCGTGCCGAGCTGCAGCCCGGCTCCGCTCGCAATCAGCCCCGCACCCAGCAGTGCCACAGCCACTGAGCGCGGCCACCAATAGCTGCACCAGAGCAACAGCGCCAGCCAGCTTCCCATCACCACACAGCGCCAGAACCAGGTATTCAAAGCCTGCACCTCCAAGCGCAAGCGTAGCAAGCATGCCGCTCAACGCCTAGGACAAGCCCCCGTAGACCCTGACAGACCGCATCCGCAGAATCAGCCGCAGCGCAGGTTTTTCACGCTGGCCTTCTTTGTTCAACCCGCCGCCCTCTTCCCTGGACGACGAGCGGCTTCTGCAAGGTACCTCTTCTATGGACGCTGCCGCTCCCTGGTTCAAGAACTATCCGCCCAATGTGCCGCACGATGTGCAGCCCGAGCAGTACCGCTCGCTGGTGCACCTGCTCGAAGAGGCCTTCAGCCAGCATGCAGAGCGGCCGTTTTCGGTCTGCATGGACCGCTGGATGAGCTATGCAGAGCTGGACAGGCTATCCGCACAGATGGGGGCCTGGCTGCAGAGTCTGGGTCTGGAACCAGGGGCGCGCGTGGCCATCATGCTGCCCAATGTGCCGCAGTTCGCCGTCAGCATGGCCGGCGTGCTGCGTGCAGGCTTTACCTGCGTCAACGTCAACCCGCTCTACACCGCGCGCGAGCTCGAGCATCAGCTCAAAGACTCGGGTGCCACGGCGATCATCATTCTGGAGAACTTTGCCCACACCCTGGCTCAGGTGCTGGAGCGCAGCCATATCCGCCATATCTGCCTGACCAGCATGGGCGATCTGCTCGGCGGCCTGTACGGCAGCTGGATCACCTTTGCCGTGCGCCACCTGGCCAAGATGGTGCCGGCCTTTGACCTGCCCCTTGGCTCGGATTCAGGCGCCGGCAGCCAGCAGCGCCAGGTCACCCAGTTCAGCAAGGCTCTGACCGAGGGCGCAGGACGCAAGCTCATCCCCAGCACGGCCACGCTGGACTCGATCGCCTTTCTGCAATACACGGGCGGCACCACAGGCCTGTCCAAGGGGGCGGTACTGACCCATCGCAACATCGTCGCCGCCACGCTGCAGGCCCATACCTGGTTCACCCCTGCGCTGGAAGGCAGGGTCAAGGCCAATGAGACCCATATCGTGGCGGCCTTGCCGCTCTATCACATCTTCGCGCTCACCGTGAGCCTGTTCGCCATGCGACTGGGCGGCAGTCTGAGTCTGATTCCCAACCCACGCGATATCCCGAAATTTGTGAAGGTGCTCAAGAAGCGGCCCTTCCATGTGCTGCCAGCCGTGAACACCTTGTTCAATGCGCTGCTCAACAACCCGGAGTTCCGCCAACTCGATTTCTCGCAGTTGTTCATCTCCCAGGCCGGCGGCATGGCGGCGTCCGAAGGCACGGCGCGTCAGTGGCAACAGACCACGGGCTGCGCCATGATTGAAGGCTGGGGCATGAGCGAGACCTGTGCCATAGGCACGAACAATCCCGTGACCAACAAGGAGTTCACCGGCACCATAGGCCTGCCTCTGCCCGGCATCTCGATCGCCATCAAGGACGATGAAGGCCACGACCTGCCGAACGGCCAGGCGGGAGAGCTCTGCATCAAGGGCCCCAACGTCATGCACAGTTACTACAACCAGCCTGCAGAGACCGCCAAGGCCTTCACGGCCGACGGCTATATGCGCACCGGCGACATCGGTGTGCTGGACGACGAGGGATACACCCGCATCATCGACCGCAAGAAGGACATGATGGTGGTCAGCGGCTTCAACGTCTATCCGAACGAGCTGGAGAACGTCATCTCCATGTGCCCCGGCGTGCTCGAATGCGCAGCCGTGGGCGTCAAGGACGATCAGCAGGGCGAATCGATCAAGGTCTATGTGGTGCGCAGCGACTCCTCGCTGACGGAGGATCGAGTCATGCGCTACTGCCAGGAGCAGTTGACCGGCTACAAACGGCCACGCTATATCGAGTTCCGCGACGAACTGCCCAAGACCAATGTGGGCAAGATCCTGCGGCGCGAGCTGCGCTCGAACTGAGTTTTTTCAGAAAATTTACGAGTTTTCCCGAAGACTTCCAAAGTTGCTGCTAGAATTGCGGTCTTCGGGTGATTAGCTCAGCGGTAGAGCACTGCCTTCACACGGCAGGGGTCACATGTTCGATCCATGTATCACCCACCAGTTAAAGCGCGATTAGCTCAGCGGTAGAGCACTGCCTTCACACGGCAGGGGTCACATGTTCGATCCATGTATCGCGCACCAGACAAAGCCTCTTGGATTTCAGTTCAAGAGGCTTTTTCTTTGCCCGCACGGCAGACCGCCCCCTCTTTTGGAGGATGCCTGCCCACCGATACGGCTTGCATAATGGTCTTCAGAGACAAGCTGCGCGCACTCCGAAGCATTCACAAGAAGACATTGCCATGAGCCACTCCGCCACCCTGGTCTGGGGAGACCATCTGCTCATGGGCCACGGGCCCATGGACGAGCTGCACGAGGAATTCGTCGAGCTGATTGCCCTGCTGCAAACCGCCGAAGACAGCGAGTTGCCCAGTCTGCTGCAAGCCATGCAGACCCATCTGCAGCACCACTTTGCCGAAGAGGACCAGTGGATGCTGAGCACCGGCTTCCCACCACGCGACTGCCATATCGACGAACATGCGGCCGTGCTCAAGTCGGTGACAGAGGTCCGCGTCAAGCTCGCCGAAGGCAATGTAGCCCTTTGCCGCGATCTGACCAAGGCCCTGGTGGACTGGTTTCCCGGCCACGCCACGCATCTCGATTCGGCCCTGGCGCACTGGCTGTCCAAGCAGCGCTTTGGCGGCAAGCCCGTGGTGATTCGCCGCAACATCCTGCCTTCGGCCGAATCGCACTGAGCAGCACTGAGCAGCCCGCCCGCGCGACAGCTGCGTGATGAACGGTCTGCTAGGCTTGTGCAAAACACAAAGCACCGCACAGGAGACCAGTCCGATGAATGCATCCCCGGCAATGCATGTCCCACTGCCGCCCGGCATGACCGTGCTGGAGCGCGGCTGGCTGTCGGCCAACAACATCGTCTTTGCCGCGCAAGCCGGCGATGCCGAAGGTGCTGCCGTCATCGACACCGGCTATGTCACGCACTCCGCACAAACACTGGAGCTGATCGACAGCACGCTGGAAGGTCAGCCGCTGGCGCGCATTCTCAACACCCATCTGCACAGCGACCATTGCGGAGGCAATGCTGCACTACAGCAGGCTTATCCACAGGTGCAGACCTTTATCGCACCAGGCCAGGCCGAGCAGGTGCGCAACTGGGACGAAGCCGCCCTCAGCTATGCCCCCACGGGCCAGGAGTGCCCGCGCTTTGCCATCACGGGCTTGCTGCAGCCAGGCAGCACGATAGGCCTGTCGGGCCGCGACTGGCAGATCCATGCAGCCCCCGGCCATGATCCGCATTCTGTGATTCTGTTCGAGCCTGACAGCCGCATCCTGATCTCTGCCGATGCGCTATGGGAAAACGGCTTTGGCGTGGTCTTCCCCGAGATCGAAGGCATTGCCGCCTTCGATGAGGTCGCCGCGACCCTGGACGTGATCGAGCGCCTGGAGCCCCGGCTTGTCGTGCCCGGACACGGCGGCTTGTTTGGCGATGTTCAGATGGCTCTGGGCATTGCCCGCAAGCGGCTGGCCGGCTTTGTCCAGGCGCCGGAGCGCCATGCCAGCTATGCCGCCAAGGTGCTGCTCAAATACAAGCTGCTGGAATGGCAAAGCATCAGGGTGCAGGAGCTGCAGAGCTGGGTTCATGCCACTCCCTATTTCGGCATCCTGCACCAGAGATACTTTGGCGCACAGACCGCGCAGCAATGGCTGGAAAGCCTGATCGAGAGTCTGCTTACCAGCGGCGCGGCCGAGCTGCGGCGCGATGCAACCGGCGCCCCCGTCCTGCTCAATCAGTGAGGAACGCTCAGTGCTGCACGGTGGCTGCAACCAGCCGCATGACCAGCGGACGCACCAACACCACGCAAGCAAAGGCTGAAGGCATGGCCAGCGCATAGGCCTTGAGCACCCGCCACCCATAGCCTGCGCCCAGGCCGCCGCTGGCAGCCACGATGATGCAGCACATGAGAAACGCCATGATCAGCGCCATGTAGAAGGCAAACACCAGGGGGATGTAGCGCTTGTGCAGCTTGCGACGCAGTATTGCAGTGAGTCGTGAAGGCGGACCTGTCTCTTCAGTCATTCGCGCTCAGTTCCTCGTGGTGGGCGGCCTCGCCCTGCTTCCAGTAGGAAGCAATCCGCATGCGCTTGGGATTGGCACCGGGCTTGGCCAGAATGCGCTTGCGCAGATCGGCCATGGCGCGATTCTCGCCTGCGGCCCAGACAAAGCCCTCGCCTTCGGGCAGTTCCAGCGCATCCACCGCATCGGCCAGCGAACTCACCCACTGCAGGTCCAGCGCTGCAGCGCTGCTCCAGTGGCGTTGATCGAGCTGATTGCCGATCTGCACCCGGACGATGGCGCTGCTGCCGGCCGGCAATTCCGCCAGGCGGCGCTCCATGGCGGGCATGGCGCTTTCATCGCCCAGCAGCACATGCCAGTCCAGATCGGCGGGGACAACCAGGCTGCCGCGCGGGCCGGCCAGGCCCAGCCATTGGCCGATGGGTGCTGTGCGCGCCCATTCCACGGCCGGGCCCGAGCCATGCTCGGCGAACTCCAGCTGCAGCGTGTGGCGGGCCGCGTCGTAGTTCAGCGGCGTGTAGTCGCGCATGGTGGGGCGCTCGCCGGCTATATGGGGGCGACCGTCGACCATCTGCGGCAGATTGGGCCTGTCCATCCCGGCCTGGGGCAGGATGAGCTTGGTGTGGTCGTCAAAGCCCGCGCTGACAAAGCCTGCCAGCTCGGGGCCACCCACAGTCAGGCGGATAAAGCCGGGGCTGAGCTGCTCGCGCGCCAGCAACTGCACATGGCGCGAGCGGAATTCGTGGCGTACACGCTGCATGATGGACACTGTCTCGGTGTTGGACATGATTTTCATTAAGTTGATAAAGTCCACGAAATATCCATTAATAAGTTGACTAAGTCAACAAACAACCTTTCCCACCATGAGTTCATCCATCGCCGCCGATGTGTTCGAGGTGCTGCACGATCTGCTGCACCTGTTTCGCGCGCGCCTGCTTGAGTCGCTTGAAGCGGTGCAACCGGGGCTGACCTTCAACGAATTCCGCATCCTCATGCACACCGGCCGCCACCCCGGCATCACGCAAAAGGAACTGGTCGAGCACAGCCACACCGACAAGGCCCAGATGGCGCGCACCCTGGCCCAGTTGCAGGACAAGGGCTGGCTGGAGCGCTCGGCCAGCGAAGCCGACAAGCGCGTACGCTGCCTGCAGCTCAGCGCCCGGGGACAGCAGCTGTTCGATCAGCTCAGGCACCGGCGCGAGCAGATAGCCACCGAGCTGCTCAGCGACTTTCCCGAAGCCCAGCAGGGCTTGCTGCACGGGCTGCTGCTGCAGGCCAGGGACAGCGCCCAGACCTCAAGCCGACCAGAACTCTTAAAAAAGTAGCAGCTAGCGCACGTCACTCATTGATTTCAATGACATATCCGCAAGAAAAGCTTATTTAAGAAGCGGTGGATGCTCTTATATCTGAAGTGAAGCGAGCGCCCGCCTATCCCGACCATGTTGCTATGCAACAACGCCAGACATGATTCTCCGTAAACTTTCGCAAAGTTATATTAAGAATCATTATCATCCGCTGCATTCGTACCCGAGTACGCTTTAGCCAGCCAGGACTTCGCCCGGACGCCACCCTCGTCCGCGCTCGCATCACAAGTGCAGACAGCCCGTACCAGCCAGCCAACTGTCTTCACTTCCAGTCCTTTCAACATGGCTCAATCCAACATCTATATCCAAAGCCGCAAGCATTCCGCGGGCCGCTTGCCTTCCTCCGCCGGTCTGGTCGCCTGCGCCACCGTGCTGGCCGGTGCCACCCTGGCAATGCCGGCACTGGCCCAGTCTGCGGAAACCGCACTCAAGGAAGTCAAGGTGGAAGGCAATGCCGACACCGGCTACACGCCCGGCCAGCTGTCTTCGCCCAAGTTCACCCAGCCGCTGGTCAACACCACGCAGACCGTCAACGTCATCAAGGAGCAGCTGCTGCAGGAGCAAGGCGCCACCACGCTGACCGAGGCGCTGCGCAATGTGCCCGGCGCCGGCACCTTCTACGCAGGCGAGAACGGCAACACCAGCACGGGCGACGCCGTCTATATGCGTGGCTTCGACAGCTCCAGCAGCATCTATGTGGACGGCGTGCGCGACATCGGCTCTATCTCGCGCGATATGTTCAACATCGATCAGGTCGAGGTCACCAAGGGCCCGGCCGGCACCGACTACGGCCGCAGCGCCCCCACCGGTGCCATCAACCTGGTGAGCAAGCAGGCCAATCTGAACAACAGCTTCGGCGGCTCGCTGGGCCTGGGTTCGGCCAGCTACAAGCGCGCCAGCATCGACCTGAACCGCGTCGTCAATGCCGAGACCGGCACGGCCGTGCGCCTGAACGCCATGGCGCAGGACGCCAATGTGGCGGGCCGCAACGGCATCGAAAACAACCGCTGGGGCATTGCGCCTTCGATTGCCTTCGGCCTGAACTCGCCCACCCGCGTGTTCGTGAACCTGCTGCACATCAAGCAGAGCAATGTGCCCGACGGCGGCGTCGCCACCATCGGCCTGCCCGGCTACACCTCGCCCGACGCTGCAGGCTATGCAGGCCGCCGCGCCTTTCTGGATTCGGCAGCACGCGTCAACAGCAAGAACTTCTACGGCACGGCCTCCGATCACGACGATGTGACGGCCACCATGGCCACGCTGAAGGTGGAACATGACTTCACATCCACCACCAAGCTGCGCAACACCACGCGCTGGGGCGAGACCAAGCAGGACTATCTGCTCTCGGCCATCATGGGCCAGGGCTATTCTGCGAGTGGAGTACTGGGCAGCAATGGTCTGCAGACGCCCAACCCCGCCGATCCATCCACATGGTCGATGGCGCGCCTCATCAACACCAAGGATCAGGTCAACCGCATCCTGACCAACCAGACCAATCTGAACACCAGCCTTGCCACCGGCAGCGTGCAGCATGATCTGAGCCTGGGCCTGGAGCTGACACGCGAGGAACAGACCAATTACGGCCTGGCCACCTCGGGCTCGGTACCCAGCCGGGTCAGCGTATACAACCCCGACGCCAGCGTCACTTTGCCTGCCTATGTACGCAACGGCGCCGACAGCAAGGGCAAGACCGACACCGTGGCGCTGTATGCCTTCGACACGCTGAAGTTCAACGACCAGTGGCAGGCCAATCTGGGTCTGCGTCTGGACCGCTACAAGACCTCGTACAACGCCATGGCGGTCTGCGCGGCCACCTCGACCACCCAGCCCTGCGGCAGCAACCCCGTGGGCACCGTGGTGCCCACCACGTCGGACGGCCTGAGCAAATCCGGCACCTTGCTGAGCTGGAAGGCCGGCGTGCTCTACAAGCCAGCCCCCAATGGCAGCGTCTATCTGAACTACGCTCTCTCGCAGCAGCCACCGGGCGGCAGCAACTTTGCGCTGTCAGCCGCGGTGAACAATGCCGCCAACCCCAATATGGACCCGCAAAAGGCCAAGACGCTGGAGCTGGGCAGCAAATGGGAGCTGGCGGAAAAGAATCTGATGCTCAGCGGCGCGCTGTTCCGTACCGAGGTGACCAACGAGATCGTCACCAACTCCGACGGCACCGTGGGCCAGACCGGCAAGAAGATCGTGCAGGGCCTGGAGCTGGGCGTGATCGGCCAGATCAACAAGGCCTGGGGCGTGAGCGCGGGCTACACCGTGCAGAACACCAAGGTAGACACCGGCGCCCTGGTGGCAGCCGACGCCAGCAACGGCCTGACCTATACGCCCAAGAATGCCTTCAGTCTGTGGAGCACCTACCAGTTGCCCTTCGGCCTGACAGTCGGCGGCGGCGCGCGCTATGCGGGCGGCCTCAAGCGCGGCACCGACGGTGCCGTGGGCACGCCCAGCCACACGGACTCCTACTGGGTGTTCGACGCCATGGCCAGCTACCGCGTGAACAAGAATCTGGACATCCAGCTCAATGTCTTCAATCTGTTCGACAAGGACTATGTGGCGGCCATCAACAAGAGCGGCTACCGCTACTTCCCCGGCATTGCACGCTCGGCCCGCCTGACGGCAAACTTCAAGTTCTGATTGGAAGTTCTCCCCCTGAGGCGCTCCGCGCCTTCCCCCTCTCTGGCGCTGAGCGCCGGAGGGGGACGACAGCCTCGCTGCGCGGCGGCGCTTGCTCGCTGTCTCTTACCTGGATCGCGCCGTCTTCAGCGGCAGCGATCCACTTTCCGACTTGCAGCCTCGCCCAAGCGGGGCTTCTCCATTGCAAAGAATTCTCACCATGATGCTGCATATCCCACAGGTCCTGAGCCGCGAGCAGGTCGCCAGCATGCGTGCTGCCATAGCTGCCGCAGACTGGGTCGACGGCCGCGCCACCGTGGGCAGCCAGGGCGCCCAGGTCAAGCGCAACCGGCAGCTGCCCGAGCACTCGCCCGTGGCCCAGGAGCAGGGCCGCATCATCTTGCAGGCGCTGGCAGCCAGCCCGCTGTTCTTCAGCGCCGCCCTGCCCGCGCGCACCATGCCGCCGCTGTTCAACCGCTACAGCGACAGCGAAACCTACGGCCTGCATGTGGACGGTGCGGCACGCCGCGTCGCGGGCTCCGAGCAGTGGCTGCGCACCGATGTGTCCTGCACGCTGTTTCTCTGCGAGCCCGAGGACTACGAGGGCGGCGAGCTGGTCGTGGTCGACACCTACGGCACGCACGAGGTCAAGCTGCCTGCGGGCGACCTCATTCTCTACCCGTCAACCAGCCTGCACCGGGTCGAGCCAGTGACACGCGGCGAGCGGGTCTGCTCCTTCTTCTGGGCCCAGAGCATGGTGCGCGACGATGCACGCCGGGCCATGCTGTTCGAGATGGATCAGGCCATCACGAGCCTGCGCGGAAAGTTCGGCGAAACCGAGGAAACCGTCAGTCTGACCGGCCACTATCACAACCTGCTGCGCATGTGGGCCGAGACCTGAGAGCGTGTTCTGAAACCGGCCGAGCTGCTCAGGGCCTGTGCTTTTCGGCGCAGCCGACCAGGTGGTTGTGCATGCTGGTCATGCACTGGTACATATCGCGCGAGCGGCCCGTAGCGGCCTTGCAGTCGCTGACCGTGGCCTGGGAGCGCAGCTTCACGAAGTTGCCCGCCGAGCTGTCGTACTGAGCCTGGGTGATATAGCCGCCCCTGAGGTTTTTCTGGCCGTTTTCCAGCATGGTCTCGATCTGGCTGCGGATGTTGTCCACCGCCAGCGCGCAGTTCAGCGCCACCTCCTTGCCGTCGACCTTTCTCAGGCCCTGGGCCAGGCCGTCGGCCATTTCCTGAGCGCCCTTGGGCAGCTTCCTGGTGCCGTCGGGATTGCGTGTCTCCGGTCCTTCGCCAAAGCGCCCCGCGCCCGCACCGGAGCTGCCGTTGGGCGAGACCTTTACCTGCGATGCATCCGCCTGCTGCGGCGGCAGCTGCGAGCCGTAATGCGTCTGCCCTTGCACATCCACCCATTTGTAGACGGGCTGTGCCACCAGGGCACCGGCCCAGACCAGTCCCAGCGTGGCCATGAGCACGCGGCCTTTTGCTGCTGACATTGCGACTTCTCCTCACTCACTGCTGGCCTGCCATGCGCAGAACCGGTATTTGTAAAGAAGTGTAAACAATAATCAGAAATATGAAAACAGGAGCTGCCTGCGCTTTTTCGTCCATGGTTTCAGACATAAAACAGTTTGAAACCTATGATTGAACTGCGCTGACAGCTCCTGATTCAGAAGCTCATGCCGCTTGTAAAGCGCTCAGCCTCAGAACTTCATGTTCGCCGTGATCCAGAAGGTACGACCGGCCTGGGTCACGCCCGACACACTCTGGCCGCCCTGGAAATAGCTGTTCACCCAGGTCGGCGTGCCGTTGACGCTCACCTGCTGATACTTGCGGAAGTCCTTGTCGAACAGATTGAAGATGCTGGCGTTGATGCTCAGGCTCTTGTTGACCTGATAGCTGCCTCCCAGATGGAACAGCGCATAGCCCTTGATATCGCCCACGGCGTCATACACGTCCCTGTTGGCCTTGCTCAAGTTGTCGTAGGAGCCGCTGAAGCGCGGACTCTTGCCGCGGTACTCGCCGCGTGCCCACAGACGCCACTGGCTGCTCGGCGTCCAGTCCAGCTGGGCGCTGGCAATATGCTTGGCGGTGTTGGCCAACTGGCCGTTCTTGACGCCTTTTTCGATGACCTCGCTGTTGGTCCAGGTGTAGCCGGCCTTGACGGCCCAGTCCTTGGCCAGCTGGGCGCGGCTGCTCAGTTCCAGACCCCAGGTCTTGGCCTTGTCCACATTGATGGAGTAATCGGCCGTGGGGTTGTAAGCGCAGCTGGAGATGTAGACTGAGCCAGGCTTTTTAGGATCACAAGAGCCGCCCGAGGCGATCTTGTCCTTGACATCGTTGTGGAAGAAGGTGGCCGCGCTGGTCCAGCCCGCCTTGTTGTCGAACAGGGCCGACAGCTCCACATTGGTGCTGGTCTCGGGCTTGAGGTTGGGGTTGCCGATGCTGATGGTCTGGCCCTGGCCGGTCACGCCGCTGACACCGTCGATCAGCTGATTCAAACGCGGGGCTTTGAAGCCCTGGCTCACGCCGCCCTTGAAGGTCCAGTTCGTCGTCGCATCCCAGACCAGATAGGCGCGCGGGCTGAACTGGCCGC
Organism: Comamonas sp. wu1-DMT; assembly: GCF_040187805.1. Lineage (NCBI taxonomy): Bacteria > Pseudomonadati > Pseudomonadota > Betaproteobacteria > Burkholderiales > Comamonadaceae > Comamonas > Comamonas sp. wu1-DMT. The sequence goes on from NZ_JBANEM010000003.1 coordinate 29,837, forward strand.
CAAAGGCATCATGGTGGTCATAGCGGCCGCCCAGCGTGGCGGCCAGACCCTGGCGCAGACGCCATTCGTCCTCGACAAACAGCGACCACATGGTCTGCTTGTGGCTTTGCGGCAGCAGGCCGTCCTTGAGCTTGGCATCCCAGAACTGGCCACCCACGGTCAGCATATGGGCATCGCCCACGGGGGCCACCAGCTTGCTGTCCAGCACCAGATTGGTGGTCTTGAGCTCGCGATCGGCGCCAGCACGCGGGTCGCCCTTGGGCACCGACGCGCCGGGGATGGTGCGGCCAATGGTCTCGGTTTCGGTATGCATCAGGCTGCTTTCCAGCGTGCCGAAGCCCAGGCGGCCGGTATGGCCGATGCTGACCTGATCGCGGTTGAAGCGCAGGGCGTCGCGGTAGCCGGGCAGCTTGGTGGGGTCAGTGATGACCGCATCACGACTGCCCAGACGGCCATCTTCGTTGTTGTACCAGGTGCGGGCCTGGTCCACGTCCAGCCAGATGTCGTGATAACGGCTGGGCGTCAGTGTCAGCTTGGCACCCAGGCTGTGCTGGCGGCTTTGCGCAGGCGCGGGGTTGCGCGCCTGTGCAGGCTGGGCGGCACCAGGAGCCAGCACCCAGTCGGCGGCATCGCGGTTGAAGGTGCTGCCGCGCACGGCCAGACCCAGCAGATCCTGCTTGATGGGGCCGTTGATGTAGAAGCTGCTCTTGTACTGGTTGCCCCATTCGCTGTCTTGCGGAATGCCGGCGCCCACGCTGACTTCGCCGCCCCACTCCTTGCTGACCTTGCGCGTGATGATGTTGATCACGCCGCCCATGGCGTCCGAGCCATAGAGCGTGGACATGGGGCCGCGAATGACTTCGATACGCTCGATGGCCGACATGGGCGGCATGAAGCTGGTCAGTGCGGCGCCGAAGCCGTTGGGCGTGACGTCGCCCGCCACGTTCTGGCGGCGCCCGTCGATCAGGATCAGCGTGTAGTCGCTGGGCATGCCACGGATGCTGATGTCGAGGCCGCCGGTCTTGCCGGTTCCGCCCATCACATCGATGCCTTCCACGCCCTGCAAGGCTTCGGCCAGATCGCGGAAGTTCTTGGTCTCAAGCTCCTGGCGCGTCACGACGGAGATGGAGGCCGGGGCATTTTTCAGCTCTTGCTCGAAGCCGGAGGCCGAGACCACCACCTCCTCCATGGTGGACTCCTTGGCTTGCGCAAAAGCATTGCCCGCGCATGCGGCGGCAGCGGCCAGGGCCAGTAAACGGGGTTGCCAGCGAATATGGCGGGCGCGGCTGAGAGCTGCGTTGGACATGATGACTCCTCGGCCTGCCTCGGGCAGGTCGTTCACAGATACGGGTAGGAAGCGGCGGCCCGGTGGGCCTTCTGGACAGCTGGCAGGCAGCTAAAGGGAGACAAAGCCGAGGTTGTATGTGACGTTATGGGCTCTGACGGTTGCAATTATGTACTTCTGTAAACGCAAACCAGTCTCATTCGCCATATGTTTGTAGGTTATTCACCTACATGGGTCTTTGCATGCTATTTCACGCGCGCCTCGGCGCGGGCTTTGTTTGAGCACTTGAAGAGTTCAATAAAAAAGCGCTCTACACCTTTCGGGCAGAGCGCTTTTTACTATTAATAAATGAGCAATCAGCTCATCGAAGCACCCGCTTATGGCAAGTCCTTCATGGTCTCGGGATCATTGGCCGGGCGCGGGCCTATGGTGCCCAGTCGGCTTTTGAGCGACTGAGGCTGGCCGGTGATCAGCGCCGCATAGTTGGTGGTGTTGGAGAGCACCTTCTTCACATAGTCGCGGGTCTCGCTGAAGGGCACGTTTTCGGCCCAGATGGCGGCATCCAGCGTGGGGCCGTTGCGCCAGTTGCGCGGGCGGCCCGGGCCGGCGTTGTAACCCGCGGCAGCCAGCGCCATAGAACCCTCGAAGTCGTCCAGCGCCAGCTTGAGATAGGAGGTGCCGATGGTGATATTGGTGTCGCGGTCGTTGATCATGTCGGGCGTGAAGCCCGTCATGCCGATCTTTTTAGCCGTCCAGCGCGCCGTGGCCGGCATCACCTGCATCAGCCCCGAAGCGCCCACGCCCGAGCGTGCATCCATGATGAAGCGGCTCTCCTGACGGATCAGGCCGTAAACATAGGCCGGGTCCAGCCCGATATTGCGCGACTTGGCCAGCACCGTATCGTGATAGGGCATGGGAAAGCGCTGCTTCCAGTCGGCAAAAGTCTTGGTGCGCTCGCTGGTGTTGATGCAGCGATCCCAGACCTGGCGCTCGCAGGCCAGATCGGCGGCCGCATACAGTTCGCGATCTTCCATGCCGCCAGGCTGGTGCAGATTGGTGGAATAGTTCCACTCGCGCACGCCTTCGCTGCGCAGCCCCATGCCAATCGCATACAGGCTGCGGCTCAGGCCGGGGTTGCTGCGCGCCGCCGCCTTTTCCTGCGCCGTCAACGGTGCGGGCGCGGGCGGCACGGTAATGCGCTGGCCGATTTCCTCCAGCGCCAGCTGCTCGTAGAAGCTGTGGCTGCCGGCCGTGTCCTCCAGCAGTTGGCGGGCTTCGGCCTTTTCCTCGGCATTGGGGCGGCCCGCCAGCATGGCCTTGGCTTTCCAGTAGGCCCAGGTCGGGTCGGTGCGCTCCGGGCCCATGGCGTCGATGGCGCGACGCACGGCCTTCCAGTCGCCGGCACGCAAGGCGGCACGGACCTTCCAGCCCAGCAGGTCGTCGCTCAGGTCTTCGTTGCGGCGCACCTTGCCGAAATAGCTATTGGCATCGGGCGAGAGCTTGAAGGCAGCCTGCTTGCCGGCCACAGCCCAGGCCCAGTTGCGCTCCTCGCCGTTGAGCTGGGCGCCCCAGCCGCCTTCGATCTGGGTGGCGGCCGCATCGGGGTCGCTGGCCGCCATGCGAATCAGGGCCAGCAGGGCCAGCTCCTTGCGCTCGCGGCCGCGTGCCTTGCTCTGGCCTGCCAGGTATTTGACGGGCGAGGCAAAGACCTGCGCCACCTGGTCGGCGGCCTCGGGGGCGACCATGACCACCGCATCACGGGCCGCCTTCTGGCGATTGTTTTCGGTGGCCACACGAGCACGGCGCCAGACATCGGCGTCGGTGATCAGCTTGTTCGCATACAGCTGGCCGGCGGCCGTGGTGCAGCCGTCATCGGCATCCTTCTGTGCCAGCCACAGATCGCGTACCTGCTGGCCCACATTGGGCGCGCCCCGGCCTTGCAAGGCATCGGCGAGCAGGGCGTAACAGGTGACGGACTTGTCGTCGCGCATGCGGAACTTGGGATAAACCTGGCTGAAGGTGTTCCAGTCGCGCTGCTTGCCCAGCAGCAGCAGCCAGTCGTTGCGCAAGCGGTCTTCCTGATAGGTGCCGGCATAGCGGTTCAGAAAGCCCTGGATTTCATCGGGCGACGCGGTTTCCAGACGGTTCTTGAGTTCCCAGTAAGCGGCCCAAGGTTCGAGGGGGTGACCGGCAGCCTGAGGCAGGAGCTGGGTCAGCGCCGTCTGATTGCGGCTGCGGAATGCTTTTTGCATGTCCAGCAACACGGCGTCGCCCGGGTTTTGTGCCTGCGCAAAAGGAGCAGCTACAGTCAACAGGGAAGCCGCACAAAGCGGTGTCAAAATCTTCAGCCAGTGCATGGAGGAAATTATCCGATGGACAAAGCAGCGTTACGCCGCAAGTTGATTGAACTGCGCCTCAACCTTCCAGATCGCCTGCAACGCGCCGATGCGCTGCAGCAGGTGATGCGCTTTTGGCTGATGGAGCGGCCCGATACCGTGATTGGTGCCTACTGGCCCATCAAGGGTGAATTCGATCCGCTGCCAGCCCTGCATCGCTGGAAGGAAGATGGCGAGCTACAGGGTACTCCACAAAGGCGCAGGATCGGGCTGCCGGTGATAGACAAACAGCGCAAGACGCTGAGTTTTCACGCCTGGTACCCCGGTTGCCCGATGGAGGAGGACGCCTATGGCATTCCCAAGCCCAAGGATACCGAACTGCTGGTGCCCACGCTGCTGTTTGTCCCCTGCGTAGGCTACGCGGCCGGCGGCTACCGCCTGGGCTATGGCGGCGGCTTCTATGACCGCACGCTGGCCGAGCTGAGCCCGCGCCCCTTCACCGTGGGTCTGGGCTACACCAATGGCTATGTCGATGACTTCCAGCCCGAGGCCCATGACCAGCCGCTGGACGCCATCCTCAACGACAACGGCGTGGTCTGGCCCGTCTAACCTTTGAATCGCTTTGCCATGAGTCGTCCCCGCAAGAACATTCCCCAGCGCCGCTACCGCCAGCGCCCGCCACTGACCGTGATGCAGCTGCCGCTCACGCACCCCGAGGTGCTGCGGCTGCAAGCACATATGCGCCGCCATGGCGCGCTTGGCCTGACACCGCGCCAGCACGATGCCATCTGGGACTTTCTGTTCGAGCGCCCCGAGAGCCAGGCCTGGCTCAGCCAGATGACGGCGCAGATTCAGGCCGGGCAGATCGCCACGCGGCCCAGCGCCTGATCGCGTTCATCGAAAAAATGCTCCTTATTAAGGAGCATTTACTGCATTCAATTAAAGGACTTCATAGCTTTATCAGCCTGAAGTCCTTTTTTATCAAGCGCAAGAAGCTATCAATTTCAAGCTGACTGGCTGGCGCGCCAGTTGTGCCAGCCCGATGCACGCAGCTCGCAAGCCGGGCAACTGCCACAGCCATAGCCCCACTCGTGCAGCGCATCGCGCGTGCCCTGATAGCAGGTATGGGTCTCGGTGCGGATCAGCTCCACCAGTTCGCTGCCGCCCAGGTCCTGGGCCAGTTGCCAGGTCTGGGCCTTGTCCAGCCACATCAGCGGCGTATCGATGCGCAGCCGGCGTTCCAGGCCCAGGTTCAGCGCCAGTTGCTGGGCCTTCATGGTGTCGTCGCGGCAATCGGGGTAGCCCGAGTAATCGGTCTCGCAGACGCCGGTGACGATCACCGTCAGCCCGCGGCGATAGGCCAGCGCGCCGGCCAGCGTCAGAAACAGCAGGTTGCGGCCCGGCACAAAGGTGTTGGGCAGGCCGTCGGCCTGCATGGCAAAAGCCACATCCTCGGTCAGGGACGAGCCGCCAATCTGCTTGAGCACGTCGAGCGACAGCACATGGTCCTCGCCCAGACGAGGCGCCCACAGGGGAAAACGCTCAGCCAGCTGCTCGCGCACACCGGCGCGCACCTGCATCTCCACGCTGTGGCGCTGGCCGTAGTCAAAGCCCAGCGTCTCCACGCGCTCGAACATGGCCAGGGCCTGGGCCAGGCAGGTGGTCGAGTCCTGGCCGCCCGAGAACAGCACCAGCGCGCCCTTGTGATGACCGGCCCCGGCCACCTGAGCGGCCGGGCTTGCAGAAGAAGTCGAAGTATTTGCCATAGTGCTGCAATTACATCATCCGCCGTGCCACCGAGACATGACTGTGGAATCAAAACACACAGACCGTCAGGCCCAAGCTTGATAAGCTGCTCGACAAACCACACAGGAGTCCGCCATGAAGCTCTATATCGGCAACAAGAATTACTCGTCCTGGTCCATGCGTCCCTGGGTGCTGATGCGCCAATGCGGCATCAGCTTCGAAGAGCTCACGCTGCGCTTTGACAGCTTTGCGCCCGACTCCAGCTTCAAGCTGCAGGCGCTGGCACTCGCACCGACCGGCAAGGTGCCGCTGCTGGTCGACGAGGGACTGATCATCTGGGACAGCCTGGCCATCTGCGAATACCTGGCCGAGCGTTTTCCCGACAAGCATCTGTGGCCGCAGACCGTGGCCCAGCGCGCCCGCGCACGCAGTCTGGTGGCTCAGATGCACAGCGGCTTCGGTGCGCTGCGCAGCCTTTGCCCCATGAATATCGAAGCCCAGCTGCAGGAAACCGGCGCCCGGCTCTGGGCCGAGCATGCCGATCTGCGCAGCGATGTCCAACAACTCGAAGAGCTCTGGACCCCACTGCTGAGCGCTGCCAGCGGCCCCATGCTGTTCGACCAGTTCAGCATTGCCGATGCCTTTTTTGCGCCGGTGTGCATGCGCATCAACAGCTACGGCCTGCCGACCTCGGCCCCGGTACGTGCCTATATACAGCGCGTCACCCAGTTGCCAGCCACCCAGGAATGGATTCAGGCAGCGCTGGCCGAGCACGACTTTCTGCAGTTTGAAGAGCCCTATCGCCAGCAGCGCTGAGGCTTGGCTCCCGCGATTGCGGTATCTGCAGGCCGGCTCGCAGCCACTACCATTGCAGCATGAGTGAATTCAAGGTTTTCAAGGTAGGCGGTGCGGTGCGCGATGCATTGCTGGGCCTGCCCGTCAACGATACGGACTGGGTGGTGGTTGGCGCCACGCCGGAGCAGATGAGCGCGCGCGGCTTCGTGCCCGTGGGGCGCGACTTTCCGGTGTTTCTGCACCCCCGGACCCATGAGGAATATGCGCTGGCACGCACCGAGCGCAAGAACGGCATGGGCTATCGCGGCTTTGTGGTCCACACCGCCGCCGATGTGACACTGGAAGAAGACCTGGCGCGGCGCGATCTCACCATCAACTCCATCGCTGCTCCCGCAGACTGGACAGGCAACGGCGACCTCGAAGATCTGGTCGACCCCTACCACGGCCAGCAGGATCTGAAGAATCGCGTGCTGCGCCATGTGACCGATGCCTTCCGCGAAGACCCGGTACGCATTCTGCGTCTGGCCCGCTTTGCGGCGCGCTTCACCGATTTTTCCGTCGCGCCCGAGACCATGGAACTCATGCGCGAGATGGTGGCGGCCGGCGAGGTCGATGCCCTGGTGCCCGAGCGCGTGTGGCAGGAAATCAGCCGCGGCCTGATGGAGGCCCAGCCCTCGCGCATGTTCGAGATCCTGCGCGAATGCGGGGCGCTGGTCCGGCTGCTGCCCGAACTCGACAAGCTCTGGGGCGTGCCCCAGCGCGCCGAATACCACCCCGAGATCGATTGCGGCGTGCATGCCATGATGGTGCTGGACATGTCGGCGCGCCTGCAGGCACCGCTGTCCGTGCGTTTTGCCTGCCTCTGCCATGACTTCGGCAAGGGCAGCACGCCGGCCGATGTGCTGCCCCGCCATATCGGCCATGAGCAGCGCAGCGCCCGCCTGCTGCTACAGGTCTGCGAGCGCTGGCGCGTACCCAACGACTGCAAGGAGCTGGCCGAGGTCGTAGCGCGCGAGCATGGCAACATCCACCGCAGCCATGAACTCAATGCCGCCGCCCTGCTGCGGCTGCTCGAGCGCTGCGATGCCATCCGCAAGCCCCAGCGCTTCGAGGAAGCCCTGCAGGCCTGCGAATGCGACGCGCGCGGACGGCTGGGTTTTGAAGATGCGGCCTATCCGCAGCGCCAGCGCCTGGGCAATGCCCTGAAAGCGGCTCTGGCCGTGGAAACCGGCCCGGTCGCCCAGGCCGCAGCACAGCGCGGCCTCAAGGGCAAGGCCATCGGCGACGCAGTGAGCAAGGCGCGCGAGCGGGCGATTGCCGCCTATCTGGAAGACGGCGCCTAGCAGCTCGCGCGCCGAGGTCCAGAAGGCAAGGATGGGCGCGGCTTGAGTTAAGTCAAAGAAGCTATGCTGCAGCCATTGCACAGTACGAGACGGCTGCGGCGATTCACTCCGCCCGGGCCATGCAGCAGGTCACGAAGCCCGCTGCAACCCCCATGCCATACCGGTATGGTTCTTTGACGGGCAAGTGTCCGGCCCACAGGCCACGGCCTTGCCCTCTTGCTTCAAGGAGGTGCTCTGATGTCCTTACCCCAGACCATGAAAGCCGCCGTGGTGCGTTCCTTCGGGAAGCCGCTCACGATCGAAGAAATGCCGGTGCCTCGACCGGCAGACGATCAGATCCTGGTCAAGATTGCCGCCTCCGGCGTCTGCCACACCGATCTGCATGCGGCCGAAGGCGACTGGCCCGTCAAGCCTCATCCGCCCTTCATTCCCGGCCACGAGGGCGTGGGCCATGTAGCTGCGGTGGGCAAGAACGTCAAGCATGTCAAGGAAGGCGATCGCGTGGGCGTGCCCTGGCTGCACAGCGCCTGCGGCTTCTGCCGCCACTGCATAGGCGGCTGGGAAACCTTGTGCGAATCTCAGACCAATACCGGCTATTCGGTCAACGGCGGCTTTGCCGATTACGCACTGGCCGACCCCAACTATGTGGGCCATCTGCCGTCCAATGTGAGCTTTATCGACGTCGCTCCCGTGCTCTGCGCCGGGGTCACGGTGTACAAGGGCCTGAAGGTCACCGACGCCAAGCCCGGCGACTGGGTGGTGATTTCCGGCATCGGCGGCCTGGGCCATATGGCTGTGCAATATGCCAAGGCCATGGGCTTCAATGTCGCGGCGGTCGACATCGACGACAGCAAGCTCGCGCTGGCGCGCCAGCTGGGCGCCACCGTCACCGTCAACGCCATGAACACCGACCCGGCGGCCTATCTGCAAAGAGAGATCGAAGGCGCCCACGGCGTGCTGGTCACGGCCGTGTCACCCAAGGCTTTCGAGCAGGCTCTGGGCATGGTGCGTCGCGGCGGCACGATTTCGCTCAACGGTCTTCCACCTGGCGATTTTCCGCTGCCGATTTTCTCCATGGTGCTCAAGGGCATCACGGTGCGCGGCTCCATCGTCGGCACGCGCCTGGACCTGCAGGAGTCGCTGGACTTTGCCGCCCAGGGCAAGGTCAAGGCCACCGTATCCACCGACAAGCTGGAAAACATCAACGACATCTTTGCCCGCATGCACGAAGGCAAGATCGAAGGCCGCGTGGTGCTGGACATCGCCGCCTGAGCCAGGCTAACCGGCCCCGAACCGGGGCCGGGTGAACGGGCCCGCTCGCGCGAAGCCGCCGCTCAGATCACCGAGCGCACCCAGCGCACGATCTCCGAGGCCGGCAGGGCTCCGGAGATGCGTGCCAGTTCCCTGCCTTCCTTGAAGACCACCATGGTCGGAATGCTGCGAATGCCCAAGGGTGCTGCGGCCTGTGGATAAGCCTCGGTATCGAGCTTGGCCAGTTGCGCCTGCCCCGCCAGTTGCTGGGCCGCCTGGGCAAAGGCCGGCGCCATCATGCGGCAGGGGCCGCACCAGGGGGCCCAGAAATCCACGACCACGGGCAACTGGCTGCGGCCGGTGTGCCGGGCAAAGCTGTCGTTGTCCAGCGCCACGGGCTCGCCCGTCACCAGCGGCTGGTGGCAGCTGCCGCAATCGGGCTGGTTGCCCAGCTGGTCGCTGGCAATGCGATTGGTGGTGTGGCAATGAGGACAGACGTAGTGCAGGGATTCGGACACAGGGGCAACCTTTCTAGGATTTACGCAAACAAGAATGCGACAACGGCCTGCCTCCTGGGACAGTCGCCTTGCCTGAACCCGCTTTGCGTAAGTTGTACTTTCTTTGGCAATGCCTGACGGTGCCAGCAGGCACTGCTCGGGCTCAGGTCCGTATGTGCAGCCAAAGCCTGCAGATTCAAGTCGGCCCGACTCAGAAGGTGTTTACGCTCTCAGAGCTTCACAAAGCGGGCAATCAGCGCCGCCACCACGCTGAGCAGCACCGTACTGGCCACGGGCAGAAAAAATTCCTTGCCGAACAGCCGAAAGCGGAAGTCGCCGGGCAGACGCCCCAGCCCTATGCGCTGCAGCCAGCCGTGCAGCCCGTTGACGAGCAACAGGGCCAGAAAAATGACGATCAACCAGCGAATCATGAGACCGCAAGTATAGGGGCGCACTGTCCTGACGGCCTGCGCGCCCATGCTGTCAGGCAGCCATTCCGTTTATGCATGACATGCTTCCCAAAGATTGATTGACCTCAATTCCCCCCTCTGCCCATGATGTCCAAGCCCTGCGCCATGCAGGGACCGGGCCCATGCGTCTGCCGTCACGGCCCGCCAACAACAAACAACGAGACATACCGTGCCCCAGACCTTTTCACGCAAACAGTTTCTCCTGACCGCAGCGCTGCTGGGCGCCAGCCTGGCCCTGCCAGCGGCTGCCGACAGCTTCCCCAATCGCCCACTCAAGCTGGTCGTGCCTTTCTCGCCCGGCGGCAACACCGATGTCGTGGCACGCCTGGTCGGCCAGGGTCTGGCCGAGGCCCTGGGCCAGCCGGTCGTGGTGGAGAACATCCCCGGCGCCAACGGAGCCATCGGAGCCAGCCGCGTCGCAGCCGCCGCCAATGACGGCTACACGCTGCTGTTCGGCACGGCAGGCACGCAGGCCATCAATCCCAGCCTGTACCGCAATCTCAGCGAGAAAAGCCTGGACGACTTCGAGTACGTAGCTCTGGTGACCTCGATTCCCAATGTGCTGGTGATCAACGAATCGAAAACACCGGTCAAATCGGTGGCCGAGTTGGTGAGCTACGCGCGCGAGCGCCGCACCGGCATGAGCTATGGCTCGCCGGGCATGGGCTCCACCGTGCATCTCTCGGGCGAGCTGCTCAAGAGCGCCGCCAAACTGGACCTGGTTCACGCGCCTTACAAGGGCAGCGCTCCGGCACTGACCGATCTGATCGGCGGCCAGATCGATTTCATCTTCGAGAACATCACGCCGGCACTGCCCTTCATCCAGGGCGGCAAGCTCAAGGCGCTGGCCGTGACCTCCGCCGAGCGCCTGCCGCAGCTGCCCCAGGTCCCGACCATGAAGGAAAGCGGCTTTCCGTCCTTTGTCACCGCCACCTGGAACGGCGTGCTGGCCCCCAAGGGGACACCACGCGCCGTGGTCCAGCGACTTGAAGCCGCCACGCTCAAGGTGGCCAGCAGCCCCGAGTTCAAGGCCAGAGTCGCAGCCCTGGGAGGCGAACCTCGCCTGCTCGGCTCAAGCGCGTTCCGCGACTTCACGCGCACCGAGTACAAGCACTGGGGCAGCATCATCCAGGCCGCCAAGCTCGAAAAGCAGTGAGCTCGGCGGGCACGCAGACGCTATAGCCGATGCGTGCGGTCGCCCTGCACAAAGCCCAGCGGCGTCCAGGGCTCCACGCCCTTGGACAGGGCAACGACCTTGAACAGCTCGCCCATCTCGTGCTCCATGACCAGCTTGGAGGCCATGGATCTGGCCTTGATGCCGACCGCATCGAGCTTGGGTGCAAGTCCGCAGTTGATGAGAAAGTGCGCCTGATTGGTATAGCCCAGCACGTCGAAGCCCGCATCCTGGGCCGCCACGGCCGTGCCCGTGAAATTGACGTGAGCCGTGATGTCCTTGAGGCCGACCAGCACCAGAGGGTCGTTGTCCACCTGATGCTGGTAGTGGCAGACCAGGGTCCCCATATGGCGCTGCTCGTGGTAGTACTCGCTCTCGCCAAAGCCGTAATCGATAAAGAAGGCGGCACCGCGAATCAGGCGCTCGCCCAGGGTGTGGATAAATGCCTCGCCCTGGCGGTGGATTTCGGTCAGAAAATCATGCGGGCCACCGATATCCACAGGCGGGCGCAGTTCGGTGGGACGGTCTTCCCAGGCAAAAGCCGCCTCATCGCCGCCTGCGCCGAGCACCACGCCGCGCTCATGCCATTGGCCTGCGGTGCGCTGCAACAGCTGCACCGGCATGGCATCCAGCACCTCGTTGCCGATGATCACGCCTTCCATGGCCTCGGGCAGCGCATCCACCCAGCGCACCAGATGTTCGTACTTGGCCAGCGCCAGCTTCTGGCGCGCGCGCAGCGTGCCCGAGAGATCGACGATGGTGTAGCGCTCGGGCAACGCACCATGAGCCGCCAGCTCGTCGAGGATCTGCAGCGCCAGCGCGCCGGTTCCCGCGCCAAACTCCCAGATCTCGCGGGTATTCGTTTTTTGTAGCGCCTCCCGTAACTGGGACGCCACCAGCTGGCCAAAAATAGGCGAAATCTCCGGCGCCGTCACAAAGTCGCTGCCCGACTCCGGCATGGCACCGAACTTGGCCGTTTCATTGGCGTAATAGCCCAGGCCCGGCGCATAGAGCGCCAGCTCCATGAAACGGTCGAAAGGCAGCCAGCCGCCCACGGCGGCAATCTCCTTGGCAATGCGGGATTGCAAGGCGCTCGTTAAACTTGAGGGTTCTGTCGTCACAACCCGCATTTTCCACGAATGTCCTCACCCGCCCGACCACGCACAGTATTGGTGACCGGTTCCGCCCGTCGCCTTGGACGTGACATGGCCCTGGCCTTGGCCCGCGCGGGCTGGCAAGTGGCTGTGCACTATCGCGACTCCCGCGAGCAAGCCATGCAGACCGTGGCTTCCTGCGCGCAGTTGTCGGGCGACAGCGCGGCTTTTGACGCGGACTTCTTTGACGAGGAATCCGTGCGCTCGCTGGTGCCGCGTGTGGTGGAGCGCTTTGGCCGCATCGACGCCGTGGTCAATAACGCCTCGCTGTTCGAGCATGACGATGCCCAGAGCTTCAGCTATGTGGCGCTGGAAGCGCATCTGCGCAGCAACACGGGTGCGCCCATATTGCTGTCCCAGGCTCTGCACGCCCATGTGCAGGAGCGCGTGGCGGCAGGCGAAGAGTCCGCCCAGGGCGCCGTGGTCAATGTGCTGGACCAGAAGCTCTGGAACCAGAACCCCGATTTCCTGAGCTACACCCTTTCCAAGGCGGCTCTGGAAGCCGCCAACACCATGCTGGCCCTGGCGCTGGCTCCACGCGTGCGCGTGGTGGGCGTGGCGCCGGGCCTGACACTGACCAGCCATATGCTGAGCCAGGAAAAGTTCGAGGCCCTGCACGCCATGAGCCCGCTGGGACGCTCCTCCTCGTCCGAGGACATTGCCGCCGCCGTGTGCTTTGCACTGGAAAACCGCTCCATGACGGGTACCACCATGCTGGTGGACGGCGGCCAACATTTACAGCGCTTCGAGCGCGATTTTTCGATGATGTGAGCCCGTCGAGGCCGCACCCTTTTCCATGACATCCACTTCCGGACAACAGATTCTCACGCTCACCGGGCTGCGCTTCGACGCGAGCCTGGGGATTCTTGCGCATGAGAAACAAGAGCCTCAGCCGATTCAGGTCGACGCCGAACTCAATCTCGGCCCCCAGCCCCTGGCTCCGCGCGATGACGACATCCTCCATGTGCTGGACTACCGCAAGGTGCGCCAGATCATCATCGACGAATGCACCTCAGAGCATGTGAACCTGCTCGAGAGCCTGATCGGCAAGCTGGCCCAGCGCCTGCTGCAGCTGCCCGGCGTGCGCGGCGTGCGTGTGAAAATTGCGAAGCTGGAAATTTTTGACGACTGCGAAGTAGCCATTCGCATCGAAACCGGACAATGGTGAACCCCATGAATGCAGTAAACGACAACCCCTGGATTGCCGAAGAGGCAGAAGCCGCCGATGCTGCGGCCGCAGAGAACGCCAACGGCGAAGAAGCCGCCAAGCCCGGCAAGATCAAGATCGAACGCGAACAGATCAAGCTCGAGAAGCGCCTGTGCCGCGAAGTGGGCAAGGCCATCCTCGACTACAACATGATCGAGGAAGGCGACAAGGTCATGGTCTGCATGTCCGGCGGCAAGGACAGCTACACCCTGCTCGACATTCTGCGCAAGCTGCAAAAGCGTGCGCCCGTGAAGTTCGACATCGTGGCCGTGAACCTGGACCAGAAGCAGCCCGGCTTCCCCGAGCATGTGCTGCCCGAGTACTTCCAGAGCATCGGCGTGGACTACCACATCGAGAACCAGGACACCTACAGCGTCGTCAAGCGCGTCGTGCCCGAAGGCAAGACCACCTGCGGCCTGTGCTCGCGCCTGCGCCGCGCCATCCTGTACAAGGTGGCCGACCAGCTGGGCTGCACCAAGGTGGCCCTGGGCCATCACCGCGACGACATCGTGCAGACCATGATGCTCAATATGTTCTACGGCGGCCGCATGAAGGGCATGCCGCCCAAGCTGGTCAGCGACGACGGCAAGCATGTGGTGATCCGCCCCCTGTGCTATGTGCCCGAGAAGGACACGACGCGCTGGGCCCAGTACCAGAACTTCCCCATCATTCCCTGCAACCTCTGCGGCAGCCAGGACGGCCTGCAGCGCGTGGCCGTGGGCAATATGCTGCGCGAGTGGGACAAGAAGTTCCCCGGCCGCATCGAGAGCATGTTCCGCGCCATGGGCAATATCGTGACCACGCACATGATGGATCCCCAGCTGCACGACTTCAGGAACGCCAAGGCCACGGGCATTGCCGATCCCAACGGCGACATGGCCTTTGACCATGAAGAGCTGCCAACCATGGCAGCCCTGCCCGGCGGAGTACAAGTGGTACAACTGTCCTGAGCGGACTTTTGAACTAAAACCGGACCCTGCTGTCCAATCAAAGGCCCATCCCATGGGCCTTTGTCGTTTTCAGAGAAATCATCATGAACCTGCGCAAAACCTCCTTACGCTGGATCGGCCTTGTGGCCCTGACTGCGACGGCTCTGCTGGCTGGCTGCAGCACGGTGCGCGAGGTCAACAGCACGGTGCAGAGCTTTTCTGCACTGAACACCATCCCTGTACCGGCCACCTACCGGCTGGAGACCCTGCCCTCGCAGCAAGGCCAGGTGAACTTCGCGGCCGTGGAAGCCCAGGCCCAGCATGCGCTGGCCCGCGTCGGCCTGACGCGCGATGACTCGCGTGCCAGCCTGGTGGTGCAGATCAGCGCCATGGCACGCTATGCGCGCGACTGGGCCAGCTGGCCCTATTACGACCCCTACTGGGGCCCGCGCTGGGGCTGGGGCATGAGCTACGGCCGCGGTTGGGGCATGGGTTTTGGCGGCAGCATGATGTTCAACGAACCGCCGCTGGAGTACTACCGCGCCGTGAGCATCGTCATGCGCGATATCAAGACCCAGCAGATCGTCTACGAAACCTCGGCCCAGCGCCAGGATGTGTGGACCGACGACCCGGCCATCTTCGGCATTCTGTTTGATGCCGCGCTGACGGGCTTCCCCAAGCCGCCGCAGGGCCCGCGCAATGTGCGCACCGTCATCCAGCCGCCGGCAGCGCAGCCTGCCAGCGGCGCGCCTGCAGCCCCCGCGCAGCCCGCCGCATCGGTCACGCCAGCCACCCCGGCCAACGTGGCACCGGCCACCGTGGCGCCGGCACGTTGATTTGCAATCTTCAACAGTTGCCCGGCCTGCCGCGTGCTAACGTGCAGCTCGCTTTGAACCAGGGCGTCTTCCCTGAGCCCTCGCCATGAAAAGGATGAAGTCATGAAGAAATTTGCTCTCTCCAGCCTGCTTTGCGCCACCGTGGCCGCGGGCGCCTTCAGCGCCCATGCCAGCGGCCTCGGCGACGCCTTGCGCGGTCAGCTGGGCGGCGGCGCGGCCGAGAGCAGCTCCAGCGCCTCGGGCCTGGGCGGCATGCTCGGCGGCTCCGGAGGCTCTTCGGCACTGTCGGCCCTGGGCCTGGGCAACCTGAGCTCCGGCACGGCCAGCAATGCCGCCGGTGTCCTCACCTACTGCATGAAGAACAACTACCTGAACGCCGACAAGGCCGCCCAGGTCAAGAATCAGCTGCTGGGCAAGCTGGGCCTGGGCCAGAAGGAAGAACCCAAGGATCAGGGCTACCAGAACGGGCTGATGGGCATGGTCACGGGCGCCGACGGCAAGAGCTTCAGCCTGGACAAGGTCAAGAGCAACCTCAAGGAAAAGGCCTGCGACTTTGTGCTGGACAATGCCAAATCGCTGATCTGACACCGAAAGACATGGCAGCCGGCGCTTGAAGCGCAAGCGCTGCAATAGCTAAAGGCTTGCAACCATGGTTGCAGGCCTTTTTTCTTGCCGGCTGCGCCACGATGCAGGCCGAGCGTCGAAAAGTCTGTAACAACAGACCGGGGTACAGGCACACTTTGTTTGCAAGACAATGACTGTTCAATAAAACAACCTACGCTGAACGAGCCAAGACATGCACGCCACGCGCATCATTGCCATCCGGCACGGAGAGACAACCTGGAATGTCGATGGACGCATCCAGGGGCATCTGGATATCCCCTTGAACGACACCGGCCTGTGGCAGGCCGAGCAGGCGGCCCAGGCGCTGGCCGACGAGAGCATTGCCGCCATCTACAGCAGCGACCTGCAGCGTGCCCATGTCACCGCACAGGCGATTGCCCAGAGATCCGGTGCACCTCTGCACACCACCGCAGGCCTGCGCGAGCGCTGCTTCGGCGATTTTCAGGGCCGCACCTTCAAGGATGTGGAAGCCACCCAGCCCGAGGACGCCCAGCTCTGGCGCACACGCAATCCGGCCTATGCCCCGCCCGGAGGTGGCGACTCGCTGCAGGCCTTGCGCGAACGCATCTTTGCCACCGTGGACCGGATTGCACGCCAGCATGAGGGCGAGCAGATCGTGCTGGTCGCCCATGGCGGCGTGATGGATGTGCTCTACCGCCTGGCCACGCGCCAGGATTTCCAGACGCCACGCACCTGGGAGCTGAGCAACTGCGCCATCAATCGCCTGCTCTGGACGCCCGACGGCCTGTCTTTGGTAGGCTGGGCAGATACCGCACACCTTCAGCAAGGCAGCCGAGATGAAGCACATTCCTGAGCATTTACAGACCCTGGTCGGCCAGGCCGTCAAACGCATAGACACGCCCGCGCTGGTCATAGACCTGGACGCCATGGACCGCAATATCGAGCGCATGGCCCGCTTTGCCCAGCAGCATGGCGTGCTCTGGCGCCCGCATGCCAAGCTGCACAAAAGCGCTCATATCGCCCATCTGCTCGAGCATGCCGGCGCCTGCGGCCACTGCGTGCAGAAAGTCAGCGAGGCCGAGGCACTGGCCCAGGGCGGCATCACCAATATCTTCATCAGCAACGAAGTCATCTCCCAAACCAAGCTGGTGCGCGTGGCGGCTCTGGCCAAGGCACTGAATGCCCAGGGCGGACGACTGGCCCTGGCCGTCGATTGCGAGGAAGGCATCACGCGGCTGGCGCGGGCCCTGCAAGATGCGCAGGCAGGCGATGCAGCCATGGATGTGCTGGTGGAAATCAATGTCGGCCAGAACCGCTGCGGCGCAGAGCCCGGCGAAGCCGCCCTGGTTCTGGCACAGGCGATTGCAGCCCAGCCCGTGCTGCGCTTTGCGGGCCTGCAGGCTTATCACGGCGGCGCCCAGCATCTGCGCAGCGCCGAGGAGCGCAAGACCGCCATCGAGCAGGTGCTCAAGCTCGTCAACCGCACGCGCCATGAGTTCGACCGCGCCGGCCTGACCATTCCGCTGATCACGGGTGCCGGTACGGGCACCATGGTCAACGAGGCTGCCAGCGGCATCTATGGCGAAATCCAGCCCGGCTCCTTCCTCTTCATGGACGCCGACTACGCGGCCAACCAGCGCGATGCGGCCCAGCCCCTGTTCGAGCATGCGCTCTACGTCAAGACCCAGGTCATGTCGCTCAGCGGCGATCACGCCGTCTGCGACGCCGGCCACAAGGCCCATGCCATAGACTCCGGCCTGCCCAGGCTGCATGCGCTGGCGCCCGAGAACGCACTGCGCTTTGCCAACGGCGGCGACGAGCATGGCGTGCTGCACCCCGATGCCGACGCGGGCAACCACAGCGGCTGGCTGCCCGCGCTGGGCGAGAGCCTGTGGCTGATTCCCGGCCACTGCGACCCCACGGTCAATCTGCACGACCATCTGATCGGCGTGCGCGGCGGCCGGCTCAAGGGCGTGGTCGAGCGCATCTTCACCGTCGACGGGCGCGGTGCGCTGACCTGATTCGCTCCTGCTCCGGGCCTTGATTGCTATATAAACAAGAGCTTACAACGCATTTCTTAAAATAATTTCAAGGCATAAACAGCATGAAACTCATATATGAAAGGCGCCAGAAGCTCTCTTTTTATGAGCATTCAGGCCACCAGCCGTCGGCACGGCGCTCCATGCGCGGGCAGTCGTAGGCCGCGACCACGGGGATGGCGCTGCCATCGGCACGCACCAATTTCTGCTGCCACTGCGTGCCCTGGCGCATGGCCACGGCAATGGCGGTCACGTTGGCGCCGCAACGCTCCAGCAGTTTGAGGCCGGACACCATGGTCGTGCCCGAACTCACGGCATCGTCCACCACCAGCACGCGCTTGCCAGTGATCAGACTCAGCTGATTGGGGTCGATATAGAGCAGCTTGCCCTTGCCCGGCGTGGTGATGGAGCTGACGGGCTCGCAGAGCTCGTCGCGATACCAGTACTTGCGCGAGTAACCCAGCGGCACATAGCGGCTGCGGCCCAGGTGGCGCGCCACCAGCGGCGCAAAGGCCAGGCCCAGCGTGGGCAGACCGACAACCACATCGAAGTCGTGCGCCCCGGCGCCTTGCGCCATGTGCAACGCCAGTTGCTCAACCACTTCAATGGAAGCCTGGTTGGCAATCAGCGACGCCACGCAGCGGTCGGGGGCGGAGCCGTCGGCCGTGGGCATGCCGCGCAGCGGCAGCAGCAGATAGCGGCCGTCGGGCAATCGGGCCGGATAGCTCTTCGCATAGGGCGGCAGCGGCGACTGGCTCAGCTCGGCCTCGGTGGCGGTGGCTTGCCAGTAGTCGGTCGTGGCATCGAAGCCGGGCAGATCCTGGCCGGAGAGGTTGATTTCACTCATACAAAACTCAGTCGCGGCCCAGATAGCTCTCGGCCAGCTTCACCCAAAACGAGGCAGTGACGGGCAGCAGGTTGTCGTTGAAGTCATAGGCCGCGCTGTGCACCATGCAGCCGCCCTCGCCCATGCCGTTGCCGACGATGAAATAGTTGCCGGGAACCTGGTTGAGCATGATGGCGAAGTCATCGCTGGCCTGCAGCGGCTGCAGATCGGGAATCAACCATGCTTCGCCGAGGAATTCGCGGGCCACACCGACTGCGAAATCGGTAGCCGCCTTGTCGTTCATGACGGGCGGATAACGCCATTTGTAGTCCACCTCGGCCGTGGCGCGGTGGACTGCGGCCTGGGCATGGGCCATGGCCGTGATGCGCTCGCGCAGTTGCTGACGCACCTCGGGGCAGCGCGCGCGAATGGTCACGCGCAGCTCGCAGGTTTCCGGAATCACATTGGGCGCATCGCCCGCATGGATGGCACCGATGGTGACCACGGCCATGTCGTTGGGGTCGATCTCGCGCGAGCGTATGGTCTGCAAAGCCAGCACCAGATGCGAAGCCACGACGATGGGGTCCACGGCCACATGGGGCATGGCGCCATGGCCGCCCTTGCCGCGGATGGTGATGATGGCCGTGTCCGAGCTGGAATACATCACGCCCGAGCGAAAGCCGAACTGCCCGGCCGGGTAGCCAGGCTCGTTGTGAAACGCATAGAGCGCATCACAGGGAAACAGCTCGAACAGGCCCTGCTCCACCATCTTCTGCGCGCCGCCATGGCCTTCCTCGGCGGGCTGAAAGATCAGATGGAGCGTGCCCTGGAGCTGTTCCTTGCGCGCGGCCAGCACCCTGGCTGCGGCCAGCAGCGTGGCCGTGTGCCCGTCGTGGCCGCAGGCATGCATCTTGCCGTCGTGACGGCTGGCATAGGGCAGGCCCGTGGCTTCACGGATAGGCAGCGCATCCATGTCGGCGCGCAGGCCAAGACGTTTGCCGATGTGCTTGCCATTCGGGTGGTCGCAGCAGCGCAGCGTCCCCACTACGCCGGTGTCGCCCAGGCCGCGATGGACCTCGTAGCCCCATTCGGCCAGCCTGGCCGCCACGATATCGCCGGTGCGATGCTCTTCGTAGGCCAGCTCGGGATGGGCGTGCAGATCGTGACGCAGGACCAGCATTTCCTGCGCAATGGCTGCCACTTCGGGCAGCACGGGCGGATGGATTTCGGCGTGGACAGGGTTCAGCGGCGCAGCCATGGCTTATTCCGCCTGGATGTTGGCCGACTTCACGATCTGGGCATAGCCGGCTTTTTCCTTCTTCAGGAACTGGACGAAGCTGGCCTGGGTGCCGGAGCCGGGCGTGGCGCCGCCGTCTTCCAGGCGCTTGCGCACATCGGGCATCTTGAGCACGGCATCGAGTTCGGTAGCCAGGCGCGTGACCACGGCCTGAGGCGTCTTGGCGGGCACGAACAGCCCCGTCCAGGTGTTGAGGTCAAAGCCCTTGAGTTCGGCCGTCTCGCCAAAGGTGGGCACGGCGTGGATGGCATCGATGCGCTTGGCCGATGTCACGCCCAGACCTTCGAGCTTTTTCTGCTGGATCATGGGCACGGCGCTCACGGTGGTGAGCATGCCCACATCGACCTGACCGCCCATCACGTCGCTGGTGATCTGGGCACCGCCGCGGTAGGGCACATGCACCAGCTTGATCTTGGCACGCTCCTGCAGCATTTCCATGGCCAGATGCAGCATGGTGCCCACGCCCGAAGTGGCGTAGGTCAGCGATCCAGGCTTGGAACGCGCCAGCGCAATCAGCTCGCTCAGATTGTGCGCCGGCAGGCCGGGACGGGCCACGGCGACCACGGGGGCGATGGTGGTCAGCCCCACAGGGGTCAGATCCTTTTCTGCGTCGTACTTGACGGCGGAATTCACCAGCTGGGCAATGCTGATGGGGCCGTCAAAGCCCATGAGCAAGGTGTAGCCGTCGGCCGGTGCCTTGACGGCCTTGCTCACCCCGAGCACACCGCCGGCGCCAGGCACGTTGTCCACCACGATGGACTGGTGCAGGCGCTCGCCCAGCTTCTGGCCGATCAGACGTGCCGTGGTGTCCACATTGCCACCGGCGCTGAACGGCACGATCAGCGTGATGGGCTTGGTGGCGGGCCAGGCATCGGCGGCGGCAAAAACGGGAGCGGAAAAACCGGCCGCAGCCATCAGGGCGGCGGTCGCGACAAGAGAGCGGCGTGGTATGGACATGTACAGGCAGCAGTGGGTCACGAGCACCTTGCCGCAGCATGCGGACGGCAGAGTGCCCGTGCAGGCCGGCGGGTCAAGACAGCTTGCCGACCGGGGAGATGCGCGAAATTATCGGCTCGCTTCTCGCGAAATCTCATAAATAAAACTACTTAGCAATCGATGCTTACCCCTGGAAACCTCTGATCCACAACCTCAAAGCACTGCCTGTCGGGCCATCAAGGCACCGGCGGTCTCGGCTACCAGGGTCGCCACCGCCTTGCCTGCCAGAGTGAAAGGACGCTGACTGCTGGTAGCCAGCACCACATGCTGACGAAATACCCGCTCCGCCAGCGGAACGGCGGCGAGGCTGCCACAGGCCAGCTCCTCGCTGACGGCATGGCGCGGCAGCAGCGTGGCGCAGTCGTGCCGAGCCAGCATGCTCTTGAGGATCACCGAGGAGCTGGCCTCCAGGATCACGTTCAGGCGCACTCCATGTCGGCCTGCCTGCTCATCGAGCAGGTTGCGGATGGCGTTGGGAGGCACCGGCAGCACCAGCGGCAGGCGCTCGAGCGTCTGCAGGGCCATGCTGACCGGCAGGGCCGTATCCGCCGGCGCCAGCATGCGCTGCAGCACACGCTGGCGGCCCACCACGCAGATCTGCGCATCGGCAAGCTTGCGGTAGCTGTTGCTGCCTCTGGCCCGGTAGCGGTTCAGGATCGCCATGTCGATGCGGCCCTGGCTCAGCGCCACCTCCATGTCTCCGCTATAGCCCTCTATGACGCGCAGCCGGATCTCGGGAAAGCGCTGCGCCACCTCGCCATACAGTGCCGCAGCCATGAAGCCGGCCACACCCGGCACCAGGCCCAGCGTAACCAGGCCGCTGGGCACACCGGTCAGCTCCTTGCCCAGGCGCACCAGCGCCTCGGCCTCGGACAGCAAAGCCGAAACGCGCGGCAGCATCTGCTCGGCCAGTGCCGTGGGCTTGACGCCGCGTCCCGTGCGATAGAAGAGCGCGCCACCCAGCGCGCGCTCCAGTTCGGCGATCTGCCGGCTCACGGCCGACTGCACCAGTCCACGCTCGACGGCCGCGCGTGTCAGGCTGCCGCCCTGGATCGCGGCGGCCAGCGTCCTCAGCGACTTCAGTGTCAGCAACTCCAGGGCTTCGGTGGCGTGGGTCATGGCAGCTTCTGCATCCATCTGAAAGCGAGATATCTGATTCTCATATTTCTGGTTGGCTCGCGGCTAGCTGTTTTCTACATTGACCTTCAGGAGACATGCACACCATGAACGGACCTCTCACCGGACTGCGCGTCCTGGACATCGCCACCATCATTGCCGCGCCCTCGGCTGCGGCCCTCCTTGCCGACTACGGCGCCAGCGTCGTCAAGGCCGAGCTGCCCGGCGCAGGCGACGGCATGCGCGACTTCCCACCGCACAAGGACGGCAAGCCTCTGTGGTGGAAAGTGACCAACCGCGGCAAACGCCTGGTCACGCTCGACCTGCGCAAGCCCGAGGGCGCCGCGCTGCTGCTGCGCATGCTGCCTCAGTTCGATGTGCTGATCGAGAACTTCCGCCCCGGCACGCTGGACCGCTGGGGCCTGACCAAGGAGGCCCTGTGGCAGGCCCAGCCCAGCCTGGTGATACTGCGCACCACGGGCTTCGGCCAGAGCGGCCCCTACCGCGACCGGCCGGGCTTTGCACGCTTGTTCGAGGCCATGGGCGGACTGACCTACATCAGCGGCGAAGCCCAGGGAGCTCCCATGCACTCCGGCTACCCACTGGCCGACAACGTCGGCGGACTGTTCGGTGCTGTAGGCGTGCTGGCTGCGCTGTGGCGCCGGGCCCGCAACCCGCAGGCCCCAGGCGAGGAAATCGATCTGTCGCTGACCGAGGCCACTCTCAAGCTGCTCGAGTTCCTGCCCATCCAGCACGAGCAGCTAGGCACCGTGTATCAGCGTTCGGGCAATGCCAACCAGTACTCTGCACCGGCCGCGGTCTACCGCACTGCAGACGGGCAATGGGTATCGCTGTCGGGCAGCACCAATGCCATGTTTGCCAACAACTGCCGCGCCATAGGCCGGCCCGAGCTGATAGACGAGCCATGCTTCGCCAACAACCGTGGCCGAGTGCAGCATGCTCAGGAGTTGAACGGCATTTTCGCGGCCTGGTGCGCAGCACATCCGCTGGCGGCGGTGCTGGCCGCCTTCGAAGCGGCGCAGGGCACCATCGCCCCGGTCTACGGCATTGACCAGATCGAGGCCGACCCGCACATGCGCGCTCGCCAGGCCCTTTGCGACGTGCCCGACCGGGACTTCGGCAGCGTGCGCATGGCCAATGTCGTGCCGCGGTTTGCCCAATCGCCCGGCAGCATCCGCCACGCCGGCGGTTCACTGGGGCAGGACAACGAAGCGTTCTACCAGGGCGAGCTGGAAATGCCTGCCGCCGAACTGGCCCGCCTGCGCGAGGCAGGCGTCATCTGAGGCAAATCTGAAACAAAGGAGACCCCATGTCGATTCCCGAACCCCACCATCCGCTTGTGCGCCTATCGCCCGATGAAGCCGCTCTGCTTGAGCGCGTGAAAACTCTGGTGACCGAGCGCATCGGTCCGGACGCCGACCGCGTGGCGCAGCAGGACGTCTTCGCCTGGGATACCTTCCGGCTGCTATGTCGCGAAGGCATAGTCGCCACCGCGTTCCCGCGCGCGCACGGCGGCAGCGAGGCGTCGATGATGCTGCGCGTGCGCATCATCGAGGAAGTAGCATCTGTGTGTTCGACGGCCGCTTCTCTGGTCACAGGCACCGACCTGTCCTCGCGCCCCATCGTGGCCGGCGGCAGCGAGGCGCTGCGCAGCGCGCTGATCCCCGACCTGGCCAGCGGCGCACGCCAGTCGGCCTTCGCACTGACCGAGCCCGGCGCAGGCAGCGACGTGGCGCGGCTGGGGGCGCACTATGCGCCGGCCCCGCAGGGCGGCTGGACGCTCAATGGCCAGAAAAAGTTCATCACCCGCGCCAACGTAGCCGACATGTTCGTGGTGGTGGCGCGCCAGGCGGACGGTCCCGGCGGCGGCCGCGGACTGAGCGCCTTCGTCGTGCCGCGCGACACGCCCGGCATCACGGTATCGCCGGTGATTCCCAAGCTGGGCTGGTACGGCGTGCCGATTGCGCTGGTCAGCTTCGACGACGTGCACATCGCGCCGGAGCACCTGCTCGGCAAGGAAGGCGAAGGCATGGCGCTGGCTCAGGACACATTGCTGCGCGCACGCATCGGCCACGCTGCGATCGCGTTGGGCCGCGCCGCAGGTGCGCTGCAGATTGCCGCCCAGTACGCCAACCAGCGCCAGGTCTTCGGGCAGCCGGTGGGTGCGCACCAGGGCATCCAGTGGATGGTAGCCGAGATGGCGGCCCAGATCGAGGCCGCACGCTGTCTGGTCTACAGCACCGCGCAGCGCTACGACGCAGGCGATGCCGACGTGGCCATCCATGCATCGATCGCCAAGCTGCATGCCACCGACCTGTGCATGCGTATCGTGGTCGACTGCCTGCAACTGCTGGGCGGCAACGGCTACCTCAAGGCCTTCCCGCTGGAGCGCTTCCTGCGCGACGCCAAGATGAACCAGATCGGCGAAGGTACCAGCGAGATTCACAAGACGCTGATCGGCCGCCATGTGCTGCGGCGCGCCGCCGCGCTGCCGCAGCACCCTTGCCTGGACATGGAGCCGGAGCTGTGGACATGAACAATGCACTGACCAACGACCTCTGTCGCCGGCTGGGCATACGCCTGCCCATCTTTGGTCTGGCCCACCGCATCGAAGTGGCCGCCGCGATCTCGCGGGCCGGCGGGCTGGGCGTCTATGCCGCCGCGCGTGACGGCCCGCACGAGCTGCAGAAGAAGCTGCGCCAGCTGCGCGAACTGTGCCCCGACCACCCGGTAGGCGTGGACCTGCTGCTGCCCACCGGCCTGCCCGAACACGACGACCGCGTAGCCGTGGATGCCGGGCTGCCGCAGGAGCACAGGGATTTCGTGCAGGGCCTGTTCAGGCAATACGACGTGCCGCCGGCCACCGAGGGCAACTTCTTCTCGCAATACGTACGCTCGCAAAGCTTGTTCGAGGAGCAGGTGGACGCCATTGCGGGCAGCGATATCGATGTATTTGCCGCCGGCGTCGGCACGCCGGTGGAGGCGCTGACACGCATCAAGGCGCGCGGCCTGCACACCATCGCCCTGGTCGGCAGCGTGCGCCATGCGCAGAAGGCGATCGCAGCCGGGGCCGACATCCTGGTGGCCCAGGGCTATGACGCGGGCGGCCACACAGGGCCCATCGGCACCTTCACGCTGGTGCCGCAGATCGTGGCGGCAGCCGAGGGCCGGCCAGTCATCGCGGCCGGCGGCATCGGTACCGGGGCACAGGTGGCTGCCTCGCTGGCACTGGGCGCGCAGGGTGCCTGGCTGGGCACGCTATGGCTGGGCACGCGCGAGCACGAAATGCCGCAGGCGCTGGCGAAGAAGCTGATCGCGGCCGACAGCGAAGACACGGTGATCACGCGCGCCCACAGCGGCAAGCCCTGCCGCGTGCTGCGCAGCGCGTTCAGCGACGCCTGGGCACAGCCCGGAGCACCCGAGCCACTGTCCATGCCCTACCAGCAGGCTCTCACCGGCGATCTGCTGGCGGCGGTGGAACAGCACCAGATCGGGCCGCTGATGTACGAGGCTGCGGGGCAGAGCGTGCACTGGCTGCGCGGAATCGAGCCCGTGGCAGCCGTGATGGACCGCCTGGTGACCGAGACACGCCAGGCCTTGCAATCAATGGCGAGTTACATCGCCTAGAACCGGAGAGACAAGCATGGACCGTCGGCAATTCCACCTTCACCTGTTGCTGGCCGGCCTGGTGCCCGGCATGGCCCGCGCCGGCACCGCTCCGAGCCCGGACGGCTACCCCGATCGACCGATCCGCATCGTGGTGCCCTACCCCGCAGGCGGCGTCGTCGACGTGGTGCTGCGCGCCGTCTGCGACCCGCTGTCCAACGCACTGCCGCAACGCATCGTGATCGAGAACCGTCCCGGTGCCGATGGCCGCATCGGCCTGGATGCGGTGGCCAAGGCCCCGGCCGATGGCTACACGCTGCTGGGCGTAGCGCCGATCCTCGCGGTGGGCGAGCACCTGATGCCTGAGATGAAGGCGCGCAGCAAGGACTTCGTGGGAGTGTGCGGCGTGGCCGCGCCGCCGACGGTGTTCGTGGTGCACGACACGGTGCCTGCCAGGACGCTGAAGGAGTTCGTCGCGCTGGCTGCCGCCAGACCGGGCGAGTTCAACGCAGCCAACCCCGGCACCGGCAGCTCCATCCACCTGGCACAGGAACTGTTCTTCGAGCGCACCGGAATCCGCTTGACCAACGTGAGCTACAAGGGCCAGCCGCCGGCGCTGCTGGACCTGGGCTCCGGCCTGCTGCAGTTCGCGCTGATCTCGCAGAGTCTGGTGCTGCCGCTGATCCAGTCCGGCAAGGTACGGGCTCTGGCTGTCAACGCCGCAGCGCGCACGCGCTCGCTGCCCGAGGTGCCCACCATCGCACAGGCCGGCTATCCCGATATCCTGGTGCAGTCCTGGTACGGCATTGCCGCAGCGGCGAAGACGCCCACACCGGTGGTCGAGTGGCTGAGCCAGCAGTTCCAGCGCGCGCTGGCGATGCCTGAAGTGCGCGCGCGGCTGGCAGCCACCGATGCGGAAATCCTGGCGCTGGATGCGGCACGCTTCACCGAGCTTATCGCCGTGGAAACCAGGCGCTGGGGCGCGTTGATCCACAAGCGCGGCATACGGTTGTGAGCGCCCGCGCCAAGAGCCGCAACTAGGGAAGATGCGAGGCGCCGTGCGCCACGCCCTGCCCACAATCGATGACCATGCTCTCCCCCAGCCAAGTCATCGTTCTGGCCACGCCGGTCTTTTTCGCACTGATTGCCGTGGAATGGATCATCAGCCTCAGACGCGGGCGCAATGCCTATGCGCTGGCCGATGCCATCAGCTCGCTGAACCTGGGCATCCTGAGCCAGACCAGCGCCGTCTTCACCAAGCTGCTGACGCTGGGCATCTACACCGTCGTGGCCAGCCATGTGGCTCTGATCGAGGCCGATGCCTTCTGGCTCAGCCTGCCGGGCTGGCTGCTGGCCCTGCTGTTCTACGACCTCTGCTACTACTGGCTGCACCGCATGGGCCACGAAGTGGGCGTGCTCTGGGCCGCCCATGCCGTGCACCACCAAAGCCAGGCCTACAACCTCTCCACCGCGCTACGCCAGACCAGCTCCGGCGCGCTGCTGGGCTGGATCTTCTACCTGCCCATGGCCTTGGCAGGCGTGCCGCCACTGGTGTTTGCCGTGGTCGGGCTGATCGACCTGCTCTACCAGTTCTGGGTGCATACCGAGCAGGTCAGGAAGCTGGGCTGGTTCGACCGCTGGTTCTGCGCGCCCAGCAATCACCGCGTGCACCATGCCGTCAACGAGCGCTATCTGGACCGGAACTACGGCGGCATTCTCATCGTCTGGGACCGGCTCTTCGGCACTTACAAGACCGAGGACGACGAGGAGCCCTGCGTCTACGGCACACGCGGCCTGCTCAAGAGCTGGGACCCGCTCTGGGCCAACTTCAGCGTCTACCGCCAGCTGGCGCATGACAGCTGGCATGCACGCAGCTGGCTGGACAAGCTTCGCGTCTGGTTCAAGCCGCCGGGCTGGCGGCCAGCCGATGTGGCTCAGCGATTTCCCAGGCCCGTCTTCGATCTGGACGAGCACCGAATCATCTATTCGCCTCCCATGAGCACTGCGCTGCGCTGGTTTGCCGGCCTGCAGTTTGCAGCACTGGTTGCGGGCACCTCGGTCTTTCTCTGGCATGCCGACCAGTCACCGCTGGCCGCCAATCTGATCTGGTTCGGCGTGCTCCTCACCGGGCAATGGGCTCTGGGCGCTGCCATGCAGGGACGCATCAGTCTGTGGCTGGCACTGATGCTGCAAAGCGGCGCACTGGCCACGGCCACGGCAGCGCTCGGTCTGCAGCAATGGCATTGGCTGTTCAAGCCTGCCACCATGGTTTTTGCTCTTACATACATAGCTTCCTGCGCAATTCAGACAATGAAATCAATGCAAAACCTGCCTCAAAAGCATGTTCAACTGCTGCTGGCAGCTATTGTTTTTTCCATGGCTGGCGATGTCTTCCTGATGCTGGACGGACAGCTGCCATCCAGTCTGTTCATTCCCGGTCTGGTCAGCTTTTTGCTGGCCCATGTCTGCTACGTTGCGCTATTCAAGTTCGATATGCCCTGGTTTGCCGACCGCCGCGCTCTACTGCTGGTGGCTGCAATCGGCGCAGCCATGTATGTCTTTCTCTGGACCCATGGCCTGCCTGCCGCCCTGCGTCTGCCCGTGGCCGCCTATGTCGGCGTCATCGCCTTGATGGCGACGCAGGCCTGGGGACGCTACCAACTCCTGCAAAGCCGTCCCGCGCTACTGACCGCACTGGGCGCCAGCTTTTTCATGCTCAGCGACTCCATCCTGGCCATCAATCGTTTTGTGCAGCCTCTGCCCTGGTCGTCGGTGAGCGTGCTCGGCAGCTATTACACCGCACAGGCCCTGATCGTCTGGGGCTGTGTGCGCCAATGGGCCGAGCCTGCAAGCCGCCAGGCCCAGCCGCAATTGCAACTGAAAACCACCTAGGGTTGACCCTGAACCCGGTCTGGGCCGATAATTGCCAGATCGCAATTTCAGGAGTCCCCCGTGGACAGTGCCAGTTCAACCAGTGACAAACAGCGCGCCGCAATGGCTTCGCTGCAGGCTGACTGACCGACTCCCGTGATGGGGGCGGCCATGTCGGTCGGCTCTCATCCATTGCTGCGTTTCCCCTTGGATCCTTGCGCCCGGCCGGCGCATCAGGGTCATGGCGCGTGCCTACAGCATGCCGCTCATGCACCTCAGACTCCAGGCGCTGCTTTTCACTGACCGCGTGCCTGTGGCTGCCTTGATGCTGCCCCTGCCCACGCCGCTTGACGGCCCTGCTTCACGGCGGTCCTCCTGGTTCGCCAAGGAGAAAGCCATGACCACACCGTTCGTTCGCCCCGCCATGCACCGCCTGCAGCCTGCTGCGGCCGCACCTCGCCCTGGCGCCGCCGGCCAGTGCATGGCTGCGCCCCAGGCACAGATGCAGGCACAGGCCCCATCTGCCATGGAGCATGCCATGCACCTGGACCTACAGACCAGCTGGCCCACGCACCGCATCCGCAGCTTCCTGAGCCTGCAGCCACGCTGAGCGCGCGCAGCCGCCCTCCCCGCCCACCCGTCAGAAAGGAGTTCCGCCATGGACCCTGATCCGAGTCGATCTTGCCCTGACTTCGCCCCTGATGTCCGGCCGCGCACGCCTGCGGCCTGTCCATTCCTTCCCAAGGCCCCGGCCGGGAGGCCCGTGCACGTCCATTGACGGACAAGTGCCGGGCTTCTTTCGGCCGCAATGAAAGAAGCCCGCCATGCAACACATCATCACCCCGCTGCGCGCCACTCCCACCGCCCCACGCGCCAGCACGTCCCGCACCAGCACACTGCAGCTGGCACTGCAAGCCGCCATTGCGGCACGCCACACCGGACAACTGCACACCCTGCTGCAGCAGCACGGTCCTGACCTCTTCGCCCATGCCCTCGTGGCGCTCACGCAGCGCCAGCAGGCCGACGTTCTGTCCCTGCTGGCGGCGCAGGAGCGCGCCGAGGTGTACCGCCATCTGCCCGCCCATGCCCGGCGCCAATGGCTGCAGTCGGCCACCGTGGCCCGCCTGCCACTGCGCCGCCGCCTGCTGTGCGCCTGCCAGCGCAACTGGCACTGGCTGCGCACCACCCTTCGTTCGAGCCAGGCCTGAGCCACCGGGGAGGTCGCCATGAAAAACCTCAAGCACCTGTTCCAAGCCTTTCTGCGCAGCCGCCACGCCCTGGGGCTGTTTCGGCGCAACGCCCTGCCCTCGGGCACGGCTGTGCACCGCTCGGTGTCTCCCGCCCTCACGCGGGAGTTGCTGCGCGCCTCGCGCGACGACATCTCCACCGTGCTGGCGCGCACCGGCTCCAGCGAGGACGGATTGACGCGCGAGCAGGCCCGTGCTGCGCTCACGCGCTTCGGTCCCAACGAGGTGGAGCACGAAAAGCCCCTGCCCGCCTGGCTGCACCTGTGGTACTGCTACCGCAACCCCTTCAACCTGCTGCTGACGCTGCTGGCCGTGGTCTCTTATGTCACCGAGGACATGAAGGCCACGGTGGTCATCGCCTCCATGGTGCTGCTATCCACGCTGCTGCGCTTTGTGCAGGAAGGCCGCTCCAACCGCGCCGCCGCGCGGCTCAAGGCCATGGTCAGCAGCACGGCCACGGTGCTGCGCCGCAACGGCGGCCCCCATCTGCCAGCCGACGCCGAGGCCCCCGACGCCCAGCACAGCGGCTTCGGCCAGCAGGCGCGTCGCTACGAGGTGCCGCTGTGCGAGGTCGTGCCCGGCGACTTCGTGGTGCTGTCGGCCGGCGACATGATTCCCGCCGACTGCCGCGTGCTCAGCGCCAAGGACCTGTTCGTGAGCCAGTCCGCCATGACCGGCGAATCCTTGCCTGTGGAAAAGCGCGCCGACGCGGGAGCCTCGAATGGCGCAGGCGTGCTCGACGCCAGCAACCTGCTGTTCATGGGCACCAACGTGGTCTCGGGCACGGCGCTGGCCATGGTTCTGAGCACGGGCAACCGCAGCTACTTCGGCACCATCGCCACGAGGGTCACGTCCAATGAGCGTGCGCCCACGGCCTTCGAGACCGGCGTCAACAGCGTCAGCTGGCTGCTGATCCGCTTCGCCGCCGTGATGGTGCCCGTGGTGCTGCTCATCAACGGCTACACCAAGGGCGACTGGGCCGAGGCCTTCCTGTTCGCGCTGTCCGTGGCCGTGGGCCTGACGCCCGAGATGCTGCCCATGATCGTGACTTCCACCCTGGCCAAGGGCGCCGTGGTGCTGTCGCGCCGCAAGGTCGTGGTCAAGCGGCTGGACGCCATCCAGAACTTCGGCGCCATGGACGTGCTGTGCACCGACAAGACCGGCACGCTGACCCAGGACCGCATCGTGCTGGAACGTCACACCGACGCCTTTGGCCAGCCCTGCGACGAGACGCTGCGCTTTGCCTTCCTCAACAGCCACTACCAGACCGGCCTGAAGAACCTGCTGGACCGGGCCGTGCTCGAGCATGTGGAACTGCACACCCAGATGCGCGTGGCCGAGGACTACCGCAAGGTGGACGAAATCCCCTTCGACTTCGAACGCCGCCGCATGTCCGTGGTGGTGGCCGAGCGCAACCACCACCACGAGCTGATCTGCAAGGGCGCGGTCGAGGAAATCCTGGGCGCCTGCACCCACCTGCGCGAGGGCGACAGCACACGTCCGCTGGACGAGGAGCAGTTGGCCCGCGTGCGCCGCGTGACGCGCGAGCTCAACCGAGAGGGCCTGCGCGTGGTCGCCGTGGCCATGAAAGAAGTGCCACCGCAGAAGAGCGACTACGGCGTGGCCGACGAGTCGGAGCTGACCCTGATCGGCTACATCGCCTTCCTGGACCCACCGAAGGAAACCACGGCCGAGGCGCTGGCCGCCCTGGCCGCGCACGGCGTTGCCGTCAAACTGCTGACCGGCGACAACGAGCTGGTGGCCGCCAAGGTCTGCCGCGATGTGGGCCTGCCCGCAGACCACATCATCCTGGGCACACAGATCGAGCACATGAGCGACGAGAAGCTGCGCCAGACAGTGGAGCAGTTCCAGCTGTTCGCCAAGCTCACGCCGCTGCACAAGGAGCGCGTCGTGCACGCGCTGCGCGCCAACGGCCACATCACGGGCTTCATGGGTGACGGCATCAACGACGCCCCGGCCCTGCGTGCGGCCGACATCGGCATCAGCGTGGACAGCGCCGTGGACATCGCCAAGGAAGCCGCCGACATCATCCTGCTGGAGAAAAGCCTGATGGTGCTGGAACAGGGCGTGATCGAGGGCCGGCGCACCTTCAGCAACATGCTGAAATACATCCGCATGACGGCCAGCTCCAACTTCGGCAACGTGTTCTCGGTGATGGTGGCCTCGGCCTTCATCCCCTTCCTGCCCATGCTGCCGCTGCACCTGCTGGTGCAGAACCTGCTGTACGACCTCTCGCAGATCGCCATCCCCTTCGACAACGTGGACGACGAGCTGGTGCGCCAGCCGCTGCGCTGGAACCCTCAGGACCTGGGTCGCTTCATGCTCTTCTTCGGGCCCATCAGCTCGCTGTTCGACATCCTGACCTTCGCGCTGATGTGGTTTGTCTTCGCGGCCAACACGCCCGAGCAGCAGACGCTGTTCCAGTCGGGCTGGTTCGTCATCGGGCTGCTCACGCAGACGCTGATCGTGCACATGATCCGCACGCCCAGGATCCCCTTCCTGCAAAGCCGCCCGTCCTGGCCGCTGCTGCTGGCCACGGCGGCCGTGATGGCGGCCGGCATCTTCCTGCCGATGGGGCCGCTGGCCGGCTACTTCAAGCTGGAGGCGCTGCCGCCGACCTACTTTCCGTGGATGATTGCCATATTGCTGGGATACGCTTGCCTGGCCACGCTGCTCAAGCGCGTCTACATCCGCCGCTACGGCTGGCAGTGATGCCCCCTTCAACACATTCACCAGGAAAGCCCGGAACCCCATGCAGGCCCTCCAGAACTTCAACCCCGGCGCCATGCTGGACACCTTCGTCAGCCTGACCACGGCCTTCGTGTTCGGCGCCCTCATCGGCCTGGAGCGCCAGGTGCGCCAGCGCACGGCGGGGCTGCGCACCAACACCCTGGTTGCCGTGGGCGCGGCCGTCTTCGTTGACCTGGCCGTGCGCCTGGGCGGAGCCGAGGGCGCCACGCGCGTGGTGGCCTACGTGGTCTCCGGCGTGGGCTTCCTGGGTGCGGGCGCCATCATGAAGGAAGGGGCCAACATCACCGGGCTGAACACGGCGGCCACGCTCTGGGGCTCCGCCGCCGTGGGCGCCTGCGCGGGCGCCAGCCTGGTGGCCGAGGCCGGCCTGGCCACGCTGTTCGTGCTGGCCAGCAACACCTTGCTGCGTCCCGTGGTCAACCGCATCAACCGCCGCCCGGTGAATGACGAATCGACGGAATCGACCTACTACGTCTATGCCATCTGCCACCGGGGGGCTCAGGGCGATGTGCGCGAGCAGATGCTGGAGTTGCTGGAGAACGCCAGCTACCCCGTGCGCGGCGTGGAAACCCATGCCTTCGGCCCGCAGGACACCGAGATCGAGGCCATGCTCTACGCCACCTCGGTGGACTCCGACGAGCTGGACAGCGTGATAGCCGCCATCGAGGCCCTGCCCGGCGTGCTCCAGGCCTTCTGGAACGCCGGCACGGAGGAATGAGACAACAGGCCTGCGACGCTCAGGAAGCGTCGTCGCCCGGCACCGGCAATCCGAGATGGCGGTACGCCGCCTGGGTCGCCATGCGCCCGCGCGGCGTGCGCTGCAAAAAGCCCTGCTGGATCAGATAGGGCTCGATCACGTCCTCGATGGTGCCCGACTCCTCGCCAATGCTGGCGGCGATATTGTCCAGACCTACCGGGCCGCCGTCGAAACGATGCACCACGGCTTCGAGCAGCTTGCGGTCCATGATGTCAAAGCCCTGGGGGTCCACATCGAGCATGGCCAGCGCCCTGTCGGCAATCTCGCGCGTGATGCGGCCGTCGCCCTTGACATCGGCATAGTCGCGCACGCGGCGCAGCAGACGGTTGGCAATGCGCGGCGTGCCGCGCGAGCGACGCGCGATCTCGAAGCAGCCTTCCGCGTCAATCGGCGCATTGAGCAGTCCGGCGCTGCGCCTGACGATGCGCGAGAGCTCCTCCGAGGTATAGAACTCCAGCCGTGCCACGATGCCGAAGCGATCGCGCAGCGGGTTGGTGAGCATGCCGGCGCGCGTGGTCGCGCCCACCAGCGTGAATGGCTGGAGATCGAGCTTGATGGAGCGTGCAGCCGGACCTTCGCCGATCATGATGTCTATCTGATAGTCCTCCAGCGCCGGGTAGAGGATTTCCTCGACCACCGGGCTCAGG
Source organism: Comamonas sp. wu1-DMT (assembly GCF_040187805.1). Lineage (NCBI taxonomy): Bacteria > Pseudomonadati > Pseudomonadota > Betaproteobacteria > Burkholderiales > Comamonadaceae > Comamonas > Comamonas sp. wu1-DMT. Next base: position 63,640 of record NZ_JBANEM010000003.1, read on the forward strand.
CGGTGAATCTCGTCGATGAACAGCACATCGTTGGGCTCGAGATTGGTGAGCAGTGCCGCCAGATCCTTGGGTTTTTCCAGCACCGGGCCGCTGGTCTGGCGCAGGTTCACGCCCAACTCGGCAGCGATGATGTGGGACAGCGTGGTCTTGCCCAGGCCCGGCGGGCCGAACAGCAGCACATGATCGAGCGCCTCGCTGCGCTTCTTGGCAGCGCCGATGAAGATCTCGAGCTGCTCTCGCGCCTTGGCCTGGCCCACATATTCGTCGAGCTGCTTGGGGCGCAGGGCACGCTCCAGCGCCTCTTCGCCCTGGGACGAATGCCCGGCCGAGACCATGCGCGGCGCAGCCGCCTCGGGGTCGGCGGCCGCGCTTCTGGCCTTGCGTGCAGGTGCGGGGCTGGCCGCAAATTCGTCCACATGAATCGTCATGGCGGCAATTGTGCCCCAAGCATGACAGGGACACTGATTAAAAATACAGGGGAAAACAAAATCCCACAGTTGCAGTGCCCCACATTGACGGCCGGCCCCTGGCTTTGCGCACAATGACGGCAAAGATCCGAGGAGCTTTTTCATGCGTATTCACACCCTGGCCTGTACGGCCGCCCTGCTTTGCCTGTCCGTCGCTGCCCAGGCTGCGCTCAAGGCCGGCGATGCAGCACCTGGCTTCAAGACGCCCGCAGCCGTTGCCGGCAAGGCCTTTGACTTCGATATGGCCGAGGCGCTCAAGAAAGGGCCGGTGGTGCTGTATTTCTTCCCCAAGGCCTTCACCCAGGGCTGCACGCTGGAAGCCCATGCCTTTGCCGAAGCCACGCCCCAGTTCGCGGCCATGAAAGCCACGGTGGTGGGCATGTCACATGACGATATCGACACCCTCAAGCGCTTTTCCACCGAGGCCTGCCGCGACCAGTTCGCCGTGGCATCGGACCCTCGGGCCGTCACCATCAAGGCCTATGACGCGGGTGCTGCCGCCAACCCTGCCAGGGCCGACCGCATCTCCTATGTGGTGGGCCAGGACGGCAAGGTGAAGTTCGCCCTTGTCAGCAGCGACCCGCTGGCCCATGTGGAGCAGACCAAGGCGGCCGTCAGGCAGTTGCAGGGGAAATAGGCCCTGCCCGGCCCTCGGTCACTGCGCCAACCAGTTTCCGATCTGGCTGCTGAAGGTCCGGTCGAAGCGGCTGTAGACGTCGGAGCCCCCGCTGACCGTACACGAGCTGCTACCGCCGGACAACGTGCCCACGACGCGTCCGCCCGCAAACATGGCCGAGCCACTGCTGCCGCCTTCGGTCACGCCCTTGCTCCAGCCGACGTTCACAAAATCGCTCTGGGCATTGCCCGGGCTGCAGGTGATGCTGCCGGCGCCCAGGCTGCAGTTTCTGTAGCTCTGCACTTGGCCTTCGCTGTATTTGAGCAAGTCGCCCTGCGGGTGATGCAGTCCGTAGATGGCCGTCCCCGTCACCGCCGTTCCTCTCGCATCCCAGCCGGCCAGCGTCGCACCGGCAGGTGGCACCTCATTGAGTCGCATCAGCGTGGCATCGGTCACAGCGGTCGAATACAGCAGCGTGGCACCGCGCTGCAGCGCCAAGGTGCTTGCATTCGGCTCGAAGCTATTGCAGCTTGCCGAACGGAAAAACCAGTCCGTGCGCAGCGAAGTGGCGGCTGCCTGCGTCGAGATGCAGTGACTGGCCGATAGAAAATACGGCGTGTAGTCCCGCTTGGTATTGTTCAGCAGGGAGCCCGTGCAGTAGTAGTAGCGGTTGTCGGGGCCCACATAGGTCATGCGCGCCACGGCATTGCGCTCGACCGCGTACTGATCGGCGCAGCTGGCATCGAGCTCGCAACCCGCGGCATCGCCCACATTTCTGGGCACAAGGCTATCGCGCAGCTCCAGCTCCACGGGCAAAGCCAGGTTGACATAGGCATGGGTGAGCGTGGGTATGGCAATGCGCAGCTGCGATGTCGACAGCCCCGCAGGCAGTGCGATCTCCAGCGTGACCTCATCGGCGCCCAGGTCGGGGGTCCACCAGATGCCAGCCGCCCGGGTGTCGCCGTCGGCGCGACGGTTGCGCGCAATGGCCTCGTTGATGGCCTTGCCCGTGGTCTCGAACCCGGTCTTGCTGCGATCCTTGCGGTACAGCCTGAGCTCGGCGGCATCGGGCATGGCATCGACCACCAGCCCCAGCCGCAGGCCATGGGCGCCGGTCGATGTGATGCTGATCGCCGCCACCTGTCCGCCGTCCGGTGCCCCGGCCCATCGCAACGTACGTGCCATGTCGCCTGCGGACTGCAGCGAAGACAGCGCCCGCGGCGCCCCGATCTGCATGGGCACACCAGGCATGGGCATGACCGGCAAAGGCGCGTCGTTCCACTGCGGCAATGCCAAATCGACGGCCTTGGGTCGCACGGCCACGGATGCCACGGCCACGCCTCTGGCCGAAGCCGCAGTCTGGGCGGCAGGCACTATCAGCGAATCCAGCACATAGGCCGTGGGCGGACCCGGCGGAGGACTGGTCTCTGCGACGCCCACACCATTGCCGCCGCCGTTACCGACACCTGCGCCGCCAGGGCCTGGGTCCGGAACACTGCCTCCGCCCCCTCCGCCGCCGCAAGCGGTCAGCACCACCAGCATCAGGCTTGCGCATAGAGAGGGAATGCGCCTGCCCTGTATCCACCAATGCATATCGTGTTCTCCTGCAGTTCACGATCAGACTGGCACAGGGCCAGCGAAGCTATTTGGTCAAAGCCTTGAGCGCGAGCTTAATGCCCTCGCTCACCCCTACATCGGGTGGGAGTTTCTTGAGGGCGGCCGAGGCCTCCTTGTCCGAGTAGCCCAGCGCCATCAGTGCCTGCAGAATATCGTTCTGGTCGTTGTTATTGGCAAACAGCGACTGCGCACCGGTATCCGCGCCGATCTTGCCCTTGAGCTCCAGCAGCAGCCGCTCGGCGGTCTTCTTGCCGATGCCGGGCACCTTGACCAATCGCCCTGCTTGCTGCTGCGATACCGCGTCCGCGAGATCATCGATGCTCATGCCGCTGAGCACGGCCAGTGCCATGCGCGGTCCTATGCCGGTGATCTTGATGAGTTCGCGGAAGGTCTGGCGCTCGCGGGCCGTTGCGAAGCCGAACAGCAGCTGGGCGTCTTCCCGCACCACGAAATGGGTCAGCAAGGCTACCTTGGCACCATTGGCAGGCAAGTTGTAGAAGGTGCTCATGGGCACCTGCACCTCATAGCCCACACCGGCACAGTCCACCAGGACTTCGGGCGGGTTTTTTTCCAGCAGCGTTCCAGTCAATTTGCCTATCATTGAAATCCTTTGCCGCACCGTGCGGCGATTCTTTTGAGAAATTATCCGCGTGATCCTGCGCCATACCTTCACACCCCATAACAATACGCGCCTGACCCATCTCTGCGGCCCGGCAGATGCGCATCTGCGCACCATCGAAATCGCGCTGGGCGTCAAGATCGCTCACCGCCACGAGCAGTTCAAGATCGACGGCCCCAAGGCCAAGGCCAATGAGGCGCTGGAGCTGCTTCAGGCTCTCTATGAGATCGCCGACTACGTGATTGCAGAAGATACGCTGCAGCTCATGCTGGCCGGCGATGTCGAGATGCTGGAGGCCGACCTGACGGCTCCGCAATTGACTACGCGCCGTGCCGATCTGCGCGCCCGCACGCCCAACCAAGCGCTGTATCTGGAAAACATCGCCAATCACGACATCAGCTTCGGCATCGGCCCGGCCGGCACGGGCAAGACCTATCTGGCCGTGGCCTGCGCCGTGGACGCGCTGGAGCGCAGCGCCGTGCAGCGCATCGTGCTGACCCGGCCCGCCGTGGAAGCCGGCGAACGCCTGGGCTTTCTGCCCGGCGACCTGACGCAGAAGGTGGACCCCTATCTGCGCCCGCTGTACGACGCGCTCTACGATCTGATGGGTTACGAGAAAGTGCAGAAGGCCTTCGAGCGCAATGCGCTGGAGATCGCGCCGCTGGCCTTCATGCGCGGACGCACGCTGAACAACGCCTTCGTGATCCTGGACGAGGCGCAGAACACCACGCCCGAGCAGATGAAGATGTTTCTGACCCGCATCGGCTTTGGCGCCAAGGCCGTGGTCACAGGCGACGTGAGCCAGGTCGACCTGCCCAAGGGAGCACCCAGCGGACTTGTCGATGCCGAGCGCGTCCTCAAACGCGTCAAGGGCATCTCCATCAACCACTTCACCAGCGCCGACGTGGTGCGCCACCCGCTGGTGGCCCGCATTGTGGACGCCTATGACGCACGCGGCCGCGTGTCCGAAGGCACTTCGGCGCCCAAGCACCGCAGCAGCCCCCGTTCGGCCCGCCCGCTGCCAACGGCAGACGAACTTTAATCAAAATCAATAGCTACTAGCGCTTACCTCATAAGGGCTAAAAGCCAAAATGACCTTAAATCAACTGCAACTATCGCTGCAATTCGGCCCCAGCGCCGAGGCCGCCGCCCATCGCGAACTGCTGAGCCGCAGCCGCGTCACGCGCTGGATCCGCCATGCGCTGGCCGTGGATGCCGAGATCACGGTGCGCATCGTGGATACAGAGGAAGGCCGCAAGCTCAATCGCGAGTACCGCAAAAAGGACTACGCGACCAATGTGCTGACCTTCGACTATCAGCAGGAGCCGACCGTGATGGCCGATCTGGTGCTCTGCGCCCCCGTGGTGGAGCGCGAGGCCCAGGAGCAGAACAAGAGCCTGGAAGAGCATTACGCCCACCTGCTGGTGCATGGCACGCTGCATGCCCAGGGCTGGGACCACGAGACCAGCGAGGAAGACGCCGAAGAGATGGAGGCTTACGAGACCGACATCATGAAGGAGATGGGTTACGAAGACCCTTACGCCAAATAATCCGCGACAACACCGGCCATCATGATCATCCCCCACTGGCGCCGCCCCCTGGCCTGGCTGCTAGCCTGGGCCCTGGTGGCCATTGCGGGCGCAGGCTGGCTCATGCATGCGCGGTTGCTGGCCCTGGAGGATGCATTCGTGACGGATGCACGCATCGTGCATCGGCTGCTGAGCCAGCGTGCCGTGCAACACGATGCGGTGATGGCCATGCTGCCCCTGCTACAGCCACCTGCGGAAGGCCGCAGTGCCAAGGCGGCCTTGCCGCTGCCGCGCCTGCCAGCCGCCTATCCGCAGATCATCGAAGTACTGCGCCGCCTGCCGGACAGCAGCTGGCCGGCTGACTGGCCTCATGACCTGGGTGCCGCGCTGGATATGGCAGAGGCCCGCTCGCTGCAAAACGGCCATGCCGAACTGGCCTGGGCCGACCTGCCCAAAGGCCGGGTATGGCTGGCGCTTGCCGGCCCAGCCGCCGACCACGCCCTGCTGCTGGATCTGCATGCCACCATTCCCTGGGACGAGTGGCCCATGGATGCCCAGACCAGTCCAGTGCGCGTGCGGCTTAAGTATCAGGGCCAAGCCTTTACCGTGCAGGCCGGGCGGCGTCTGGAGCATGGCTGGAATTACGACTTTCACAAGCTGCTTGCCTCGCAGAGCCAGCCCTTCGATGTGGTGCTGGAGCGCGACGTGGGCTGGAGCGAGCTGCCCTGGGCCACCATGCTGGCCTGGGTGGCGGCCAGCGCTGCAGCACTGGCCGCACTGCGCACCCTGCTGCGCCAGCGCGTGGCCGCACGCCGGGCAGAAGAGCTGCTGCGTCTGGGCCAGGTCGCCCGTCTCAACCAGCTCGGCGAACTGGCCGCGGGTATGGCGCATGAACTCAACCAGCCGCTGACCGCGCTGCTGGCCAATACCCAGGCGGCACAGCGCCTGCTGGGCGATGAGGAGCCAGATCTGGACATGGCGCGCCATGCCATGAGTCAGGCCGTGGCCCAGGCAAGGCGCGCCAGTGCCGTCGTGGGGCGCCTGCGCCGCGTGGTCGAGCGGCCCGATCTGTCGGGCCAGGTCCAGGCTCTGCCCCTGTCCACCGCCGTGCATGATGCACTGCACCTGCTGGAGCCCGAGCTGCGCCGCCGCAGCATTGCCGTGCAGGTGGATGCTCCCGCAGACCTGCCGGCCGTGCGCGCCGAGCCTGTGGCCTTGCAGCAGATCATCCACAACTTGGTGATGAACGCGCTGCAGGCCATGGAGCAGACCGAGCCCGGCCAGCGCCGCTTGCGCCTCACGCTTAGCCCCCAGGGCGCGCGAGTCCTGCTGAGCGTGCGCGACACCGGCCCCGGCGTGGCGCCCGAGGCGCGAGCGCGCCTGTTCACCCCGTTCTACACCACACGCTCCGGCGGCCTGGGATTGGGCCTGTCGCTGTCGGAAAGCCTGGCGCAGGCGATGGGAGGCGAGCTCACTTTGGCGCCCCCCTCTCCTTCGCCTGCCGACGGGCCTGGGGCCGAATTCCATCTGCAGCTCCCGCTGGCACACCTGCCTTGAACGCGACATGACCTCTTCCCTCTCGCCCCTGATTCACCTTGTGGACGACGATGCCGCCGTGCGCGACAGCCTGGCACTGCTCATAGGCACGGTAGGCCTGCGCGTCCAAACCTGGTCCGACCCGCATGTCTTTCTCGCCGAGTTCGACCGCAGCGACGTGGGCGCCATCGTGCTCGACGTGCGCATGCCCGGCACCAGCGGGCTGGCGGTGCTGGACAGGCTGGTGGCGCAAGGGGTGGATCAGCCTGTGATCATGCTCACGGGCCATGGAACCGTGGAGATGTGCCGCCGCGCCTTCAAGGCCGGGGCTGCGGAATTCCTTGAGAAGCCGGTCGATGACGAGCTGCTCATCGAGGCGCTGCAGGCCTCCGTGCGCCAGCATGTGCGCTCGCGCGAGCGCCACCAGGCCGACCGGCAGGCTCGCGAGCGTTATGCACAGCTCTCGAGCCGCGAATGCGAGGTGCTGGGCCTGATCGTGGAGGGGCTCACCAACAAGGAGATCGGCCGCGCGCTGTCGCTCTCGCCGCGCACGGTGGAGACCCACCGCGCCAACCTCTTCGCCAAGCTGGAGACCGACTCGCTGGCCATGCTCATCCGGCGCTACGCGGCCCTGGTCGAGGACGCCGCTCCGTAGTTCTACGGAGGTAGGCGCGTAGCCTGCCGCATGGACGCCCGAGTGGCGTTTTTCTACAGTTGCGTTCATACCCATCCCCCGGAAAAACGTATGAAACACACTCTGACACTTGCCGCCCTGACTCTGGCCATGCTGACCGCCGGCACCGCCAACGCCCAGGCCGTGCGCACGGAAAAGAATATGTCGCTGGAGCTGGCCAACCAGATCGCCACCCAGTCCGTCTCGGCCTGCGCCGCCAGCAGCTATGCCGTGACCGCCACCGTGGTCGATCGCGCCGGCGGCGTGCGCGCCGTGCAGCGTGCCGACAACGCCGGCCCACACACCGTGGCAGCCAGCCGCGAAAAGGCCTTCACCTCGGCATCGGCCAAGGCGCCAACGCTTGCCATCATGGAAAACTCCCAGAAGAACGCCGGCGCAGCCAACCTCAAGGACATCCCCGGCTTCCTGCTGCTGGGCGGCGGCGTGCCCGTGAAGGTGGGCAATGAGGTGATCGGTGCCGTGGGCGTGGCCGGTGCGCCCGGCGGTCATCTAGACGACCAATGCGCACAGGCCGCCCTGGCCAAGGTGCAGGACCTGCTGAAGTAATCGGATCTAGGATTTTTCGTGAAATTTCAACGCCTTGCCCCCCTGCTGATCCTGGCTGCCGCAGGCAGCGCTTTTGCCGACGATAGCTACTACGGCGCCCTGCGGATCAATTCCGCACGCTACCAGGCCCACGACATGGACTCCAGCGCCCGCCCCGGCCTGGGCCAGTTCGTGCCTGGCGACGAGTCGAATACCGCCACAGGTGGCTCTCTGGCCCTTGGTTATCAGCTCCCGTCGAACTGGCGCGTGGAAGCTGAGTACACCCTGCCCAAGAACAACGAGTTCACCAGCGGCTCTACCCGCTTCCCCACCAGCTTCAACCACCACCAGATCCGCTCGCAGCGCCTGATGGTCAATGCATACAAGGATTTCCCCCTGAACTCCCAGTTCTCGCTGTACGGAATGGCCGGCCTGGGCCTGGCACGTCTGGAGTCCAGCGGCTGGCAGGGCAATCCGGGCCGTCAGTACATCAGCGACACCCAGAACAATCTGGCGTATTCCGTGGGTTTTGGCGTCAGCTATTCGCCCGTCCAGAAGCTCAGCATCGATCTGGGCTGGCGCTATGTCGACATGGGCAAGGCCAAGAGCGGTGCCAACAACTTCGCCAACGTCCGCGGCCTGCAAGACGAGCAGATGCGTGCCAAGCTGACGGCCAGCGAAATCTCCATCGGCCTGCGTTACAGCTTCTGACCCAGTCCTCTAGAGCAAAGAAAAAGCGGCCCTCGGCCGCTTTTTCTGCTGGTGCGTAAAGCCGTTTACTCGACGCTCAGGCCAATGCTGCGCACCAGTTGGGCAACGCGCACATCTTCGGTCCTGATCTGTTTGGCAAACACTTGTTGGCCCTCAACCACGGGGGTGATGCCCTGCTGCAGCAGACTCTTGCGCAGCTCGGGGTCCCTGAGCGCCTTGTCCGTGTCCTGGGCAATGGCCTGAACCACGGCAGCGGGCGTGCCCTTGGGTGCGAACAAACCGAACCAGGCACCGGCCTCAAAGCCCTTGTAACTCTCGGCCAGGGTCTGCACCTGGGGCAGCAGTGCATGGCGCTGCAGGCCGGACACGGCCAGCGCCGTGAGCTTGCCGCTCTGGATCTGGGTAAGCGCCGGAGCAATCGCAATCAGCATCACATCGACCTGGCCGGCCAGCACATCCTGCAGGCCCTGAGGACCGCCGCGATAGGGAATATGCGTGGCGAAAAAGCCTGCGCGCTGCTTGAACTGCTCCATGGCCAGATGCTGGGCGCCGCCCGTGCCCGAGGAGGCGTAGTTGATCTTGCCCGGGTGGGTCTTGGCATAAGCCACAAAGTCCTGCAAGGTCTTGAAGCCCTTCCTGGGATTGGCCACCAGCACAAAGTCGGACTGGCCCAGCTTGGTCACCGGCACCAGATCGTTCTTGACGTCATAGGGAAGATTGCGCTGCACATTGGGCATGATGGTGATGGCGCTGTCGCCGCCCACCAGCAGGGTGTAGCCGTCGGGCTGGGCCTTGACCACGGCATCCACGGCCGAGACACCGCCGGCCGCGCCCTTGTTTTCCACCACGATGGCCTGCTTCCAGTCCCTGCCCACCAGATTGCCCACCTGACGGGCCAGCAGATCCGGAGCGCTGCCCGGACCGTTGGCCACCACCAGCTTGACGGAGCGCGCCGGAAACTCCGGCTGCTGGGCCATGGCTGCGCCCGATACACAGCTTGCAGCCAGCATGGCCCAGGCGGTGCGGGAGAAGAAACGGGGCAGATTCACGGCAAAACTCCTTAACTAAGGAGTTGATTGTCAAAACAATCACTTATTCCTCAAAATACTGTTTTCACATTCTTTTATTTCCAAAAATAATTAACTACGCAAGAAAAAGAAAAGAGGTGACGCGAGCCAGCGCCTAAGATCGACCCCAACCACAAGGCGCAATGCCGATAGAGAAAATCAGGAGACAAGAACATGGAGAACCTGGGCCACCTCGCCCTTTTGCTGGCCGCCGCTTTCACGGCCGGCGCGCTCAACGCCGTCGCCGGTGGCGGCAGCTTTCTGACCCTTCCCGCACTGGTCTTCACCGGCGTGCCACCCGTGATTGCCAATGCCACGGGAACCGTGGCCCTGCTGCCAGGCTATATGGCGGGCGCCTGGGGTTTCAAGGACGATATGCAATCCCCGCCTGGACTGTCCATGAAGCAGGTGGTGGCTCTGTCCCTGATCGGCGGCTCCGCCGGTGCGGCGCTGCTGCTGTTCACGCCCGACGCCACCTTCCGCAAGGTCGTGCCCTGGCTGCTGCTGGCCGCCACCGCCATGTTCGCCTTCGGCCCGCAGCTGCGCGCCTGGGCTGCGGGCAAGAATTCCGCTCATGCCACCCCATCGATGGCCAAGGCCGCTGCAGGCATGCTGATCGTGGCCATCTATGGCGGCTACTTCAACGGCGGCCTGGGCATTTTGCTGCTGGCCTTGTTCGGCCTGCTGGGCCAGACCTCGCTCAACGCCATGAACGGCATGAAGAACCTGGTCTCGGCCCTGCTGACGGCGATTGCCGTGGTGATCTACGCCGTGGGCGGCATTGTGGAGTGGAAGCTGGCCCTGGTCATGATGGCGGCCGCCACCCTGGGCGGCTATCTGGGAGCGCGCGTGGCGCGCAAGATTGCGCCCCATGTCCTGCGCTGGGGCATTGTGGCCACGGGACTCGTGATGGCAGGGCTGTTCTTCGCCAAAGGCTGAAGCGGCGTCCAAAGCAAAAAGCCTTCTCGTGACCGAGAAGGCTTTTTTGTGAGCATCCCGCGCTTTGTGGGAAAGCGCTGGAGATCAATTTGATGGACGGTGCTTAGAACGTGTTGACGTGCTTAGAGCAGCCGCGCCTTGACGGTCTTGCCCTTGACCTTGCCTGCATTGAGCCTGGCGCAGGCCGCCGAGGCAATCTTGCGATCCACGGCCACATAGGTGGAAAAGTCGTTGACGCTGATCTTGCCGATCTGCTCGCGGCTGTAGCCGAAGTCCGCGCACATGGCGCCCATCACGTCGCCGGCGCGGATCTTTTCCTTGCGCCCGCCAATGATCTGGATGGTCATCATGGGTGGCAGCAGCTCGCCACCGGCGGCAGGCGTGAGTTCGTCAACGGGGAAGAATTGCGAAGCACGGCCTTGCAGCTGCTCGATCTTTCCCACGCTGCCCATCTCGTCCATGCTGACCAGATTCAGCGCCAGGCCTTCGGCATCGCCACGGCCCGTGCGGCCGATACGGTGGATATGGACCTCGGGGTCGGGCGTGACATCTACATTGATGACTGCAGACAGGTCGGCGATGTCCAGGCCACGCGCCGCCACATCGGTAGCGACCAGCACGCTGCAGCTCTTGTTGGCAAACTGCACCAGCACCTCGTCGCGCTCGCGCTGCTCCAGCTCGCCGAACAGGGCCAGAGCGCTGAAGCCCTGGGCCTGCAGCTCGCTCACCACATCGCGGCATTGCTGCTTGGTATTGCAAAAGGCAATGCTCGACTCGGGGCGGAAGTGCGCCAGCAGCTTGGCAACGGTGTCCACCTTGTCACGAGCGCCAACCTCGTACCAGCGCTGTGCGATCTTGCCGGCGCTGTGCTGGGTCGCGACCTTGACGGTCTGAGGATCGCGCATGAAGCGGCTGGCCAGCGAGGCAATGCCTTCGGGGTAGGTCGCCGAGAACAGCAAGGTCTGACGATCCGCCGGGCATTGGCGCACCACGGTTTCGATGTCGCCGAGAAAGCCCATGTCCAGCATGCGATCGGCCTCGTCCAGCACCAGGGTCTTGAGGTTGCCGATGTCGAGCTTGCCGCGCTCCATAAGATCCATCACGCGCCCGGGTGTACCGACGACGATGTGCGCGCCGTTTTCCAGCGAAGCGATCTGGTTGCGCGAGGGCACGCCGCCATAGACGGTGACGACCTTGATGTTGTCCTGCGCACGCGCCAGGCGGCGGATTTCGGTGGCGACCTGGTCGGCCAGTTCGCGCGTGGGGCACAGCACCAGGGCCTGGACGGCAAACCAGCGCGGGTTCAGGCGGTCCACCATGGGCAGGCCGAAGGCAGCCGTCTTGCCGCTGCCGGTGCTGGCCTGGGCGATCAGGTCCTTGCCCTGCAGGGTCAACGGCAGGCTGGCGGCCTGGATGGGCGTCATCTGCGCATAGCCGAGCTGCTGGAGGTTGGCCAGCATTTCGGGGGACAGGGGCAGCGCCGAGAAAGCGGTGGAATCAGAGGCCTGGGCGGCGCTGGTGGAGGTATTCATGGGAGCGGATTATCCCGGGCCTGCGCCGCAAAAGCCTTGAGCCATCGCTATTCACGGTGTCGTTTGCGGGTTGCCCCTCTTCAATTCGAGCCGGCCATGCTCCTAGTCTGAAAGCGCGGTCTTCAATGGCCGCCTCTGTTTGAAGCCAACCACAGACCCTCACATGCACCCTAGCCTTACCCGCAAGTTCTGCGCCGTCGCCACGCTGGCCTTCACCCTGGGCTCGACCCAGGCAGCAGAGCTGGATCCCCAGCCGCTCAAACCCCAGCTGCAGCAGCTGATCGCCCAGATGTATCCGCAGTTGCGCGGCATCTACGAAGACCTGCATGCCAACCCCGAGCTGGGTTTTCAGGAAACACGCACCGCCGCCAAGCTGGCTGCCGAGATGCGCAAGCTGGGCTTTGAAGTCACCGAGGGCATTGGCAAGACCGGCCTGGTCGCCATCTACCGCAATGGCGCGGGCCCCACCGTCATGGTACGCACCGAGCTGGACGCCCTGCCCATGGAGGAAAAAACCGGCCTGCCCTATGCGAGCAAGGCCAAGGCCCAGTACAACGGCAAGGAGAGCTTTGTCGCCCATAGCTGCGGCCACGATATGCACATGACCAGCTGGCTGGGCACGGCCCAGGCACTGCTGGGCCTGAAGAAGCAATGGAAGGGCACGCTGATGTTCGTGGCCCAGCCCTCCGAGGAAACCGTGACCGGAGCCAAGGCCATGCTGGCCGACGGTCTGTTCAAGAAATTCGGCAAACCCGACTACGCTTTTGCTCTGCATACCGGCTCCATGCCCTACGGCATGGTCGGCTATGTGGCCGGGCCGGCGACCTCCAATTCGGACTCGCTGGACATCACGTTTCACGGCCGTGGCAGCCATGGCTCCATGCCCGACAAAGGCATAGACCCCGTGCTCATGGCCTCGCGCTTCGTGGTGGATGTGCAAGGCGTGATCAGCCGCGAGAAAGATCCCATGGAGTTCGGCGTGGTCACCGTGGGCGCCTTCAACTCGGGCAGCGCGGGCAATATCATTCCCGACCAGGCGCGGCTGCTCGGAACAATCCGCAGCTACAAGAGCGAGGTGCGCACCAGAATGCACGAAGGCATTGAGCGCACGGCCAAGGCCGAAGCCGCCATGTCGGGCGCTCCTGCCCCCGAGATCAAACTGACCAAGGGCTCGGATGCAGTGGTCAATGACGCGGCACTGGTAGACCGCACGGTCAAGCTGTTCAAGGCCGCACTCGGCGACCGCAATGTGATCCCCATCTCACCCATCACGGCCAGCGAAGATTTCTCGGACTTCATCAATCAGGGCGTTCCATCCATGTTCTACACCCTGGGCGTGTACGACCCCAAGAAGGTGGCCGAGGCCAGTCAGCCCGGTGGCAAGCCGCTGCCCTTCAATCACTCACCCTTCTTCGCCCCCGAGCCAGAACCCACGTTCAAGACCGGCGTGGAAACCATGACCCTGGCGGTCATGAACGTGATGCAGTAAGCAGCGCCAGCCCCGCCATCGGGGCTGCGCCTTGCCTTCAGCGCATCACTGCATCTGCTTCAGATTGCCGATGCGCACCAGCATCTCGGTGAACATCTGCATGTCCGTGCGCAGATCCGGCAGCTCCTGGTACTCCAGCGCATTGTGGGCCGTGTACTTCTTGCCGGGCATGGCCGGGCCGAAGTTGATGGCGTTGGGCATGAGCTTGGCCGTGGTGCTGCCTGCGGTCGGCACGGGCCTGGCGTCCAGTCCCGTGGTGTCGCCAAAGATATTGAGCAGGGTGCTCAGCCATGCGCCCTTGGGGTCGCGAGCCATCCAGTTGCCCTGGGTGTACTGCACGCTGACCGGCACCTTGGCCGCCTCACTCCAGCGGGCAATGCCCTGCTCCACCTCGGCGCGCAGCTGCTCCGGCGTCTTGCCCCGCGGCATGCGCGCATTGGCCGTCACCTCCAGCTTACCGTCCGCCGACTTGATGAGATTGGGCGACAACGTGAGCGGCCCCATGAAATCATCGGCATAGGCAATACCCAGCTGCTTGCCGAAGTAGTCGAGACCAAACACACCATTGATATAGCGCAGGGCCTGGCTGTATTGATTGGGCTGCAGCAGCGCCGCGCCCTGCTCGGGCATCAGGCTCTGCTGCAGGAACAGCGCCAGGCGCGGCACGGGATTGACCCCTTCCTCAGGGCGCGACCCGTGAGCGGATACGCCGCTGACCTTGACCGTGACCTGACCCTCGGCGCGCTGCACGTCGATGGTGAACTTGCCCTGCGCCTCATGCTGGCGCACAAAGTCGTCCTTGTCCTTGGACAGCCGCTGCGCAATCCGGTCCAGCGCAGCCGCATCGGTGGCGGAGACGGTAGCGCTGGCCGTCTGCGCAATGGAGTTGGCCGAGGCGGCGCCGCTCATGGCGGTAATGGCAGGCCTGGCGGCATCCACGGCGACATCCGTAAACAAGGCCTTGAGCGCGCCCGTGCCCTTTTCAGCGACCACGGCCGGGTACTTGCTGTCCAGCACGATGTTGTACTGCGGCAGCGAGGTCTTGCTCTGGTAGTACTTCATGGCATCGCCGCCGGTTTCCTCGGTGGTTTCTATCATCAGACGAATGCTGCGCGACAGCGGCAGACCGCTGTCCTTGACCGCCTTCATCGCATACAGCACGGTGGCTATCGAGCCCTTGTCGTCAATCGTGCCGCGCCCATAAAGCCGATCGCCCACACGGGTGACCTGAAAAGGGTTGATCTGCCTGCCGTCCAGCACCCACTCGGCGGCCACCACCGGCACCACATCGGCATGGGTCAGGATGCCGAACTCGGTGGCCTCGCTGGCGCGGCTCGCCGCATCGGCTGGCAGCGTCACTTCAAAAATGCGGTTGTCCACATTGCGAAAGCGCAGCCCGAACTCGGTGGCCATGGATGCCACGAGCTTGCCGAAGTCCAGGATGGCCGGACTCTCATGCGGGGGCACCTTGGGATCGCGCACCGTGGGCAGCGCCACCATGCGCTGCAGACTTTCCAGCACCGCTGTCTCCTGTGTCAGACGGTTGTACACACCCAACAATCGCGCGATATCCGCGAGCTCGCCATCCGACAGCGTCTGGCCGCGCGTGTATCGCTGCACGGCTGGCGCCACACCCGGCTCGGCCCTGGCAGCCTGCTGCGCAAAGGCCTTGAAGGATTCGGGCGGGGTCGGGGCGGACGATGCGATCAGTGCGTCCAGCGCGGGTTTCTTCAAGGTCTGCGCCTGGATGGGCAGACTGGCGCTTGCCAGACCCAGAATCAGGCCGGCGGCTATGAGGGACAAAGAGGAATTGCAGGATTGCTTCATGAACAGCTCTTGGTGGAATCGTGGTGACGGATGGGTTCGCAGGCCCGGAACTGCCTAGGCCTGCGGCTCCATGCGCATGGGAATGGTGACGGGTCCGTCATTGACCAGGTGCACCTGCATGTCGGCGGCGAACTCGCCGGTCTGCACCTGAGCGTGGGCAAGCCTGGCCTGGTCCACAAAGTATTCGTAGAGGCGTCGGCCTTCGTCGGGCGCGGCGGCTGCGGTAAAGCTGGGGCGATTGCCGCCTCTGGTGTCGGCCGCCAGCGTGAACTGGCTGACCACCAGCAGTCCTCCGCCAATGTCCTGCAGGCTTTTATTCATCTTGCCGGCCTCATCGCTGAAGATGCGCAGCTTGAGCATCTTGGCCAACAGCTTGTCGGCCTCGGCCTCGGTATCGCCGCGCTCGGCACAGACCAGCGCCAGCAAGCCCTGGTCGATCTGGCCCGTAATACGGCCGTCGACCTCCACGCGCGCCTGCTTGACGCGCTGAATCACACTCATCATGTACTCAAACCTTCCTTGGCCGCACCCTGTGCTTCGCCGCCCTGCTCTCCATCGGCCACTTCGCTGACCGTGTTCATGCCCATGGGCAGCAGCTCGATGCGGGCATACAGGCCTGGAATGGCCTGCAGCAGCGCGGCTTCAATCTCGGAGCGCAATTGTGCCGCTCGCTGCACGCTCCACTGGCCGGGAACATGCATGTGAAAGTCCACAAAGCTGCGCTCCCCCGCCTGGCGGCTGGAGATATTGTCAAAGTTCACCCCCTCGTTGCTCTTGACATAGCCGTCCAGCAAAGTGTCAATCTTGAGACGCTGCGGCGCGTCCAGCGCCTGATCCATCAGTCCTTGCGAGGACTGCCAGACCAGTTGCACCCCCTGCACGCAGATATGCACAGCCACTGCCAGAGCCACCAGTGCATCCACCCACAGCCAGCCCGTCAAGGCGGCGGCCAGCAGCCCGACCACCACACCCACCGAAGTCCAGACATCGGTCAGCAAATGCCGCGCATCGCCCTCCAGCGCCATGGAGCGGTATTTGCGTGAAGAGCGCAGCATGACCCAGGCCAGCAGCCCGTTGAAGACGGTGCTGAGCAGCGACAGCATCAGGCCCCAGCTCAATTGCTCCAGTGGTTGCGGGTTCCACAGCCGCGACAGCGCCGCCCAGGCAATCGCCAGGCTGGCGCCTATGACCAGCACGCCCTCGAAACCGGCCGAGAAGTACTCTGCCTTGTAATGTCCATAAGGGTGCTCGGTATCCGCCGGTCGCTTGGCCACGGTCACCATGGTCAGAGCAAACATGGCTCCGGCCAGGTTCACAAAGGACTCCAGCGCATCGGACAGCAGGCCTACCGAACCGGTCAGCCACCAGGCCAGGGTCTTGAGCACAATGGTGAGCAGTGCCACCACCACGGACAGGCGCAGCAAATTGTGCGGCTGCAGCCATTGTGAATATGTTGAGACGTCAGATTTGGACATGTTCAGGTTCTACAGCCTCTATATCACCAAGTGCTTTGATACATCAATAGTCTTTGCAAGTTGTCTATAAAGCAACCCAGAATCCCTTATCGTGATGGACATGTCATGGTCGAGGCTGACCTGATTCCTATATAAATACTCCCAGAAAAAAGGGAGGCGCATGCCTGATACGTTGATAGCACAGCAACCGAGGGATGAGGACGCCATTCTTCGACTGGTGGCCGATACAGCGCCCGCTATGCTGGCTTATTTTGATGCCGACACACGCGCCTGTCGTTTTGCCAACGCGCGCTATGCAGAGCACTTTGGCCACACCATGCAAACCATAGTGGGCATGGATGTGCGTGACATTGTGGGCGAGCTGGTCTGGACACAGATCGAACCTTATCTGGACTCCGTGGCCGTCGACAACACTCAGACGCTGCGCTACACCCGCCAGGTCGAAAACGAAATTGGCCGGCTGCAGCACATCGAGGCAGTGCTGCGCCCTCACGAGGAAAAAGGCGTACTCAAGGGCGTTGTGGCGCTGATGACCGATGTCAGCCACCACCATCTGGCGACACAGCAGATACGCGACAGCGAAGAGCGCATGCGCAAGTTCGCTGCCATCACCACCGAGGCCATCGTGCTGCATCGTGACGGCATCATCACGGACGGCAATGACGCACTGGCCCGGCTGGTTGGCTACTCGCTTGGCGAACTGCGCGGCACGCCGGTTCTCGATTACGTGGCACCTGAAGCGCGCCTGCGGGCGCTGCAGAACATGCGCAGCGAGCGAGAAGATCGCCTCGAGTCCGTGATCATGCACAAGAACGGCCAGCTAATCCCCGTAGAGATAGAGGCCTGCACCATGCCTGGAGAAAAGGACAGGCATCGCATCGTCCTGCTGCGCGACCTGACCGCAAGCCTTCAGACCCGGCAGCACATGGACTATCTGACCCAGCATGACCTGCTGACACATCTGCCCAACCGAGCGCGTCTCAACCATTTGCTGGCCGATGCCATCGCCAGGGCTGCCGGCGAGCAATCACGACTGGCGGTGCTGTCACTGGACCTGGACCAGTTCAAGGCGGTGAACGATTCGCTCAGTCATCAGGCAGGGGATCTGCTGCTGTGCGAGCTTGCAAAGCGGCTCCGGAGCACTGTGGGTGCTCAGGACATCGTGGCCCGCACCGGCAGCGACGACTTTGTGGTCGTGCTGCCCGACAACCCCGGCCTGCTGGAGACCGAGGCCCTGCTGACTCGACTTCGGGCCACAGCAGAGGCTCCCTATCTGATCGAGGGTACCCAACTGGTGATTTCCGTGAGTGTCGGCATCGCCATGTATCCCAAGGACGGGAGATGTCCGGCGTCCCTGCTGAGCAATGCCGAGGCCGCCATGCAGATGGCCAAGAGTCGCGGCCGCAGCTTCTCCCAGTTCTACACTCCTGCACTCGAAAGCCGGGCCACACGCATGCTGATGCAGGAGCAAATGCTGCGCAACGCCGTGGAACGCGGTGAGTTCGAGCTGCATTACCAGCCGCAGACCCTCATGCAGACCGGCGAGCTTTCAGGCTTTGAAGCCCTGGTGCGCTGGAAGCACCCGCACCGCGGCCTGGTCTCGCCCGACGAGTTCATCGGCTTTGCTGAAAACCGGGGGTTGATCGCGGCCGTGGACCGCTGGGTGCTCTATCAGGCCTGTCGTCAAGCCCGTGCCTGGCAGCAACAAGGCTTTCCCGCCATCCCCGTGGCCGTCAACCTGTCGGCACAGGAATTCCGCCAGCGCGATGTAGTCAAGGAAGTGGCGCAGGCACTGGCCGACACGGGGCTGGACGCCTGCTATCTGCACATCGAGGTCACAGAAACCACGCTGATGCTCTCGGGCAATCAGATGCAGCAGACTCTGCATGCCCTCAAGGCACTGGGCGTGGGACTGGCAATCGACGATTTCGGTACCGGCTACTCGTCTCTTGCCTATCTGCGCAAGCACCCCATAGACCGACTCAAGATCGACCGCTCATTCGTGACCGATCTGCCCCACAACCCTGATGCGGCCGCCATTGTCAATGCCATCGTGCAGATGGGCCGTAGCCTGCATCTGGAGATTCTGGCCGAGGGTGTGGAAAGCACTGAACAGCTGCAACTTCTGAGGGAGATGGGCTGTGCCATGATGCAAGGGTTTCTCGTGTCAGCGCCATTATCTGCCGAGCAGGCTTCGGCATGGATGTCGCAACACTGTCAACTGCTACAAAGACAATAGTGCATGGCCTCGAATACACCGACACCCTCTCATAAAAGCAGCAGCATGTTTCATACGGATGCCCCTCAGGCATTGGCCCATGTGCAGCAGCTGTACCGCGAGCAAATCGATCATCTGCGAGCTGCCATGCAGCGTTTCGTGGCGGGTGAAACTCCGGCCGCGCCCATTCATGCCTACTACCCGTTCGTACGCATCAAGACCACCACGGTGGCGCAAGCCGATACCAAGCTGACCTACGGCTTTGTGGAAGGCCCGGGCACCTACGAGGCCACGCTGACCCGGCCCGACCTGTTTGCCAGCTACTTCGGCGAGCAACTGCGCCTGCTGATCCTGCACCACCAGGTCCCCATCGAAGTGGGCCTCAGCGACAAACCCATCCCGATTCATTTCTCGTTCGCCGACAACGACCATATCGAAGGCTCTCTCTCGCCAGAGCGCCGCATGCTGATGCGCGATGTGTTCGATCTGCCCGACCTGGAATCCATGGACGACGGCATCGCCAACGGCACCTGGCGCGCGGCGGCAGGCGAGGCCCTGCCTCTGTCGCTGTTCACCGCCCCGCGCGTGGATTACTCGCTGCATCGCCTGCGCCACTACACAGGCACGGCCCCCGACTGGTTTCAGAACTTCGTGCTGTTCACCAACTACCAGTTCTATATCGACGAATTCATCCGCCTGGGCCACGCCGAAATGGCCAAGGAGGACAGCGAATACATTGCCTTTGTCGAACCCGGCAATGTGGTGACCCGCCGCGCCGGCCTGCCCGCGGAAGCCGTCGACGAACTCGGCACGGCGCCGCCGCGCCTGCCGCAGATGCCGGGATACCACCTGGTGCGCGCGGACAACAGCGGCATCACCATGGTCAATATCGGAGTGGGCCCGGCCAATGCCAAGACCATCACCGACCACATCGCCGTGCTGCGCCCCCATGCCTGGATGATGCTGGGCCATTGCGCAGGCCTGCGCAACAGCCAGCAGCTGGGCGACTATGTGCTGGCCCACGCCTATGTGCGTGAAGACCATGTGCTGGACGAAGAGCTTCCTCTATGGGTGCCGATTCCTGCGCTGGCCGAAATCCAGGTCGCGCTGCAGCAGGCCGTGGCCGATGTGACGCAGATGGAGCGTGCCGATCTCAAGCGCATCATGCGCACCGGTACCGTGGCCAGCACCGACAACCGTAACTGGGAACTGCTGCCCGACAACCTGCCCCAGCGCCGCTTCAGCCAGAGTCGAGCCGTGGCGCTGGATATGGAGTCGGCCACCATTGCCGCCAACGGCTTCCGCTTCCGCGTGCCCTATGGCACCTTGCTGTGCGTGAGCGACAAGCCGCTGCACGGCGAAATCAAGCTGCCTGGCATGGCCAACCATTTCTATCGAGAGCGTGTGGACCAGCACCTGCGCATCGGCATGCGTGCCGTCGACATACTGCGCGAAGGCGGCTCCGACCGCCTGCACAGCCGCAAGCTGCGCAGCTTTGACGAAGTGGCCTTCCAGTAAAGCCCAGCCATGCCGGAAACCGACCCGTTTTCCATGACATTGATGGTGGCCGTCAATTTGATGACGGTCGCTTTTGCACTGCCATGGTTTATGGGTCAGCAAATGAGCCGGGCGACCAGAAATGCTCAGCAATTCCTACTTTTGCAGGGGCTGGCCTGGTTGCTCGTCTTCTGCGCCGGGCATGTACTCCCCTTCACATGGAATGCGCTGCTGTCGATATCCAGTGCCGCTGCTGCAACCGGCGCACTGTGGCAGCTGCATAAAGCACTCAAGGGTTGGCTTGGACCTCGCAACAAGATACTCACCCGCTCCCTGGCCGTTCTGTGCCTGCTGACACTTGCGGGCGTGCTGGTTCTGATCGAGAGCAAGCCCTACCGGTTGGCTTGGTTCAATATCAGCTACGGCTTGAGCCTTGTCACTCTGGTCTGCCTGACCTTATCGCCTCAAACCAACTCGGCCACGGCCTGGCGTTATCTGCTATTGGGTGCTGGCCTTTGCATCGCAAGCATTCTGCTCATACGCGGCTACTTCACCTTGAACGCTCCCTGGCTGCGCAGCTTTGCAGAGGAACCCAGCCCACATATGCTGCTTTCGTGGCTGATCCCCATGGGTTCCGCCATTCTTTTCGTATCGATCCTGATGGCCTGCCGTGACGAAGAAGTCCGCCAGCGATCCGCAAACGCACCAGAAGACAGCCTGACCGGCCTGCCGCTGCGCCAGGCCATCAAGAACCAGGCCCGCTTCATGCTGAACAGAGCTCGACGCGAAGGCCTGCCGCTGGCCTTGATTCTGATCGACATGGATCACTTTTCCCGGGTCAACAGCCGCCATGGCTATCAGGCCGGAGACGCGGCGCTGCAGCTCATGTCACGCACTCTGCGAAAGCAGATGCGCGGCGACGAGGTCGTGGCCAGATGGCAGGGTGAATCCTTTTGCCTGCTGATTCACGCCGATCAATTGGGTGTCAGGTCGCTGCTGACCCGCATCCAGTCCGCATTCCAGATCGGCGCGCAGTACGAACTGCAGATGGATCTGGACTTCAGTGCGGGTTGTGCCCTGGTCCCCTCAGCCTGGAAGAGCCTGAGCCTCAACGAGCTGGCCAGCCATGCCGGCACCGCCCTGCAACATGCCAAGAATCAGGGCCGGGGAAGGGTGGAATGCACCACTCTGACGCCTCCGCCCGGCGAGGATCATGCCCCCTCCGACTTGGCTCCGCTGGCCTGAGTCAGCACTCGGCCTTGATCAGATCTGCCGCCTTCTCGGCGATCATGATGGTCGGCGCATTCGTATTGCCGCTCACGATGCGCGGCATGACCGATGCGTCGACCACGCGCAGCCCTTGCACGCCATGCACCCGCAAGCGTGCATCGACCACATCCTTCACGCCAGGCCCCATGCGACAGCTTCCCACAGGGTGATAGATGGTGTCGGCGTAATTGCGGATGAACTGCTCGATCTCCGCATCGCTGCGCGCCTGTGCCGAATACTCCAGCTCCCGCCCCTCGAAACGGGCCAGCGCAGGCTGCCCGAGAATTTCGCGCATGCGGCGTACGCCGCGCACCAGGCGCTGCATATCGTCGGCCTCGGCAAAGAAGGCAGGGTCTATGAGCGGCATGGCTCTGGCATCGGCAGAGGCCAGCTTCACGCTGCCCCGGCTCCTTGGCTGCAGCAGACAGACATGGCAGGAATAACCGTGACCCAGCACCGTCTTGCGACCGTGGTCGACCAGCTTGCCCACCACAAAATGCAGCTGCAGATCGGGTGCACGCTCCTGCGGCCCGCTGCGGACAAAGCCGCCGGCCTCGGCAAAGTTGCTGGTCAGCATGCCCCGGCGCTCATTGCGCCAGCGTCCCATGCCCTGCCAGACATTCCTGAGGCCGGCAAACGACAGGCCAAAGCTGTCCGTCATCTGCGGGCCGTCCACCACCTGCACCACATCGGGGTGGTCATGCAAATGCTCGCCCACACCGGGAAGGTGATGCACGACATCAACGCCTGTTTGCTGCAGGTGCTCGCCCGGCCCTATGCCAGAGAGCATCAGCAGCTGCGGCGACTGCAGCGCCCCCGCACAAAGCAAAACCTCGCGCCGGCAGCGCAGCTGCCGGGTCTGACCACCCTGCACATACTCCACTCCGACAGCTCGGCGACCTTCCATCAGCACCCGCAGCACCTGCACACCGGTCAGGATTTCCAGATTGGGCCTGCTGCCTCGCACCGGTGTCAGATAAGCCTTGGCGGCACTGCAGCGCTCGCCCTTGTGATGCGTGACCTGATACAGACCCACGCCCTCCTGAGCTGTGCCGTTGAAGTCCGGATTGTGCGCATGACCGGCCTGCACGCCTGCGCGCACAAAGGCCTGCGCCAGCGGATTCGGGTCGCAGAGATCGCTGACATGCAAAGGGCCGCTTGCGCCATGCAGCACATCTGCACCGCGCGCATTGCATTCGGCCTTCAGAAAATAGGGCAGAACATCGCTCCAGCCCCAGCCTGGATTGCCCTGAGCGCTCCAATATTCGTAGTCCGCGGGCTGGCCGCGCAGATAGATCATGGCATTGATGGAGCTGGAGCCGCCCAGCACCTTGCCGCGCGGCTGGTAGCCCCGCCGACCATTGAGGCCGGCCTGCGGCACTGTGCTCATGGCCCAGTTGAAGTTTTTCTGCTTGGCCATCAGCGCCAGCCCTGCCGGGCAGTGGATGAGCACGCTTTTGTCTTCGCCACCGGCCTCCAGCAAGGTCACGCTGACCTGCGAGTTCTCGCTGAGCCTGGCTGCCAGCACCGCACCAGCGGAGCCGCCTCCCACTACCAGATAGTCACGCATGTCCGCACTCCTTTTGCCGCAAATTCTGACCAGAGGTCTGCAGCGGCGAAACGCGGAAAAACACGGTCGTGCAGAAAAAATACTGTCATCGTGATGACTCTTAACACCCCAACCATGCCCGACTAGGGTCAAACCCGGTCAGAACCGGGATAACATTTTCCCGTTCAAACGCACTTATCTGAATGGAGACAAAAAATGGCAATCCAAACCGTAGGCATCATCGGCGCCGGCACCATGGGCAACGGCATCGCGCAGGCTTGCGCCGTGTCTGGCATCGACGTGGTGATGGTGGACATCTCCGAGGCCGCCGTGCAAAAAGGCCTGGCCACCGTGGCCGGCAGCCTGGACCGCCTGATCAAGAAGGAAAAGATCAGCGAAGCCGACAAGAACGCAGCGCTGGCACGCATCAAGACCTCGACCAGCTACGACGATCTGAAGTCGGCCCAGCTGGTGATCGAAGCCGCCACCGAGAACTACGAGCTCAAGGTCAAGATCCTCAAGCAACTCGATACCCTGCTGGCACAGGACGTGATCGTTGCCACCAACACCTCGTCCATCTCCATCACCCAGCTGGCAGCTGCCACGCAGCGTGCCGACAAGTTCATCGGCATGCATTTCTTCAACCCCGTGCCCATGATGGCCCTGGTGGAGATCATCCGCGGCCTGCAGACCAGCGACGCCACCCACGATGCCGTCAAGGCCCTGTCGGAAAAACTGGGCAAGTCGCCCATCACCGTCAAGAACGCTCCCGGCTTTGTGGTCAACCGCATTCTGGTGCCCATGATCAACGAGGCCTTCCAGGTGCTCAGCGAAGGCACGGCCTCGGCCGAGGACATCGACGCCGGCATGAAGCTGGGCTGCAACCAGCCGATTGGCCCGCTGGCCCTGGCCGACATGATCGGCCTGGACGTCTGCCTGGCCGTGATGGAGGTCTACCTCAAGGAATTCGGCGACAGCAAGTACCGCCCCTGCTTCCTGCTGCGCGAAATGGTGGCTGCCGGTCGTCTGGGCCGCAAGACCGGCCAGGGTGTTTACACCTACTAAATCGCCGGCCTCCAGGTCTTGTGCGCGACTGCGGCGGCTGCGACAGCCGTCTAAGGTTGCAGCAGGAGACCTGCCATGCAAATCGACCATCCCAGCCCTCCGCCCGAGGGCTGCATTTCTTGTGAAGTCCGCGGCCATGTGCTGCTGATAGGCATCAACCGCCCAGCCAAGCGCAATGGCTGGACGCCGGCCATGTTCCAGCAACTGGCAGAGGCCTATACCCGGCTCGACGACGAGCCAGAATTGCGCGTGGGCCTGCTCCATGCTTTCGGCGAACATTTCACGGCGGGACTGGATCTGCCTGTCATCGCCGAGTTCATGAAAAGCGGCCAGAAGGTCATCCCTGCAGGTCTCGTGGAGCCTCATGACTATGGCCTGCCCGGCTACCGCCGCCGCACCAAGCCCATGGTCGCAGCCGTCAAGGGCATCTGCTTTACCGTCGGCATAGAGCTGATGCTGGGCGCCGATATCGTCGTCGCAGCCGACAGCAGCCGCTTTGCACAGATGGAAGTACAGCGCTGCATCATGCCCACGGGCGGCGCCACGCTGCGCATGCCCGAGCGCGCCGGCGTGGGCAATGCCATGCTGCATCTGCTGACCGGCGACGCCTTCGATGCAGCCGAAGCCCTGCGCTGCCACTTTGTGCAAAAAGTGGTGCCTGCAGGCCAGGAACTGGACGAAGCTTTTCGCATTGCCGAGCGCATTGCCGCCCAGGCGCCGCAGGCCGTGGTGGCCACGCGCCTCAATGTCCTCAAGGCCATAGAGCTGGGCCAGGCCGCCGCCGTGGCCGATTTCATCCCCGTGCAGCAGCGCCTAGCCAACAGTGAGGACGCCGCCGAAGGCGTGCGCTCCTTTATCGAGAAACGCCCAGCCCGTTTTACCGGTCGTTAACCCCAAGTCCAAGAGGTGATGATGAGCTTGAAGTCTTTTTCGCGCAAAGCGCTTGTGCCACTTGCGCTGACAGCTATGGTTTCTGTAGTCTATGCACAGGCTGCCGCACCCGCCTTGCCCGACCCGGCCAGCACCAGCGTACGGGCCATGGGCTGGATGCAGGGCTTTCCGCCCGCTGCCGACAAGCTCATCACCTTCGACAACCCCGTGGGCAACACCTTTCCGCGAATACGCTGGACCTTCTCGCATATCCGCGAAATCACGCCCACGGCCAATGTCTGGCGCGGCCCGGGCGCTCCCAGCGCCCTGCGCTCAGCTCCGGTCGACATCGAGCAAGTGCGCTTCAAGGTCATGGGCACGGGCGAGGAGCTGACCTTTGCCCAGGCACTGGATCGCAACTACACCGACGGCATTCTGGTCATGCACAAGGGCCGAGTGATCTATGAGAAATATCTGGGTGCGCTGGAGCCGCAGCGCCCGCACCTGGCCATGTCGGTCACCAAGTCATTTGTCGGCACCCTGGCCGCCCTGCTGGCCCACGAGGGCCTCATCAAGCCCGAGGCACCGGTGACCGACTATCTGCCCGAGATGAAGAACACCGCCTATGGCGACGCCACGGTGCGCCAGGTGATGGACATGACGATCGGTGTGAAGTACTCCGAGAACTACGCCGATCCCAAGGCCGAAGTCTGGGACTACGCCCGCGCCGGCGGCATGATGCCCCAGGGCAAGGACTATGCCGGGCCCAGGAGCTTCTACGAATTTCTGCAGACCCTGCAGAAAGAGGGCGAGCATGACCAGGGATTTGCCTACAAGACAGTCAACGCCGAAGTTCTGGCCTGGATCGTGCGCCGCGCCAGCGGCAAGCCTCTGGCCCAACTGCTGTCCGAACGCATCTGGAGCCGCATCGGAGCCGAGCAGGACGCCTACTTCATGGTGGATCGCATAGGCACGGAATCGGGCGGCGGCGGGCTCAACACCACGCTGCGCGACCTGGCCCGCTTCGGCGAGCTGATGCGCAACGAAGGCCGCGCCGCCAGCGGCCAGCAGGTGCTGCCCAGGGCCGTGGTCCAGGACATCCGCCGCGGCGCCGACCCGGCCAAGTTCGTGAAGGCCGGTTATGCCACGCTGCCCGGCTGGTCGTATCGCAATATGTGGTGGGTCTCGCACAACCCCAACGGGGCCTATATGGCGCGCGGCATTCACGGTCAGGCCATCTACATCGACCCCAAGGCCCAGATGGTGGTGGTGCGCTACGCCTCCCACCCGATTGCTGGCAATGCGGGCATAGACCCGACCAGCCTGCCCATGTACCAGGCGCTGGCCGATGCACTGACCACCCGTTAGGCACTTGCCCGCTAGGCACGAGACAGCCTCAGCCGCGACAGGCTCCGCTCACGGAGCCTGTTTGCATTGCACCAGACCTCTGCACTGTCTCCTGCGGTTTGGTGATCTGCAAATTAAATTGCACACAATTTAATTGTCTGCAATAATTCAGCCCATGCGATCCGATAACGACCTTCTCCCCGACGGCTCCGAGCTGCTGCGCCTGGACAATCAGGTCTGCTTTGCGCTGTACTCGGCATCGCTGGCCATGACCAAGCTCTACAAACCCTTGCTGGATGCCATAGGCCTGACTTACCCTCAGTACCTGGTCATGCTGGTGCTATGGGAAGGTGACCAGCTCACGGTCTCGGAACTGGGCGAACGTCTTTACCTGGATTCAGGCACGCTGACGCCCTTGCTCAAGCGACTGGAGAGCGCAGGCCTGCTGGCACGCCAGCGCGATGCACAGGACGAACGCCGCGTGCGCATCGCCCTCACGGATACCGGCCGGGCACTGCGCGCCGAAGCCGAAAAAATACCTGCCTGCGTGCTTCGGAGCACGCAGTGCACCCTGCCCGAACTGCAGGCTCTCACGGGCCAGCTCGGCACACTGCGCGCACGGCTGGCACCGCGCCGCAGCCACTCCTGACGATTTCCTCCACCCGCCCGCATTGCCGGGCAATCTCGCAAAGGAAGACACCATGGCCCAACTCGACAAGGTTCTCTACACCGCCCACACCCACACCACCGGCGGCCGCGAAGGCGCTTCGCGCACCGATGATGGCCGTCTGGACATCCAGCTGAGCTCGCCCGGCGGCGCCGGCAAGGGCACCAACCCCGAGCAGTTGTTTGCTGCCGGTTACTCCGCGTGCTTTATCGGCGCCATGAAGGCCGTGGCCGCTCGCCAGAAGCTGACCCTGCCTGCCGACCTGTCGGTAGACGCAGAAGTCGATCTGGGCCCCGTGGGCGAAGTGTTCGGCATCGCCGTGCGCATGAAGATCAGCCTGCCCGGCATGGACAAGGCTGCGGCCCAGCAACTGGTGGACGCCGCTCACAAGGTCTGCCCCTACTCCAACGCCACGCGCGGCAATATCGACGTGACGCTGACCATCGCCTAAAGCGGCTCAGGCCACAGGGCACCGGGCGCTGCAACATAGCGCCCGGTGCCCAGTTCGAAGATGCCTTCAAGCGTCAGCGGCCCGGCAATATCGGCCGCCGCATAGCGGGCCAGCGCCAACACCCTTACCTCGAAGACCGGCAAGTCCTGGATCAGTGCCAGCAACTTGTCCACAGCCTCTCGCAGTGGCAGCCGTCTCGCATAGTGGCCCAGGGTCACATGGGGTACATAGCGCCAGCCCGGCGCGGGCTCCATGGGCACCAGCGCCTTATGCAGGCGCTGCAAGCATTCCTGCCCCCGGCCGACGCCCAGATAAGGCACGGTGGTGAAGCTGCCAGCCCCCGCGACTTGCACGGCAAAAGGGCGCAGCCGCAGGCTTTGCAGCATGGCGACATCGGCGCGCAGCGCCAGCCGGTCATATTCCCGCGCCTCATGCCTGTCCCCGCCCCTGCACAGCCCCCTATAGGCCAGCGTGATATGCGGCTGGCGCGCATGGCGCGGCAACAGGGCATCACCGAGTCTGGATCTGGCCTGCTGCAGCAAGGACTCCAGGTCAGGGCCTTGCAGCATCACCACCCAGACGGCGCACCAGGGGCAGCCTTTGTGCCACTCGGCAAAATCCCGGTCCTCGCAGGGCTGTGAAAGTTCTTCGCTCTCTTGCATGCGGGCAGTGTGCCAGCTTCGGCCGCATGCACGGCACCAGGACAGTTTTCCCACTCTTCAGGCCGCCAAGCCTGGCCTGTCAAATGGGTACCGCTATCAAATCAAAAGCAATCTTGTCGGCGTATGCGCAACCCCGTCCGACCCGGACTGGCCTGTTTGGGCCTGACAATGCAGGGATGAGCGATACACAAGACCCCTCTCACCCCTATGCGGACCTCACGCCGGACTGCGTGATCGATGCGCTGTGCAGCACGGGCCTTGTGCCGGACGGACGGCTGACGGCGCTGAGCTCCTATGAGAACCGCGTCTATCTGGCCCACCAGGACGAGGGCGACAAGGTCGTCGCCAAGTTCTACCGCCCCGGCCGCTGGAGCCGCACCCAGATCGAGGAAGAGCACGCCTTCTCCCAGGAGTTGGCGGACGGGGAAGTTCCCGTGGTTGCGCCGCTGGTGCTGCAAGGGCAGACCGTGCATGAACATGCGGGCTTTCTGTTCAGCATCAGTCCCTGGCGCGGCGGGCGCCGCCCCGAGCTGGACGACTGGGAGGTGCTGGAATGGACAGGCCGCTTTCTGGCCCGCATCCACACCGTGGGTGCCGCTCGGCCCTTTGCGCATCGTCCGGCGCTGAACCTGAAAAGCTTCGGCTACGAATCCATGCACTATCTGCTCGAACATGAGGTCGTGGCGCTCGAAGTGCGCAGCCGCTGGCAGCAGGCTTGCGACAAAGCTCTCTCATTAATAGCACCATCCGCTGACGGATTAAGCGCCGCAGGCCATTTTGGCTTGCATTCTGCAACGCAAATTCGCCTGCATGGCGACTGCCACCCGGGAAACATTCTCTGGACGCCGCTGGATGACGAAGGCCACGGCGGCCCGCATTTTGTCGATCTGGACGATGCACGCAGCGGTCCTGCCGTGCAGGATCTGTGGATGCTGCTCTCGGGCGACCGGGGCCAGCAGACCCAGCAGCTGTCGGCCCTGCTCGAAGGCTATGAACAGTTCCGCAGCTTCGACCGGCGCGAGCTGGCACTGATCGAGCCGCTGCGCACCCTGCGCCTGCTGCATTACAGCGCCTGGCTGGCGCGCCGCTGGCAGGACCCGATCTTTGCCATCAACTTCCCCTGGTTCGGCAGCACAGACTACTGGCAGAGCCAGGTAGACATGCTGAACGAACAGATCGAAGCCATGCAGCAGGAGCCACTCTACGCCTAGGGCGGTCAATACCTGCAAAGAGCTAGCAGCGCCCCTGCAAGCGGCATTCGGGCACGAGCTGCCCGCGTGCATCGCGCCATTGCACGGCATCGCTGCTCTGCGCGGGGGCCGGCGGCGGCGCGGGCTGCGCCTGCGGTGCCTGCGGTGCCTGCGGTGCCTGCGGTGCCTGCGGGCGGTTGGGATCATGC
The DNA here is from genome assembly GCF_040187805.1 of Comamonas sp. wu1-DMT. Classification (NCBI taxonomy): domain Bacteria; kingdom Pseudomonadati; phylum Pseudomonadota; class Betaproteobacteria; order Burkholderiales; family Comamonadaceae; genus Comamonas; species Comamonas sp. wu1-DMT. The sequence continues at coordinate 93,277 of NZ_JBANEM010000003.1, forward strand.
AGCACGGTGGAGGATCCCACCCCGACACCCACGCTGGCACCGCCCACACCAGTGGAAGCGCCGACACCAGCACTTCCCAGCACCTGCCCGCGCTGGTTGACGCCTACGCCCACACCGACAGGCCCGACGCCCGTGCCGACGCCTGCGCTGAGACCGCCGCTACCCAGACCCACGCCCACGGAAAACGGCCCCACCGGAATCCCGACGCCCACTCCGGCCCCGACGGAGCCGCAGGCGGGCAAGGCCAGCACCAGAGCAGCGGCGCAAACCGTGCTCAGGATTCTGTGATGACCGGGCTTGATGGTGACTGGCATGGAATTCATCTCACTGACTCTCACTGACGTTTGACAGCCGCATTGTCACCGGCCGTGCCCGCAAAAAGGTTATCAATCAGTAGCTCGACCAGCGGCTTGAGGGCCAGTTTCTGCGAGCCCTCGGAGGCCAGCAGGTTGTTGTGCACTAGCGCCATCCAGAACGGGCTGGCCAGCAACTGGGCACTGCGGCTGACCGAGCGGGTCTTGAGCTCACCCTCTTTCACGGCCAGCGCCAGCAAGTCCTGCACATAGTTCTGCCAGGCATCAAAAGCCAGCTCTTTGTACAGTCTGGCCAGCTCGGGCGCATGCCGTGCCTCGCTGAGCACCAGGCGTGCCAGCATGCCACGCTCGCTGCTGTCCACGGCCTCCAGCGTCGGCAGCAGACTGCGGCGCAGTAAGGAGCGCACCGTTTCGCCCTTGCGGCGCCGGAGCGGCTGATAGACGGCCGAGTGCCGCAGCGCATGCTCCACCACACCCCGCAGCAGCTCGTCCTTGGAGGGGTAGTAGAGATACAGCGTGCCCTTGGCCACCTGCGCGCGGCAGGCAATGCGCTCCATGGTGCTGCGGGCCACGCCACACTCCACGAACTCGGCCAGTGCGGCCTCCGCAATCTGCTGACGGGTCTGCGCTGTCTTGTCGAGACTCGGGCCACGCGTGCGCCGCTGACGCTTTGCCTGGGTGCCGATATCCGGGTCTGCGCAAGGGGCAGCCGCTGCGCCATTCGCCATGCGCTGAAATCCTTTTCTAGAATTCATAAAATTGACCAATTAGTCATTTTTAATAATTTTAGGCCAAGCCGACTTGCCCGCACCGGGCATGCGGATGACTGCTCCACCAAAGCCTTCCCAATGCAATCCCGTCTGAGCCCCTATGCCTGGGTCTGCTTTTCCATGTGCGTCGGCGTCATGGGAACGGCGCTTGCCAGCCCGCTCTACCCGCTCTACCAGCAGGCCTGGGGGCTGCAACCCAGCCATATCACGCAGATTTTCGTGACCTATATGCTGGGCGCCTTGATCAGCCTGCTGTTTCTGGGCCGTCTGACCAACCTCTTCGGTTTTCTCAAAGTGCTGCGCCTGGGACTGATGGTGATGACCGTGGGCGTCATCGGCTCGGCCCTGTCCTGGAATGCCTGGAGCCTGGGTGCCTCCCGCTTCGTCATCGGCCTGGCTTCGGGCCTGATCACCACCTCGGCTTCCATAGGCATGACCCAGCTCAACAACAAGGGGGACCTGCAGCGTGCGGCTGCGACCACCAGCCTGACGATTGCCTTCGGCTTCGGCCTGGGGCCCGTGGTGGGCGGCCTGATAGCACAATGGGTGCCATTCCCCCTGGTCAGCAGCTATCTGCCGCCCATCGCCCTGAGCTTTCTGGGCATCCATGCGCTGTTCAAGATCCAGCTGCCGGCGACCAGTGCGCCTGTCCACAACGCTCCCGGCCTGACGCTGAAAGATGTTCTGCCCAGCATCTCCCAGCCGCGCAAGCCCTTTCTCTACCACTATGCGCTGGGCTGCATGGCGGCGTTCTCCGCCTTCGGCATGTTCAGCCTGTTTGCCGCCATGGCCCCCAGCTTTATGGCCCAGATGCTGCCCTGGCACGGACCGGCAGTCTCTGGTCTGTCCATTGGCGTCATCCTGTTTCTGTCGGCCGGCATCCAGCTCGTCGCCCGACCCTACCCCACCAAGCGACTGATCATCATCGGCTTCTTCGCCCTGGCGGCGACCAATGCCCTGCTGGTTCTCAATCTGTTTGCCGGCTCGCCATGGCTGTTCGCTCTGAGTGTTCTGAGCATGTCCTGCGGTCATGCACTGTGCAATCTGTCGGGCATGGCCGTGGTCAACAAGGTCTCCAAGCCCGTCAACCGCACTGGCCTGCTTTCCACCTATCTGGTCGTGGGCTATGTAGGCACCATCGTCCCCATCCTGGGCATGGGCTGGCTGTCCGACCATATCGGGCTGACGGGCGCACTGATAGCCTTCTGTGCCTGTCTGGGCCTGCTGTCCGCACTGCTTGGCATCATCAGCGCAAGGGCACGCGTGCTGCCCGTTCCGCGCCAGTAGGCACGACTATCTGAAATGCGGGCCGGCTCCCTGCGCCGCCAGACAGTCATGGTCGTTGCGCAGCGGGCAGGCCTGCAGAGACAGGCAACCACAGCCTATGCAGGAATCGAGCTGATCCCTGAGCTGAGTCAGCATCGCGATGCGTGCATCGAGCTGTGCCTGCCAATGCAAGGACAGGCGACTCCAGTCGGCCTTGCCGGGCACGCGGTTGGCCGGCAGATGGGCCAGTGCCTGCGCGATCTCGGCCAAAGGCACTCCCATGCGCTGGGCCACCTTGATCACGGCCACCCGCCTCAGCACCGCTCGTGCATAGCGGCGCTGATTGCCTGCGGTGCGCGCACTCTCGATCAGGCCCTGCTTCTCATAGAAATGCAGGGCCGATACCGCCACCCCGCTGCGGCTGGCGACCTCTCCCACACTGAGATCCGGCATTCCCTCAGCCTCGGCCACCAGGCCGCTGCCGCATCCATTCATATCGCCAGCCTCTTCACACTGCACAGTCATCTCCCGCTGCTTCCCGTTGTCCCTGCCTGGCCGCCATGACCGCAATCCTGTGTGGTCATACAAACCGCTTGACCTCAAGCTTAGTTGAGGTTGAACAATTCCAGCAGCTTCCAAAACAAAGGCCTGCCGCTGACGGGCCCTGCCGAAGCCGCCTTGCCTGAAAGACTTTCATGGACGCCAAGCCCAGTTTCATTGCCCAAGCCCCTTCCCCGCAACCGTGCTATCTGCAGCCCGCCGGTCTTTATGACAGCCTGCCCAATGGCTACACCCACGTGGTCACCGTCCAGGAGCCGCTGCGCTGGCTCTTCGTCTCGGGCCAGGGCGGAGAAAACGCCCTGGCCGAGCTGCCAGACAGCTTTGCCCGGCAGGCTGCGCAGGCTCTGGCCAATATCAAGACCGCCCTGGCCGCCGGCGGCGCGGACATGGGCCATGTGCTCAAGCTCACCGTGCTCATCGTCGATCATTCGCTGGAGCGCTTCGAGCACTGGCAAAGCGCCGTGAGACAGCATTGGGGCAGCGGCGAGGCCGGCGACCAGCGGCCGCGCTTTCCGGCCTGCACGCTGATTCCCGTGCCCAAGCTGGCCCTGCCCGGCATGCTGATCGAGGTGGAGGCCACGGCGGCCCTGCCCATGGCGGTGGGCGCCAAAGCCGCCACTCCCGCCTGACACCCTGCACCTGAACGCCTCATGAAGACCACAACACCAGCGGCCACTACCGTCCTCTCCAGAACCACCCTGCTGCTCATGGCCACGGCCTGCGGTCTGTGCGCCGGAGCCAACTACTTCAACCAGCCCTTGCTCAACTCCATGGTCCGGCATCTGCAGATCAGCGATGCCCAGGCCTCCAGCACCGTGACCATGGCCCAGGTCTCCTACGGCCTGGGGCTGCTGTTTCTCGTGCCGCTGGGCGATATGCTGGAGCGCCGCCGCCTGGTTCTGACGCTGATGCTGCTGGCCGCCTGCGGCATGCTGCTCTCGGGTATCAGCGGCCTGGCAGGCAGTTTTGCGCTGCTGGCTGCCGGCACGCTGATGGCCGGTGTCTTCTCGGTGGCCGCCCAGGTACTGGTGCCCATGGCGGCCACCTTCGCCGCCCCCGGCACCAGCGGCCGCGCCGTAGGGCTGGTCATGAGCGGCCTGCTGATAGGCATTCTGGCCTCGCGCAGCGTGGCGGGGATCCTGTCCGATCTGGGCGGCTGGAGCACCGTCTACTGGGCAGGTGCCATCGCTACGGTCTTCATGGCCCTGCTGCTGGCACGTGCCCTGCCCAAGGCGGCTCCCGCCGCTCCCGTCAGCTATGGCGAAGTCATGAAGTCCCTGGGGGACTTGCTGCGCCGGCATCCGCGCCTGCGCAGCCGCGCGCTGATTGGCGGCACCGGCTTTGCCACCGTGAGCGTGCTGTTCTCCACCATGGCGCTGCTGCTGGCCGGGCCGGGCTTTGAACTCTCGGATCTCATGATCGGCCTGATCGGCATAGTCGGCATTGCCGGCGCACTGATGGCCAATGTGGCAGGCCGCATGGCCGACAAAGGGCTGGAGCAGTCCACCACGCTGGCCGGCGCCATTCTGATGCTGCTGGGCTGGCTGTGCCTGTGGCTGGGCGGCAGCAGCATCTGGTGGTTCATGCTGGGCCTACTGGTGGTCGACGGAGCCTTGCAGGCCCTGCACATCAGCAACCAGAACGTGGTCTATGCATTGGCGCCCGAAGCCAGATCGCGCCTCAATGCCGTCTATATGACCACGTACTTCCTCGGCGCCTCCCTCGGTTCGGCACTGGGCTCGTGGGCCTGGCTACACCATGGCTGGACCGGCACCAGTCTCATGGGCGGCCTGCTGGGCCTGCTCACCCTGACCATGGTGCTCTGGGATCGCAGCCTGCTTGAACGTTCACGCAGCTAATCAATTTTGATAGCTGTTAGCACTCTACCCATAAGCGATACAGCCAGAAATCATGAAAAAATCCCCGCAGAGCCACCACTCTGCGGGGATTTTTATCGGGGAGAACGAACCGCTCAGGCCAGCAGCGCGTTCACACGCTTGACATAAGCAGCCGGATCTTCGGGCATGCCGCCCTCGGCCAGCACGGCCTGGTCGAACAGTATCTGGGCCAGATCGTTGAAGTGGACCGAGCCGTCCAGCTTCTTGACCAGGGCGTGATCGGGGTTCACTTCCAGCACCGGCTTGGACTCGGGCGCTGCCTGGCCGGCCTGCTTGAGCAGTCGGGCCAGTTGCAGGCTCATTCCGCCGTCGCTGACCACCAGGCAGGCGGGCGAGTCGACCAGGCGGCTGGTGGCGCGCACGTCTTCGGCACGGTCCTTGAGTGCTTCCTTGAGCTTGGCCAGCACGGGCTTGAAGGCTTCGGCGGCTTCCTCGGCGGCCTTCTTCTCTTCCTCGTTCTGCAGCTTGCCCAGATCCACGGCGCCCTTGGCCACGGACTGCAGCGGCGTGCCGTCAAAGTCGTGCAGATAGTTGAGCGCCCACTCGTCCACGCGATCGGTCATCAGCAGGACTTCGATGCCCTTCTTCTTGAACACTTCGAGCTGCGGGCTGTTCTTGGCCGCAGCCAGGGTGTCGGCCGTGATGTAGTAGATCGCGTCCTGACCTTCCTTCATGCGTGCCTTGTAGTCGGCAAACGAGGTGTTCAGGCCTTCGTGCGTGGTGGTGGCAAAGCGCAGCAGCTTGGCAATGCGCTCCTTGTTGCCGAAGTCCTCGCCCAGGCCTTCCTTGAGCACGGCGCCGAACTCGTTGTAGAACTGTGTGAACTTGCCTTCCTTGGCCTTGTCCTCTTCGCTGACCACGTCCTGCACGCCATCGGCAGCCTCGGCCGCAGCTTCGTGCCTGTCGTGCCGTGCCAGGTCTTCCAGCATCGACAGCACGCGCTTGGCCGAGCCATCGCGGATCAGGCGCACATCGCGGCTTTCCTGCAGCAGCTCGCGGCTCACGTTCAGCGGCAGATCGGCAGAGTCGATCACGCCCTTTACAAAGCGCAGGTACTGGGGCATCAGCGCTTCTGCATCGTCCATGATGAAGACGCGCTTCACATAGAGCTTGATGCCGGCGTGCTTGTCGCGCTGGTACAGGTCGAACGGGGCCTTGGCGGGGATGTAGAGCAGCTGCGTATACTCGGTATTGCCTTCGACGCGGTTGTGGCTCCAGGTCAGCGGGTCCTCGAAGTCATGGCTGATGGCCTTGTAGAACTCCTTGTACTGCTCTTCCGTGATGTCCTTCTTGGCGCGGGTCCACAGGGCGCTGGCCTTGTTCACGGTTTCCCATTCGCCGGTCTTGACCATCTCGCCGGGCTGATCGTTCTCGCCTTCCTTCCACTCTTCCTTTTCCATCAGGATGGGCAGGCTGATGTGGTCGGAATATTTGGAGATGACCTGCTTGAGCTTGTAGCCGTTGAGAAACTCCTCGGCATCTTCACGCAGGTGCAGGATGATGCTGGTGCCGCGCTGGGCGCGTTCGATCTGCTCGATCTCGAAGTCGCCCGTGCCGCCGCTGATCCAGCGCACGCCGGCCGATGCCGGAGCACCGGCGCGGCGGGTTTCCACGGTGATCTTGTCGGCCACGATGAAGCCCGAGTAAAAGCCCACGCCGAACTGGCCGATCAATTGCGAATCGGCCTTCTGGTCGCCGCTGAGCTTTTCCATGAAGGCCTTGGTGCCGCTCTTGGCAATCGTGCCCAGATTGTCGATGGCCTCCTGCTCGCTCATGCCGATGCCGGTATCGGTGATGGTCAGCGTGCGGGCAGCCTTGTCGAAGGAAACGCGCACTTCCAGCTCAGGCTGATCGCCGTAGAGGCTGGCGTCGCCCAGCGCTTCAAAGCGCAGCTTGTCGCAAGCATCCGAAGCATTGGAGATCAGCTCGCGCAGGAAGATTTCCTGGTTGGAATACAGCGAATGCGTGACCAGGTGCAGCAGCTGGGCCACTTCGGCCTGGAAGGAATGGGTTTGCTTTGTCATGTCTTTGTGAGCGAAAAACTGAAAATCAAAAGCCGCCCGGAGAACCTCTCAAGGCGATTCGCAGTCATAGCTAGGGCCTGCCCCTGATATTTCAAGGGCTATTCGGGCAAGAAAAAAGCGCAAGCGCTTATTCAAAAAGAATAGCTACTTGCGCTTATCAATAAAGGGGCATAGGCCAATTTCACTGAAAAACTGGCGCACCCCACAACCGGAGACAGCGAGCAAGGGCCTGGGCGGCCCCGCCGTCCCGCAGCGAGGCTGTCGTCCCCCTCCCAAAGAGAGAGGGGGAAGGCGCGAAGCGCCTCAGGGGGTGTCAGAAGTTTTCATGCGCAGCCAGATAGCGCCATTGGCCGGTGGGCAGATTGCCCAGGGTCACGCCGCCGATGCGGATGCGCTTGAGGCCCACGACCTTGAGGCCGACCTGTTCGCACATGCGGCGAATCTGGCGCTTCTTGCCTTCGGTCAGCACAAAGCGCAGCTGCTCGGGGTTTTGCCAGTCCACCTGGGCCGGCTTGAGCGGCTGCTCGTCCAGCGACAGGCCGTGGCGCAGCAGAGCCAGCTTTTCCTCGGGGAAGACGGACTGCACATCCACGTCGCGATCGCCGAAGGTCACTCGCACCAGGTATTCCTTGTCGACTTCCGAGTCCTCGCCAATGATCTGGCGCGCCACGCGGCCGTCCTGCGTCAGCACCAGCAGACCCACGGAGTCGATGTCCAGACGGCCGCAGGGAGCCAGGCCCTTGAGCTGGCTGAAGTTGAAGCGCGTCTTGCTGCGGTCTTCGTTCCAGCGGTTCTCGTTGGTGATCAGCACCACGGCGGGCTCATGGCCGTCCTCGGCCTGACCGCTGACATAGCCCATGGGCTTGTTCAGCAGGATGGTGACCTGCTGGTCCTGGCGCTCCTGAGCCTTCTGGTCGATCTCGATCCTGTCGCCGGGCACCACGTTCTGGCCCATGGTTGCGACTTCGCCGTTGACTGTGACCCAACCGTTTTCCACCCACTCATCGGCTTCGCGACGCGAGCACATACCCATGTCGGCAATGCGCTTGTTGATGCGCACGGCACCGGGACGATCGTCCTGGCGCGCCTCCACTTCGGGCGCACGCTTGACGGGAATTGCGCGATCCGAGCCATCGGCTGCGGGGCGATAGGTGCGAATACCGGTAGTGGGCCGGCGTGTGGCCTCCGACACAAACGAGCCGGGGATATGGCGCTTTTCAGGCTCGCCACCACGCTCGTCGCGGCGTTCGCCACGGCGCTCGTCGTTGCGGCGGTCGTCGTTGCGGCGGTCGTCGTTGCGGCGGTCGTTACCGCGACGGGCATCCCCGCGACGGTCGTCACGATCAAAGGAGCGGCCTTCGGGACGGTCACCGTAGCCACGGTTCTGCGGACGATCACCAAAGTCGCGGCCTTGCGGGCGATCGCCACCACGGCGCTCGCCATCACGGGGCTGGTATTCGCGGCGTTCGCCACCTTCGGAGCGGTCTTGGCGACCAAAACCACGGTTTTGCGGACGGTCACCAAAGTCACGACCCTGAGGACGCTCATCGCGGCGGCCTTCAAAGCGATCACCGCCACCGCCACGACGTTCGCCGTCGCGTGGACGGAATTCACGGCGCTCGCCGCCTTCGGAACGCTCAGGACGGCCCTGGTCAGGACGGCCAAAACCGGACGAACGTGGACGGTCGCCAAAGTCACGACCGCCTTGAGGACGGTCATCACGGCGGTCGTCACGAGGACGGAATTCACGACGCTCGCCGCCTTCGGAGCGCTCAAAGCGGCCCTGGTCGGGACGGCCAAAACCGGACGAACGTGGACGGTCACCAAAGTCACGGCCGCCTTGAGGGCGGTCATCACGGCGGTCGTCACGAGGACGGAACTCGCGGCGCTCGCCACTGCGATCACCATCACGCGACTCGCCATAGGGGCGGAAACCGCGGTCACCGCCGCCAAAGCGGCGCTCGCCGCCTTCGTCGCGATCGGCGCGGGGACGGCGCTCATCACGCTGCGAGAAGCCGCCGCGACGTTCACCGTCGTCACGAGCAGGACGGCCGCCGTCCGGTCGACCAAAACCGGAAGCACGAGGGCGCTCGTCGCGCTCACGCTGAGGGCGTGCGCCACGCTCGCCACGCGGGCCTTCGCCGCGCGGGCCACGATCTGTGCCGCCAGCAGGCCTGGAGCCACGGGCTGCCGCAGGCTTTTCGGCCTTGGCTGGCCTGGCCGGTGCACGCAAAACAGGGCGCGCCGACGAGGAATCCGAGGGCGCGGAGGATTTGCCAGCACCAGGGGCGCCGGACTCTTTAGGAGGTTTGACTGACATTTGGGCGTAATTGTCTCGCGACGCGCGGGCGCGAGGCGAGAGTTATCCACAATTCCAGCGCGGAGCTAGGTTATAGGGCGTACCTCAGGCAAGCGCCTTGCGCGACGCGCAGAACTCACCATGCCGCAGCGCTTCCAGGTCCAGTACGCGCAGACCGCCATACTCGATCTGGATCACGCGCTCGCGCTGCAGCACGGACAAGGCCTCGTTCACACGCTGACGCGACAGGCCGACCAGATTGGCCAGCTCCTGCTGGGTGATGCGCAGAATCTGCCCCACGCCGGGATAGAGCAAGGGGTTGAACAAGGCGGCCAGAGTGCGCGCCACGCGCAGATCGGGATTGCTCATGCGGTCGATCTCGCGCGCCGCGATGAACTGGCCCAGGCGCTCGTTGAGCTGGTTCATCACAAAACGGTTGAAACCTATGGAGTGATCAAGCAGCCAGTGGAACATGTCTATGGGCAGGCCGCCCACAACAGTCTTGCGGATGGCCTGCACGTTGTAGCGATAGGGCTCGCGCTTGATGACCGTTCCCTCGCCAAACCAGCCGCCGGGAGGCAGGCCGGCCAGCGTCATGCTGACTCCGTCGGCGCTTTCGGTGTTCATCTTGAGCAGGCCGTCGACCACGCCAAACCAGTAGGTAGGCGGGCGACCGGTGCGGCAGACATAGTCACCCGGCTCGGCATCGCCGACGAGCAGCACGCGTGCCACGTTTTCACGCTCTATGGGCAACAGAACGGGCCACCAGGGAATGCCATCGAGTTCTGAGCTCAAAGGCTTGCGCCGCCTTTGATGCAGGGACAGTTCTTGACTCATGCCCAGAAGCATTGCCAAAGCCGCGCTGGCGCAACAGCGGGATTTCCACGAGGCAGCAAATGCGCCATTTTCAGCAGCATTTGTTACAGCGGATTTTCACTATGCAGGCTTTCCCTCAAATTGTCGTCAAACAGACATCCTGACGTCAAAGTCGCTCATAGCATGTCTGCAAGACTTTCGTGAAGGGTAGCCGCGGCGGCTCCAACCCCAACCAAGAGGATCAGGCATGACAACCACGTTCCCGCAACTGCTGCTCAAGCACGCGACAGAACGCCCCGATGCGCCCGCCCTGCGCGAAAAGGAGTATGGCATCTGGCAAACCTGGAGCTGGCGCGAAGCCGCACAGACCGTGCGCCACATGGCCTGCGGCCTGCGCGCACTGGGGCTTGAAAGTGGCCAGAACCTGGCGTTCATCAGCGATAACCGGCCCCATGTCTACATGGGCTTTCTGGCCGTTCAGGCCTGTGGCGCAGTGCCCATTCCGCTGTACCAGGATGCCGTGGCCGCCGAGATGCGCTTTGTGATGGAGGACGCGGAGATCGCGTTCGCCTTCGCCGAGAACCAGGAACAGGTGGACAAGCTGCTGGAAGTGCGCGAGAGCGTTCCCGGCATTCGTCACATCATCTATGACGATCCGCGCGGCCTGCGCAAATATGACCAACCCGGACTCATCAGCACCGATGAGCTGCTGGCCAAGGGCAAGGAATGGGATGCACGGCACGCGGGAGCCTATGAGGCCATGGTCCAGGCTGTCTCGCCCGACGATGTCTCGGTCATCCTCTACACCTCGGGCACCACGGGCAAGCCCAAGGGGGTGTGCCAGACCCACGCCAGCTTTGGCGAATCTGCCCGCGGCGGCGTGCAGACCGATGGCCTGAATGCTTCGGACAATGTGATCTGCTACCTGCCGCCGGCCTGGGTGGGAGACCATCTGTTCTCGTTTGCGCAATGGCTGGTGGCGGGCTTCACCATCAACTGCCCGGAATCCGCCTCGACCATCGCCATCGACCTGCGCGAGATCGGACCCAGCTACTACTTTGCTCCGCCGCGCATATTCGAGGGCATGCTGACCTCGGTTTCCATTCGCATGGAAGATGCCTCGCCGCTCAAGCAATGGATGTATGCCAAGGCCATGGAGGTGGCACGTCGCGTAGGCTCGGACATTCTGGACGGCAAGAGCGTCAGTGCCATGGATCGCTTCAAATACCAGTTGGGCAGCTTGTTCATCTACGGGCCGCTGCGCAATGCTCTGGGCCTTTCGCGCATCCGCGTGGCCTATACGGCAGGCGCTGCCATCGGCCCCGAGCTGTTTCGCTTCTTCCGCTCCATCGGAATCAACCTCAAGCAGCTCTACGGTCAAACCGAAACCTGTGCCTATGTCTGCCTGCAGCGCGACCGTCAGGTGGAACTCTCCAGCGTGGGCCAGGCGGCTCCGGGCATCGAGCTCAAGATTGCCGACAATGGCGAGGTGCTGGTCAAGGGTGTGTCAGTGCTCAAGGAGTACTACAAGCGTCCCGACGCCACGGCCGAGGTGATCGACGCCAGCGGCTACTTCCATACCGGCGATGCCGGCGTGATCGACGCCAACGGCCAGTTGCGCATCATCGACCGCGCCAAGGATGTGGGCAAGACCAGCCGCGGCGCCATGTTCGCGCCCAACTACATAGAGAACAAGCTCAAGTTCTTCCCGCATATCAAGGAAGCCGTTTGCTTCGGCCATGGCAAGGACGAGGTCTGCGCCTTCATCAACATCGACTACGAGGCCGTGGGCAACTGGGCCGAGCGCCAGGGTCTGCCCTACGGCGGCTATGTGGACCTGGCCAGCAAGGCCAAGGTGCTGGAGCTGGTGGCCGACTGCATAGACAAGGTCAACGCCGACCTGGCCAGCGAGCCCGGCATGGCCGACACCCAGGTGGCGCGCTTTCTGGTGCTGCACAAGGAACTGGACCCCGATGACGACGAGCTGACCCGCACCCGCAAGGTACGCCGCAACTTCATCGCCGACAAGTACGGCGTGCTGGTGGATGCGCTCTACACCGGCAAGCAGCAGCAGTTCATCGAGACCCTGGTGAAGTTCGAGGACGGCCGCACAGGCAGCGTCAGCGCCACGCTGACCATCGTCGAAGCCAAGCTCCACCCGGCTGCCGCCTGAGAGGAATTTTCATGAATACAAGAACCAGCGGCGAAGTGATTCTGGACATCAAGAACATCAGTCTGCGTTTCGGCGGCGTCAAAGCCTTGACCGATATCTCGTTCAATGTCAAAGAGCACGAAATCCGCTCCATCATCGGCCCCAACGGCGCCGGCAAGAGCTCCATGCTCAACTGCATCAACGGCGTCTATACACCGTCCGAAGGCTCCATCACCTTTCGCGGCCAGACCTTCAGTCATATGAACAGCCGCCAGGTGGCCGAGATGGGTGTCGCACGCACCTTCCAGAACCTGGCGCTGTTCAAGGGCATGAGCGTGATCGACAACATCATGACCGGCCGCAACCTCAAGATCAGGAGCAACATCCTCATGCAGGCCCTGCGCATCGGCCCTGCGCAACGCGAGGAAATGCAGCACCGCGAGTTCGTCGAGCACATCATCGACTTTCTCGAAATCCAGGCTTATCGCAAGACTCCCGTGGGCCAGCTTCCCTATGGCCTGCAAAAGCGCGTGGACCTGGGCCGGGCCCTGGCCATGGAACCTCAGGTTCTGCTGCTGGACGAGCCCATGGCCGGCATGAATGTGGAAGAAAAGCAGGACATGTGCCGCTTCATCCTCGATGTGAACGAGGAGTTCGGCACCACCATCGTGCTCATCGAACACGATATGGGCGTGGTCATGGACATTTCGGACCGTGTCGTGGTGCTGGACTATGGCAAGAAGATCGGCGACGGCGCTCCCGATGAAGTACGCAACAACGAAGACGTGATCCGCGCCTATCTGGGCGCAGGCCACTGAAGGAGCAGTCATGGGATTTTTCTTAGAGACATTGTTCGGCGGCCTCATGGTGGGCACGCTGTATGCACTGATCGCCATCGGCTTTGTGCTGATCTTCAAGGCCTCTGGTGTCTTCAACTTTGCGCAAGGCGCCATGGTGCTGTTTTCGGCCCTGGCCATGGCGCGTTTTTCGCAATGGATTCCCAGCTGGCTGGGCATGGAGCCCGGTCTCGTCGGCAACCTGCTGGCCATCGTCGTCACCCTGGCGCTGATGGTGGTCGTGGCCTGGGTGATAGAGCGGCTGGCCCTGCGCCATCTGGTCAATCAGGAGCCCATCACCTTGCTGATGGCCACGCTGGGCATTGCCTATCTGCTCGACGGCCTCGGTCCCATGGTCTTTGGCAGCGAGGTCTACAAGATTGACGTAGGCATGCCCAAGGACCCCGTCTTCATCATGGACAGCCTGTTTCAAGGCGGCGTGATGATCAGCCTGGAAGACCTGTATGCGGCCTGCATCGCCGCCATTCTGGTGATCTGCCTGAGCATCTTCTTTCAGAAAACCAAGACCGGACGCGCGCTGCGTGCCGTGGCCGACGACCACCAGGCCGCCCAGTCCATCGGCATTCCGCTGTCGCGCATTTGGGTCATCGTCTGGTCGGTGGCCGGCGGCGTGGCTCTGGTCGTCGGCATCATCTGGGGCAGCAAGCTGGGCGTTCAGTATTCGCTGTCGCTGGTGGCCCTGAAGGCCCTGCCCGTGGTGATTCTGGGCGGCCTGACATCACTGCCCGGCGCCATCATCGGCGGCCTGATCATCGGCGTGGGAGAGAAGCTCTCCGAGGTCTACATCGGTCCCATGGTGGGCGGCGGCATCGAGACCTGGTTTGCCTATGGTCTGGCCCTTTGCTTCCTGCTGGTACGACCCCAAGGTCTGTTCGGCGACAAGATCATTGACCGCGTCTGAACGGGGAGAACAAGAATATGTTTTATCGTGAAAACGGCCAGTTCAAGACCAGCTACGCGGCAGACCAGCAGATCTTCGGCGTCGCGCAGGACCGCTGGGTCATCCTTCTAGTGCTGGCCTTTGCCTTCCTGGCCATTCCCTTCATTGCCAGCGACTACACCTTTCAGGCGATTCTGATTCCTTTCGTCATCATGTCGCTGGCGGCGCTGGGACTCAATATCCTCGTCGGCTACTGCGGCCAGATTTCGCTGGGTACCGCCGCCTTCATGGCCGTGGGTGCCTATGCGGCCTACAACCTGCAGGCCCGCATTGAAGGCATGCCTTTGCTGGTAGCACTTCTGGGCGGTGGCGTGGTGGCCATGGCGTTCGGCGTGGTGTTCGGTCTTCCCAGCCTGCGCATTCGCGGCCTGTATCTGGCCGTGGCCACGCTGGCCGCCCAGTTCTTTGTGGACTGGCTGGCGACCCGCGCGGCCTGGGTGACGAACAACTCCTCTTCCGGCTCGGTCAGCGCCAAGCCCCTGGCCATTCTGGACTGGGCCATCGACACGCCCATGGAAAAGTACCTGCTCTGCCTGGCAATTCTGTGTCTGCTCGGCCTGGCCGCCAAAAATCTGGTGCGCAGCTCTGTAGGACGTGAATGGATGGCCATGCGCGACATGGACGTGGCAGCTGCAGTGATCGGCATTCGCCCCACCTACGCCAAACTGTCGGCCTTTGCGGTCAGCAGCTTTATCGTCGGCGTGGCCGGCGCGCTCTGGGGCTTTGTCCACCTGGGTGCCTGGGAACCCGCGGCCTTCAGCCTGGACCGCTCGCTGCAGCTGCTGTTCATGATCATCATCGGCGGCCTGGGCTCGGTCGTGGGCAGCATCTTCGGCGCCGCCTTCTTCGTGCTGCTGCCGCTGCTGCTCAACCAGGTGCCCCACTGGCTGGGCCTGCCGCTGTCCACTGCCACGGCGACCTATCTCGAGCACATGATTTTTGGTGCGCTCATCGTGTTCTTCCTGATTGTGGAACCCCACGGATTGGCCAAGCTCTGGGCCACGGCCCGTCAGAAGCTGCGCGTCTGGCCGTTTCCGCATTGATATGAAACACCTCCTGAGTCGCTACGCGCCTTCCTCCTCTCTCGCTTCGCGGGAGGAGGACGACATCCTCGCGGCGGGACGCCCCTTGCTCGATGTCTCTGAGATGGCTGTTGCCAAATCCAAAGACAGTTTCCAATGCTTGAGCCCTAGCTCTTATTAATCAAGACACCGCAGAGTGCCTGCAACCGGGACAGCGTCCCATACAACCCAAGGAGACAGTCGATGATGTTCAAGAAAGTTGCGATTGCTGCCGCTGCTATTGCTGCAGGCATGGGAGCCTTGATGGCCTCGCCTGCGGCTCAGGCCCAGGAGCAGTTCGTGCCTCTGCTGGTGTATCGCACGGGCCAGTTCGCGCCCCTGGGTATTCCATGGGCGGACGGCAAGCAGGATTACCTCAAGCTGGTCAATGCCAAGGGTGGCGTCAACGGTGTGAAGATCAAATTCGAGGAATGCGAAACCGCCTATGACACGGCCAAGGGTGTGGAATGCTACGAGCGCCTCAAGAACAAGGACGGCGGCGCCTCGGGCTTTGACACCCAGTCCACCGGCATCACCTTTGCCGTGACCGACAAGGCTCCCGGCGACAAGGTGCCGGTGGTCACCCCAGGCTATGGTCTGTCCCAGTCCGTGGACGGCAAGGTCTTCGAGTGGAACTTCCCGCTGCTGGGCAACTACTGGACAGCCGCCGACTCCATCGTGCAGGACATTCTGAAGAAGGAAAAAGGCAACCTCAAGGGCAAGAAGATCGCTCTGGTCTATCACGACTCGCCTTATGGCAAGGAGCCGATTCCGCTGCTGGAAAAGCGCGCCGCCAAGGATGGCTTTGAGCTGATCAAGCTGCCCGTGACCGCCCCCGGCGTGGAGCAAAAATCCACCTGGCTGCAGATTCGCCAGAACCGCCCCGACTATGTACTGCTGTGGTCGGCCGGCGTGATGACTCCTACGGCCGTGCGTGAGGCGCAGGCCACGGGCTACCCACGCGAGAAGATGTATGCCGTCTGGTGGGGCGGCTCCGACCATGACGTCAAGGACATCGGTGCCGGCGCCAAGGGCTACAACACGGTGACCATCCACAACACGGCCGAGAGCGACAAGGTGCATGGCGACATCAAGTCCATGCTCTACGACAAGGGTCAGGGCACGGCCAAGGACGCCAAGGAACTGGGCCAGCTGGCACATACTCGCGGCATGGTGATCTCCATGCTGCAGGTAGAGGCCATCCGCACCGCTCAGGAAAAGTTCGGCAAGGGCAAGGTCATGACACCCGAGCAGGTGCGCTGGGGCCTGGAGAACCTGAACATGACGCAGGAACGCCTGAACGAGCTGGGCTTCGGCAAGATCATCCGCCCCTTCAAGACCAGCTGCGACAACCACCTGGGCGCCGATTGGGCCCGTATTGCCACCTGGGATGGCAGCAAGTTCAAGGTGACTTCCGACTGGTACCAGGCCGACAAGTCCATGGTCGATCCGCTCTACAAGGAATTTGCGGAAAAGTACGCCAAGGAAAAGAACGTCAAGGTAAGAACCTGCACCCCCTGAGGCGATTCACGCCTTCCCCCTCACTGGCGCCAAGCGCCTGAGGGGGACGACGGCGCGGCCTGCCCAGGTCCTTGCTTGATGTCTCTGACCAAGGCCCGCCTCGTCGCAACCGGATTTATAAAAATCAGCCTCGAGCGCTTATCCATAAAGTGCAGACAGCTATCTATTTTGAGTTATCAGGTGACCGCATGACCGATATCGCGCACACAGTTTCCACTTCTGCCCAGACCGCACCGCTGGTGGAAGTCAATGGCATCGAGGTCATCTACAACCATGTGATCCTGGTGCTCAAGGGCGTCTCGCTACAAGTACCCCACCAGAGCATCGTGGCTCTGCTGGGCGGCAATGGCGCAGGCAAGACCACCACGCTGCGCGCCATCTCCAACCTGCTCAAAGGCGAGCGCGGCGAAGTCACCAAGGGCGGCATTACGCTGGAGGGCGAGCAGATCGCCAACCTCTCGCCCGCCGAACTTGTCAAGCGCGGAGTGGTCCAGGTCATGGAAGGACGCCACTGCTTCGCCCACCTGACGATCGAAGAAAACCTGCTCACCGGCAGCTACACACGCACGGACAAGGGCGAGATTGCAGCCAATCTCGAGAAGGTCTACAACTACTTCCCGCGCCTCAAGACCCGGCGCACCAGCCAGGCGGCCTACACCTCGGGCGGCGAGCAGCAGATGTGTGCCATTGGCCGTGCGCTGATGAGCAACCCGCGTATGGTTTTGCTAGACGAGCCCTCCATGGGCCTGGCGCCGCAGATCGTGGACGAGGTCTTTCACATCGTCAAAGACCTCAACAGCAAGGAAAAAGTCACCTTCCTGCTGGCCGAACAGAACACCAACATGGCGCTCAAATACGCCGACTACGGCTACATCATGGAAAGCGGGCGCATCGTCATGGACGGCTCCGCCAAGGATCTGGCCAGCAACGAGGACGTCAAGGAGTTCTATCTGGGCGTGGGCGGCGGCGAACGCAAGAGCTTCAAGGACGTCAAGAGCTACAAACGCAGAAAACGCTGGTTGGCTTGATGGCGGCCCCCTGAGGCGCTTCGCGCCTTCCCCCTAGGGGGACGACAGCCTCGCTGCGCGGCGGTGCTTGCTCGCTGTCTCTGGCTTGGTGCGCGCCAGTTTTTAGCTTGCGCCCATTGACTTCCGTTTTGCTTGCAGATTTTCTCTACAGGATTTGCCATGAGTGATTTCTACGATGCCCTGGAAACCCGCAGCCCCGAACAGCGCGAAGCCGACTGCATGGCCAGCCTGCCGCTGCAGATTGCCCATGCACAGCAGCGCTCCAGCGCTTTTGCCGAAATTCTCAAAGGTGTGGATGCATCCCGTATCACCAGTCGCGCAGCGCTGGCCACCTTGCCTGTGACGCGCAAGAGCGAGCTGCTGGAGCGCCAGGCCGCACAGCGTCCGCAGCAGATTTTTGGCGGATTCAATGCCATTGGCCTTGGCCACGACATGCCCAGGCTGTTTTCCAGCCCCGGCCCCATCTACGAGCCCGAAAGCCGCCGCCCCGACTACTGGCGCATGGCCCGCTCCATGTACGCCGCAGGCTTCAGGGCTGGTGAGCTGGTGCATAACTGCTTCAGCTATCACTTCGTGCCCGCCGGATCGATGATGGAAACCGGCGCCCAGGCCCTGGGCTGCACGGTGTTTGCGGGCGGCACGGGCCAGACCGAGCAGCAGGTGCAGGCCATGGCCGATCTGCGGCCTGCGGCCTATGTGGGTACGCCCAGTTTTCTGAAAATTATTGTGGAAAAGGCCCTGGAGATGGGAGTGAAGCTGCCCAGCCTGACCAAGGCCATGGTCAGCGGCGAAGCCTTCCCACCCTCGCTCAGCCAATGGATGCGCGAGCATGGCATAGATGCCTACCAGAGCTATGGCACGGCCGATCTGGGCCTGATTGCCTATGAGACTAGCGCCCGTGAAGGTCTGGTGCTGGACGAGGGCGTGATCGTGGAGATCGTGCGCCCCGGAACCGGCGACCCTGTGGCGGAGGGCGAGGTGGGCGAGCTGGTCATCACCACGCTCAACCCCGACTATCCGCTGATCCGCTTTGGCACGGGTGACCTCTCGGCCTATCTTCCGGGAACCTGCCCCACGGGTCGCACCAATGCCCGCATCAAGGGCTGGATGGGCCGCGCCGACCAGACCACCAAGGTGCGCGGCATGTTCGTGCATGCCAAACAGGTGGCCGAGGTCGTCAAGCGCTTTCCGCAGATCGTCAGGGCCAGGCTGGTGGTGACGGGTGAGATGGCCAACGACCAGATGCAGTTGCTGGTTGAAACCACGGAAACCGCACCGGGCTTTGCCCTGCAGGTGATCGACGCCTTGCGCGAAGTCACCAAGCTGCGTGGCGAAGTGCAGATGGTGTCTCCCGGCAGCCTGCCCAATGACGGCAAGGTGATCGAGGACGCGCGCTCCTATCAGTGAAGCTCTGAAGAGCTGCCGGCATTCGACTGGCTCTGCGACCTAAAGGTTTTGTACTGGGACTTGAGCTTGGCCAAGCCCCTGCACATGTGTCGCCAATACGCGACAGGCAATCGGTTTGCTTTAACGCAAATGCAATGTGATCGCCCGCTCCATCAAGGGATAACACTTAGAAAATAACAAAAACCCCACAGATTAGCGCTACCTAGAATCCGGCTTTACGTCACGACAAGTCAACCGTCCTGGTCTGCTTGCACATTATTTTTAGGGAGACACTGTGAAAACTATTTTCAAGATCGCCACCATCGCTCTGGCCGCCACCGCAGCCATCAGCAGCCATGCCGACAGCTACCCAGCCGCTGGCAAGACGATCACGATCATCGTGCCTTTCACGGCAGGCGGCCCCACCGACAAGGTGGCTCGCGACCTGGCCGAATCCATGCGCAAGCAGCTTAACAATGCCACCATCGTCATCGACAACGCAGACGGTGCCGGCAGCACGATTGGCACGGCCAAGGCCGCACGTGCACGCAATGACGGCTACACGCTGCTGCTGACGCATATCGGCATGTCCACCATCCCGACGCTGTACCGCAAGCTGTCCTTCAACGTACTCAACGACTTCGAGTACGCCGGCATCATCAACGATGTGCCCATGACGCTGATCGGCCGCCCCACCCTGCCCGCCAAGAACTTCGCCGAAGTCAAGGACTGGGTCAGCAAGAACCAGGGCAAGGTGAATCTGGCCAACGCCGGGGTGGGCTCGGCATCGCACCTGTGCGGCCTGATGTTCCAGGCCTCGCTGCAGCAGGACATGACGCCCGTACCCTACAAGGGTGCAGCTCCTGCGATTGCCGATCTGATGGGCAACCAGGTGGACCTGCTGTGCGACCAAACCACCAACACCACTTCGCAGATTGCCGCCAAGAAGGTTCAGGCCTATGCCGTGACCACTGCCAAGCCTCTGACCACGCCTGCACTCAAGGACCTGCCCACGCTGCAGTCCCTGGGCCTGAAGGACTTCAACGTGACCATCTGGCACGGTCTGTACGCCCCCAAGGGCACGCCTGCCGATGTGGTGCAAAAGATCAACGAGGCCATGAAGGCTTCGCTCAAGGACCCCGAGTTCATCAAGCGCCAGGAAGCCCTGGGAGCCGTGATTGCCACGGACGACCGCACCAACCCTGCGGGCCACAAGAAGTTTGTGGAAGCCGAAATCGCCAAGTGGGGCAAGGTCATCAAGGCCGCCGGCATCTACGCCGACTGAGAACGCACGATCCGTTCAACGCAAAAAAGCCTGCATCTGCAGGCTTTTTTGTTGGGCAGCCGGAAGGTGGCCGGATCTACCAGGTCACTTCCTTGCCATCGGCTGCGCTGCGCCTGAGCATGTCGACAAAAGGCACGATGCGCTGACCCAGGACCACGCTGTCCTGGCTCGCAGGCGCTGAATCCTCATCCTGTGCGTCCTCCTCCGGCTGCTTGCGCCTGGCGGCCTCTTCGGCGGCAGCTGCCTCCAGCGCGGCAATGGCGGCCGGAATCTGCTCCACGGTGATGATGCCGTGCACCTCGTCGGGCGACTTGCCGATGATTTCCAGCAGCTTGCGGCCGTTGGCATCCAACATGATGAGGTCTGCCGTGGCACGCGATTTGAATTTGTAGGGCATGAGCGATTCCTTCAACGGTAGATGTATTCGCGGTTGAAAGGATAGCCGCTCTGCGCACCCGCCATCGCACCGCTGCGCAGATCGCCATCGGGTTTGCTGCACAGCATCTGATGCAACGCAATCCAGCCATGCTCGAAGCCCATGGCCGAGCCCGCCAGATAAAGACGATAGGCACGCAAAGCCTTGGCGGCCTTTTCCTCGTCGTACTGGGCTTGCAAAATGCTTTGAGCTTCGCCCAGCCTGGCCTCCAACCCATCCGACCAGGCCCAAAGCGTGCGCGCGTAATGCGGGCGCAAGTTCTCGGTATCCACCATTTCCAGTCCGCTGGCCGCCAGATCATGCAGCACGCGGCTGACATGCATGAGTTCTCCACCGGGAAAGATGTAGCGGTTGATGAACTCGCCCATGCCGGCACCCAGCTCCACATTGCTGACACCGCCCGCCGTGATGCCATGGACCAGGGCCAGTCCGCCGGGCCTGAGCATGGAATAAATGGTTTCGAAGTATTCCTGCAGATTGGCGCTGCCCACATGCTCGAACATGCCGACCGAGCCGATCTTGTCGAACGGCGCCACATCGCCCATTTGCCGGTAGTCGCGCAGCTCGACCTGAACCTTGCCCTGCAGGCCCTTCTCGGCAATCAGACGCTGCACATGATCGAACTGGTTGCGCGACAGCGTGATGCCATGGGCCTGCACGCCGTAATGCTCGGCCGCCCAGAAGATCAGCCCGCCCCAGCCGGAGCCTATGTCCCAGAAGCGCTCGCCAGGCTGGAGCTTGAGCTTTTTGCAGATGTGATCGAGCTTGGCCTCCTGCGCCTGCGCCAGGCTCATGCCCTGCTCCTTGTAGTAAGCGCAGGAATAGACGCGGCGCGGGTCCAGCCACAGTGCGTAGAAGTCGTCGGAGAGATCGTAATGAAACTGAATCTGCTCGGCATCGCGGGTCAGCGTGTGCATGGCCAGCGACCTGGCCTTGGAGACCGTCTGCCCCAGCCAGGAGGGCGTACGACTGACCGGATCACCGCGCAGCAGCCCGGCCGCTGCTCCCATGATGTCGCGGGAGCTGCCCTTGACCTCCACCCAGCCTTCGACGATGGCCGAACCAATCGAGCCGATCTGGCCGTCCAGCAGCGCCGCAACAGCCTTGGGAGAGCGAAAAATGAGTTGAACCGCACTGTGTTCAGGCCCGATACGCTCGCCCGAGGGAAGCTGTATCGATGCAGTCACAGGAAGTCTTGCTAGCAGCGGCTCCAATGTGCTCAACAGGTTTTTCATGAAAACCATTGTTCACATCGACTATGGCAGGGTCAAGACGGAAAACATCCCTGCCTAAAACTGCCTCCAGGACTGGCAGAGGATCAGCTGCTGGCTTTCACCAGCCTGTCGTAGGCCTTGAGGGTGGCTGGGGCCACAGACTGCAGCACTTGTTCATAAGCCGTCTTGTGACGCGCCAGCAAGCGCATGGAGGCAACGGTGCGGCTGCGGCAGAACCAGTGGCAGGTGTGTTGCATCAGCATCAGCTCGGCCGTCATGGTGAAGGCTCGGCGCTTGCGCTCCTCCTCGTCAGCCGCATCCCCCACACGGGCGGCCGCCAGCGCCTGGGCATGAAGCTTCATGGTCTCGCGCACATCCATGGTGGCCGAAGGCAGAACCCTGGTCATATAGGGCAGCGCCAGCGGCAGGGTACTGGCACGCGTCTGCTCGGCCGGCAGGGTGGCGAACTCATCCGCGAAACGCTGAAACTGGCTCACCAGACTGCTCTCGGTATTGGCCAGCACGGGCCAGATCTGTTCACGCCTCTGCGCATCCTTCTCGCCGATGACACGCAGATATCCCTCCATCAGATTGGCCATGAGCTTCTCGATCTGAAAGCGTGCCAGATGCTGGGCCAGAAGCTGGGTGTGCTGACGCTGCTCCTGCTTCTTGAGCACGTAGAGCACGGTGGTGACAATGATGGCGAGCGTTAGAAAATCCATGAAGCGAAACCAGACAGGCGGACAAGCGCAATGAGAAAAAGGATGAGTGTAGTCAGCCTGAGGGCTTTGCTGGGAATTAGTGCCGCAATTGCAGGCCTGACGGGCTGCAGCAGCGCCGGCTATTACTGGCAAGGTTTCAAGGGACAGATGCAGATTCTTCAGGCCGCACGACCTATTGATGACTGGCTGGCAGAAGACAGTACCTCCGCAGCACTGCGTCAACGCCTGCAGACTGCGCAACAGATGCGCCGCTTCGCCAGCCGGGAGCTGGCTCTGCCCGACAACGCCAGCTACACCCGCTACGCTCAGCTGCAGCGTCCGTTTGCGGTCTGGAACGTGGTGGCAGCCCCGGCCTACAGCCTGGAGATGCACCAATGGTGCTTTCCCGTCACCGGCTGCATTGCCTACCGAGGCTACTTCAGCAAGAGCGACGCACAAGCGCAGGCACGAACGCTTCAGTCCCTGGGGTTGGAGACCAGCGTCTATGGCGTGCCTGCCTACTCCACGCTGGGCTATCTGAACTGGCTGGGCGGCGACCCCTTGCTCAGCACCTTCACCTCCTGGCAGGAGGGTGACTTTGCCGGCCTGCTGTTCCACGAACTGGCCCACCAGCTGTTGTATGTGAAGAATGACACGGCCTTCAACGAATCCTTTGCCACCACGGTGGAACGCATGGCCACGCCCTTGTGGCTGCACAGCCATGCCAGCGCCGCCACGCAACAACGTTGGCAACAGAGCCTGCAGCGGCGCGAGCTATGGCAACAGCTGACGCGCGAGACCCGCCAGCGCCTGCAACAGATTTATGAACAGAAAAATACTGAAGCCTTTGATGCCAAAGTGCTGGAAGCCATCAAAAGCAAAGTATTTGACGAATTCCGCGCCACTTATGCGCAGCTCAGAGCGCAATGGATTGCCAGCGACGAGCCCCTGCTGACCAGCCTCGCCCTGCGCGAGCAGTATTACCGGCGCCTGACCCAGACCGATGAATGGGTGGCCCAGGCCAATAACGCCAGCTTCGGTGCCCTGGCCGCCTATGACGACTGGGTGCCGGCCATGACTCGCTGGTGGCAGCAACTGCGCGGCGAAGGCCCGGCCACTCCCGAGACCTGGCGCAGCTTCTATGCGCAGATGCGCGAGCTGGCAGCCTTGCCTGCTGAAGAGCGCAAGCTGCGGCTATGCACCCAATGGGGAAAAGCGGCAGAAACAGCGACTCAGTGCCAATAAATACTTCAAATTGACACAAAACAATTTTTTACAAGGGTTAACCATGTAGGAGGCTTCAGCGGTTTTTAAGAAAGTCCCGCCAGACTTCTCCGATACCTATTTTTTGCCGTCCACCGTGGCTACCCAAGACTCCGTTTCTGCCCCATTTTTCAAGGGGCTTTTTCAACCTCGCACGCCTCAGTTCATCGCTCTGGCCCTGGCCATCTGGCTGACACTGACGGCGAACTGGGCCCTGTGGCTGCGCCTGCCTTCCCTGGATGGCTATCACGGCAGTCTGGCCCTGCTGGCCCTGCGGGTTGTGCCGCTGGTGCTGGGCGCCAGCCTTCTGCTGACCTCTTTGTTTGCCTGGCCGCGCTTTACCAAGCCGCTCTGGGTGGCGCTGCTGCTGGTGGCGGCCAGTTCCCAGTACTTCATGGTCAGCTACGGCACCGTGATGGACAAGGGCATGATTCACAACATCCTGCAGACCGATGCGCGCGAAAGCTCGGACTTGTTCAACATCAAGCTGCTGGCCGAGGTGTTGATCATCGCCATACTGCCAGCCATCTGGCTGTGGAAAACCCCGCTCAAACGCGCCAACAGCGCCTG
Organism: Comamonas sp. wu1-DMT; assembly: GCF_040187805.1. Taxonomy (NCBI): domain Bacteria; kingdom Pseudomonadati; phylum Pseudomonadota; class Betaproteobacteria; order Burkholderiales; family Comamonadaceae; genus Comamonas; species Comamonas sp. wu1-DMT. Next base: position 117,639 of record NZ_JBANEM010000003.1, read on the forward strand.
GCGCAATATGCTGCGCACCGCCTTGCTGCTGCTGGGCGGCATTGCCCTGATAGCCGCATCGCTGGCCGTTTCCTACCGCGATCTGGCCCCCGTGGTGCGCAACAATCTTTGGCTGCGCTACATGATCAACCCGATCAACCCCGTGCTGTCCGCAGCCTCGGTGGCGCTGGATCCTCTGCTCAACAAGCCCAGGCCTTTTGTCAGCATAACGGGCGGCGCGGCCCTGGGTGCCAGCTATGCCGCAGCCCAGAAACCGCCGCTGCTGGTGCTGGTGGTGGGCGAGACTGCACGCTCAAAGAATTTCAGCCTCAACGGTTACGAGCGCGATACCAACCCCGAACTGGCCAAGCGCGATGTGCTGAGCTGGCGCAATGCCCGCTCCTGCGGCACCAGCACCCGCGAATCGGTGCCCTGCATGTTCTCCAACCTGGGCCGCGAAGGCTTTTACGCCTCCAAGGTCGAGCATGACAACCTGCTCGACGTGCTGCAGGCCGCCGGACTGGCCGTGCTTTGGGTGGACAACCAGGCAGGCTGCAAAGGCGTGTGCAAGCGTATCCCCATGGCCGATACCGCCGACAGCGTGAATACGCCGGCCGGCAAGACGCTGTGCGCCCAGGATGGCGAATGCCTGGATGCTCTGCTGCTCAGCGGCCTGGACGAGCGCATCGCCAAGCTGGACCCCGCACGCCGGGCAAAGGGCCTGGTTCTGGTCATGCACCAGATGGGTAGTCACGGTCCCGAGTACTTCAAGCGCTCCACTGCAGACCTCAAGGCTTTCAAGCCCGAGTGCGCCACCAATGCACTGTCCAGCTGTTCGCAGCAAAGCGTGGTCAATGTCTACGACAACTCCATTCGCTATACCGACCACTTCCTGGCCCAGACCATAGACTGGCTCAAGACCCAGCAAAACCAGTTTGAAACCGGCATGTTCTACATGTCAGACCATGGCGAATCGCTGGGCGAGCTCGGTGTCTATTTGCACGGCATGCCTTACGCCATGGCGCCCGACGATCAAAAACATGTGCCCATGATTGCCTGGCTGGGAACGCTGGGTGCGCGCACCGGCCTGAATCAGGCCTGTCTGAGCAAGACTCTGGACCAGCCGCTCTCGCACGACAACCTGTTCCATACGGTGATGGGATTGATGGATGTCACTTCTCCAACCTACAAGCAGCCTCTGGATGCATTTGCCAGCTGCCGCACGGCCAGCTAGCCATTGACTGCGCAGCACAAAAAAAGCCTGCCGGATGCACGATCCGGCAGGCTTTTCCGCTTTCAGCAGCTGCGTATCACTCGCCCTGAGAGCCGCGGCGCGCCCAGCCCGTGGTGTGCTTTTCCAGCAGGTTGAACAACTCGTACATCACCATGGCCATGGCTCCCACCACGATCAGCCCCGCAAAGGCCAGGCCCATCTGCATGGAAGAGCCGGCGGAGACCAGCAGATAGCCGATACCCTCGTTGGCAGCCGTCATCTCGCTGACCGTGGTGCCGACGAAGGCCAGCGTGATCGCGACCTTGAGCGAGCCGTAGAAATACGGCAGGGAGCGCGGCAGGCCGACCTTGATCAGCACGTCCCAGCGCTTGGCTCCCAGCACGCGCAGCACATCCTCCAGTTCGGGCTCCAGCGTGGCCAGACCCGTGGCGATATTGACCATGATGGGGAAAAAGCTGATCAGAAAGGCCGTGAGAATGGCCGGGCCTGCGCCGATGCCGAACCAGACCACCAAAATCGGCACGAACGCTGCCTTGGGCAAGGCGTTGAAAGCCGTCATCAGCGGGTAGAAGGCCGCATAGGCCAGACGCGAGGAGCCGATCAGAAAGCCCAGCAGCACGCCCACCACGATCGCCAGGGCAAAGCCTGCCATCGTCACCCAGTAGGTGCGCCAGGCATGCATGGCAATCGTGCCCGCAAACTCATAGAGCTGATGGCCTATGGCCCAGGGGCTGGGAAAGATGAACTCCGAGACGCCTAAGCCCGAGCAGATGATCTGCCAGAGCAGGACGATCAGCAGCAACAGCAGCCAGGGAGCCCAGCGCTCGGCGGTTTTTTGATGTTTCATGATGCGCCTTATTGAGGAATGGCGGCAGCGGTTTCGGGGCCGCTCTTGCGCAGGGCGCCGATATGGCCGCGCAGCTCGTAGACGATGTCCGAGAACTCGGGGGTGTAGGTGACCTCCAGATCACGCGGGCGCGGCAGGTCGATGTCGCGGCGCACCACGAAGCGGCCCGGACTCTTGCTCATCACATAGACGGTATCGGCCAGGAACACGCTCTCGCGCAGATCATGGGTGACCAAGATCACATTGAACTTCTGCTCGGCCTGCAGGTCGCGCAAAATGCACCACAGCTCTTCGCGCGTGAAGGCGTCGAGCGCGCCAAAGGGCTCGTCGAGCAGCAGCATCTGCGGCTCGTGAATCAGGGCGCGGCAGATGCTGGCGCGCTGCTGCATGCCGCCGGAAAGCTGCCAGGGAAACTTGCGCTCATAGCCTGCCAGACCCACCTTGCCCAGCAGCTCTATGGCACGCGCCTCGTATTCCTTGCGCTTTTGCTTGAACTGCGAACGGTGCGGCTCCACGATCTCCAGCGGCAGCAGCACATTGTCCAGCGTGGTGCGCCAGGGCAGCAGCGAGGAGGACTGAAACGCCATGCCCGAGATCTTGAGCGGCCCTGCCACGCGCTGGCCATCGACCGTGATGCGTCCCATGGACGGCATCTTCAGGCCCGTGGTGAGCTTCATGAACGTCGACTTTCCGCAGCCCGAAGGACCGACGATGGCGATGAACTCGCCGCGCTGCACCGTGAGGTCGATGGCCTCCACCGCAAAGTGATTGGCCTGCAGCAGCTCTTCGTTATAGGCCAGCCAGACGTCTTTGAATTCGACGAAGGGCCGGACAGCTTCTGTATCTGATGATTTCATAAAAACAGGCTGTAGCGCCTGTCACACAAGCGCATCCAGCTATCAATCAATGAGCAATTACTTTTTGGGAAAGACGTCGAGATCCGCGACTGGCGGCAGAAAGCGGCCGTTCCAGAGCGTCTCGGGGTTCACGCGTGTCTTGGTCGCATAGACGTCCGAGATCTGGGAAGCCATCAGCGCCATGCGTGTGGAGCTGACCTGCCCAAAGCCCTCGCCACGCGCGTCGGCGGTGTTGATCACGGTGTCGATCGCCAGCTGCAGACGGCGGGTTTCGAGCGCCGTGTTGACGATGCCGTCGCGCTCCTTCACATAGGCAATGGCTGCGCCGGGATTAGCCATGACTTCCTTGGCGCCCTTGCTGAAGGCCTTGAGGAAGGCACGCACGGCTTCGGGGTTCTCGCGCACCAGCTTGGCGCTGGCGATGATGGCGTTGCCATAGAGCTTGACGCCATTGTCGGCAAACGGCATGACTGCCACATCGGCCGCCTTCACGCCCCGCGCCTCCAGGTTCAGCAGCGAAGTAAAGGTAAAGCCCGTGATGGCATCGATATCGCCGCGCACCAGCATGGTCTCGCGCAGCGGCGGATCCATGGTGGTCCATTGCACATCGCCGACTTTGTTGGCCTTGGCAAACAACGGAAAGCCGCGTCGGCCTGCATCAAAGACCGGCGCTCCCAGCTTCTTGCCCGTCAGGTCCGCCGGCTTGGCGATGGCGCTCTTCTTGAGCGCCATGACCGAGGCCGGCGTGTTGTTGTAGACCATCATCACGGCCACGGGCTTGTCCTTGACTTCGGGGTTGTTGGCATGAAACTCCATGAGCGCGGCCAGATCGGCAAAGCCCATGTCGTAGGAGCCCGATGCCACGCGCTGGATGGCGCCGCCCGAGCCGCTGCCGGCATCCACCGTCACATTGAGCCCTGCGGCCTGGAAATAGCCCTTGGCGACTGGCTGCAGAAACAGCGCCGCAGGCCCTTCAAAACGCCAGTCGAGCTGGAATTTTATGGGCGTTGCGGCAAAGGCTGCCGTGGCGCTGGCAAAGCTGCCCAGGGCCAGAACGGATTGTAGGAACAGGCGCTTGGTTTGCATGGTGGCTTCCCTCTCTCTATGTCAACGAATTGCGGTTGAATGCGTGCCGGGGCTCAGACTTTCCAGGCGCCCTGGTGTGAACTGCTGGCCTCTTCGATCAAGGCCGGCCCGATACATTCGATGGTGTGCGAAGCGGTCTGAAACACATCGCGGCAGGACAGCTCGGCATCCTTCTGATCGAGCCGCTCGCCACGGAACACGCGCAGCCGCTCGGCATCGATGCCATAGACCACGCGGCCGATGGCGGACCAGAAGATCGCGCCGGCACACATCACGCAAGGCTCGGCAGACGAGTACAGCGTGGCGACGGCCAGCTCATCGCGGGAATGCAGGGGGCTGGCCAGGCGGATGGCGGACAGCTCGGCATGGGCCGTGCAATCGCCGCTCTCGCCGTTGGCATTGCTGGCCCGGGCCAGCACGCGTCCGTCGGCCGCCACGATCAGCGCTCCAAACGGCCGGTTGCCGCGCTCGCGCGCCGTATCGGCAAGCGCAATGGCTTCACGCAGATAGCGGCCATCGCTGTCGCTCAAGGTCTGGGCTTGAGGCAGGGACATGGAGGCTTCCTCCTCAGGCCTTGAGCATGCGCGCCGACCTGGCGGGCAACATGCTGCTGTTGAACAGTGCGTCGGCAGATGGCGTGGTCTTGAGCGCAAAGGTCTGCACCACGCTGTCCAGCTGCTGCTCCATCAAACGCTTGCTGAAGTCGCCCAGTCCATGGCTTTTCGTGTCTGCCGCTGCCACATACTGTGCGGTGATGGACCAGCGCTCCAGCTCCAGCTTCTCATCGAGAATCGACTCGCGCTGGCGCACGGCGGCAATGCCTGCTGCGGGGTTGGCAAGGCATTCCACAATCGCACGGTTGGTGGCGCGCAGGAAGGCGGCCACGACCTGCGGCTTCTCGGCGATCAACTGGCTGGACGCGAGAATCGCATTGCCATACAGATGAACGCCTGCATCGCTGTAGCGCAGTATGGAAAGCTCCTCGGGCTTGAGGCGCGCAAAGAGCGACACCGCCGAGTCATGGAAATAGGTGGCGGCATCCACATCGCCACGCACCATGACGTTGTCGCGTGCCGAGAACTCCGTCGTCGACCAGGCAAACAGATCGGCGGGCAGATTCTTGCGCCGCGCCACCATGGGCCAGGCTCGGCGCGTGGACTCCACTGCCGCTGCAGCCACCTTCTTGCCCTTGAGACTTGCGAAGTCCGAAGTGATGCCTCTGTCCTTGCGCCCGATGATCACAAAGGGCGCGCGGTTGTAGTACTGGTAGACGGCCTGCACGCGAGGTGTGCCGGCGTTCTGTGCATTGAACTCGATCAGCGAACTGATATCGCCCAGTCCGAGCTGGTAGGCACCACTGGCGATACGTGTAATCGAAGCCACCGAGCCCGACCCTACGTCCAGACTCACTTCCAGCCCCTCATCGCGGTAGTAGCCGTTTTGCTGGGCCAGAAAGAACGGCGCCGTCTGGCCGTTGACGCGGAAATCCAGCGTGAATTTCAGCGGAGTCAGCGACTTGCCCTGGGCATGAACCCAGGGTGCGCCGCAAAGAGGCAGGGCGGCAAGAAATTGGCGACGTAGCATGGTGGAACTCTCAGGTCTCTGGCGACAGGAACGCCAGCAGCTGCCGCTGCTGACAGGACTTGAGCAATTTCCGGGCACTGCACGCGGATGCAGGCTGAACGCTTCTACTCGTTCAACCTTCTAGCAATTGGCGTGCCTGCTTTGGGTTGCGCCTCGCCAGGTATCAACAAAGTGCATGCAAAAGAGATGGATGCATGGATTCATGCATGGCAATGCACCAGATTGAAGCCATGCACCAAAACCAAGAGTGTCAGCGCCCTGGTAAATGGCTGGCACGCTGTTTGCTGCACTCAAATCAAGAGTAGAAGCGTTCAGCACGGTGCTCTGACCTTCCTCCGGTCAGCAGCTTCGCGGGTCATTGCTCTTGAAGTGGGTGCGGCACACAGCCGCGCCTGGTATCCACACTTCAGATGCCCGCACCAAGCCTCACTGGCAAAGCTGGTGTCTGAAGTCATCGCAAGAGAAATTCTTATGCAGACCATGACCAGCCACTCTTACAGCCTTGGCGAACTGGACAAGGAAGCCCGCATGGGCGGGCAAGGCGCAGAAACCTCGGCGCGCGAAGTTCGCGTCATAGACATCAGCGACTTCGAGCAGCGCAAGCAGGAGATTGCCGAGCAGATCTGGAGCGCTTCGATAGAAATCGGCTTCTTCCAGGTTTCCGGCCACGACATTGCCCAGGCCGATATCGACGCCGCGTTCGGTAGAGCCGAGCAGCTATTCGCCTTGCCGCCCGAAACCAAGTCGCAATGGCCGCTATCGCGCAATGCAGGCTGGGAGCACAAGGCGCAGATTCGCCCTTCCACGCGCACTCCCGACCAGAAAGAGTCCTATCAGGTCACACGCCCGCGCATGCAAGGCTTGTGGCCCAGCGAGCAGGAGTTGCCCGGCTTCAAGCAGGCCACGCTGGCTTTTGAGCATCAATGCTGGCAGGTTGGCATGCAGCTGCTGTCCTGCTTTGCCTACAAGCTGGGCTTTGACGATGAATTCTTCACCCGCGCACATGACCCCGCCGTGCCCAGCTACCAGAGCACGCTGCGCATGCTGCATTACTTTGCAGTGGACCCGGCGCTCAAGGACGAAATCGGCCTGTGGCGTGCAGGCGCACATACGGACTTCGACTGCCTGACGCTGTTGTTCCAGCGCGCCGGCCAGGGTGGGCTACAGGTGCTGCCCGGCAAGGAGGCCGAGACCCAGCAATGGACGCCCGTGAAGCCCGTGGATGGCGTCATCACCTGCAATATCGGCGACATGCTGATGCGCTGGAGCGACGACCAGTTGCCCAGCAACTTCCACCGCGTGCGCAACCCTCAGCCCCATGAGTACCAGGGGGCCCGCTATAGCCTGGCCTTCTTCTGCCAGGCCAATGAGGATGCGGTGATAGAAGGGCCGGCCAAAAAATATCCGCCCATCACAGGGGCGGAATATTTGCGTCAGCGCATCAGCGCCAATTTCTCGAACAGGTACTGACACCCCCTGAGCAGCCCTGCCGCTTCCTCCAAGGGGACGACACCTTCGGGGCGGCCCTTCCTCGGTGTCCCTGGCTGGGGGGCACCAGTTTCCAGCCCCCCGTCTCTGGTGCAGTGTGATGTGGTCCGAATTGAAACGACAAAGCCCCGGAGCCCGGGGCCTTGTCGGCGATCAGGGGTGGCGCGGATCAGCGCAGCGACTCGATGAGATCGATGTACTGCTGCTTGGCCTCATCCGGCGTTGTGCCTTCCAGCTTGGCCCAGGCATCCCACTTGGCGCGGGCCACCATGTCGGTGAAGCTGGGCTTCTTGGCTTCGTTGTCACCCTCGGTCGCCTGCTTGTACAAGGCATAAATCTTGAGCAAGGTGGCGTTGTCGGGACGCTCGCCAAGCGAGGTGGAATTCTTGACGGTCTCTTCAAACCGGGCGTTCAGATCGGACATGAAAGGTCTCCTGGGCTTTAATAGTCGAGGCCAGTGTAGCCAAAAATCCGGAAAATTAGAACGACCGTTCTTTTTATTTCACAAAGTACTGCAACGCCGGCAAGCAAGCAGCCCTTTGCGGCACGCACTCCCTCAAATCCGCCTCTTCGTGATTCGCCTCGCGGCAGCAGCAACGGACTGCCTTCAGAACATCATGCGCAGACCCGCATCAAAGCCCAATGCGCTGCGTGGCTGCATGCCGGGGCTGTTGCTGTAGGCCGGTTGCGGCATGATGACCGGGCTGCTGACGGCCAGCGGCGTCACCCCCATCACCGCAGGATTGTTGTGTCCATTGCTCACGCTGATGCGCGACACCGTGGTGTAGAGCGCCGTGCGTTTGGAGAGGTTATGCACATAACCCAAGGCCAGCTTGTTCACCGATGCGTCGCCGGCTCCCTGCCCATTTTTGAATTGCACCCTGGCCACCGACGCCCTGAGCTGATGCAGTCCGACAGGGATTTGCACACCAGCCAGAAGCCCGTCATAGCGGTCTGTGGCCCGCACATCGCTGCGCGCATTGCGCACCTGCGACCACTCGCCCAACACACGGACCGGACCGAAGTTGTACGAACCTCCCAGGTTCAAGGACTTGATGGTTTCCTTGCGGCCGTTGAAAGTGCCCAGCATGCTTTCGCCATAGCCCAGCGCAATATCGGTGGGGCCGCTGGCCCAGCCAATGCGCCCACCGGCATAGCGGCCGCGCCTGGCATCATTTTCCGGGAAGGCATACATCAGCTGACCATAAATTCCGCCCAGCCCTGTAGGCAGGTGGTAGCCGATGGAATTGTTGGCGCGCAGATAATTGTCCGTGCCTGCCGACAAACCGTTTCCCAGCAAGCGTTCGGGCAGCGTACCGCTGGTCTGCGTACTCAGCGCACGGTTGATGGCCAGGTTGCTGCTGACCACCGCCAGCAAATTGACGCCCACGCCGTTGACGGAATAGGGATCAAAGGCCCAGTCATTCAGAAACGACGGTGTGTGATCACGCCCAAGGCGCAGCTCGCCCCAATTGCCCGCCAGGCTGACGGTGGAGCGTCGCCCAAAGTTCAGCGCGCCGCCGCCCGTGTCGTTGGTCACTGGCGCTTCCAGCCACATGCTGGCAGACATTCCAGCACCCAGATCTTCAACGGCACGAACACCCAGACGGCTGGCCAGATTACCCGAGGGTGACAGCGCCCATATACCTTGGCTGGCCGTGCGGCCGGAGCCATCCCAGGAATTGCTGCGCACCATGTAGCGGCTGACGCCCGCATCCATGACACCGAACAGCGTCACCGATGACTGAGCGCTGGCCAGGCTGCTGGCGGACAAGGCAAAAAGACTCCAGATATAGCGTGAAATACGTGGCATTTCATGTCTCCTTTTCGTTATGAATTCGCGGTATTGATCCGCGAAATCACTCTAGAAAAGGAAGGCTGCAGCTCTTGTGCAGTTGATGCCATTCATTGCTTATTTGGTGCCATGATCCCAAGGTGAAATCCCTAGGAATGTCGCCCTGCCGCATGGCCAATGTCAGAAAAAAAAAAGCCGGCGCCTTGGGAAAGGCACCGGCACGGATTTTCGCAATGGTTTTACCCGCCCAATATTTGCGCCCAGCAGCTCATGGCACAAGTACCGTGGCCCCCACAGTCTTGCGCGCTTCCAATGCACGATGGGCTTGTGCCGCCTCGGCCAGGGCAAACTCCTGCTGAGGCTCGCTCACGATGCGCCCCGCCAGCACGTGCTCAAACAGCTCTGCAGCCATCTCCAGCATATGTGAACGGGGCTGGATGTAATGCATCATGGCCGGCCTGGTCATCCAGATCGAGCCTTTGGCGGCCAGCAGCGATGAGTCCACCACCACGGAGCCGGAAGAGGTTCCGTTGCTGACCAGCGAGCCACGCGGCTGCAGGCAATCGAGCGAGTCCATCAATGTGTCCTTGCCTACCGAGTCGTAAACCACGGGAACGCCCTTGCCTGCCGTGATTTCCTTCACTCGCTCGACGATGTTTTCACGCGAAGTCACGATGGTGTGCGCGCATCCGTTCGCCCTGGCCAGCTCGGCCTTCTCATCCGTGCTGACCGTACCAATCATGTTGACCCCCATGGCGCGAGCCCACTGACAGGCAATCAGGCCTACGCCTCCGGCAGCAGCGTGATAGAGAATGGTTTCACCGCCCTGCAGCGGATAGACCTGCCGGAACAGATACTGGGCCGTCATGCCTTTCATCATGAGTGTGGCTGCAGTACGGTCTGAAATTCCGTCGGGCAACGGAATCAGCACTTCTGCAGGCATCACACGCGCCTGTGCATAAGCGCCTTGCGGACCGATCAGATAGCCAACGCGGTCACCCACCCGGATATCCGTCACACCCGTTCCGACGGCCTCGACCACACCGACGGCATCCGAGCCCAACCCGTTGGGCAGGGCCAACGGATAACGCCCGGAGCGGAAGTACACATCGATGAAGTTGAGCGCGATATAGCTATGCCGCACACGGGCCTGGCCTGGGCCGGGGTCTCCCACAGCAACGTTTTCCAGTCGCAGAACTTCTGGACCGCCAGTCTCGTAAAAGCGAATGGCCTGAGTCATGAAATGCTCCTGTATCTATTGAGGTGCAGCAAGCGCTGCAAAGCAAAATCCGGGCATCCTCAGTCGCAGACATGCCCGGACCGATTGACGAGCCGGCTCAGTTCAGCTTGATGCCGAAATTCCTGACGATCTCGCCATTGCGTTGGTATTCGGCCTGCAGATCGGTAGACAGCTGCTCCAGAGTGCGCTCCTGGCGAATCGGCTCAAAGCCTGTGGCCGCATAACGTGCCTGCACCGCCTGGCTGGCATTGACCTTCTCCAGCGTGGCATTGATCTTCTCCAGCAACGGCTGCGGCGTCTTTGCCGAAGCAAACACACCCGCCCAGTTGCTGAAATCAAGCTCCGGATAACCGAGCTCTGCCATCGTCGGCACCTGGGGGTAGTCGGCCAGCCGGCTTTTGTAAGCCACGGCCAGCAGCCTGACCTTGCCGCTGGGAACCAGCGGTTTGGTGGTCACGGAGCCGTCGAACATCAGCGGGATCTGATTGCCCATGATTTGTGCCAGTGCCGGTGCAGAGCCTGGAAACGGCACATGCTGCATGTCCAGGCCGGCCTTCTGATTCAGGATCGCCCCTGCGTACTGCGATGCCGTCCCCTGGCTGTAGGAGGCAAAGGACAGCTGACCCGGATGGGCCTTGATATAGGCAATGGCCTCCTTGGCATCCTTGGCCGGGAACTGAGGCGAAGCAATGAAGACCATGACGGAGCGTGCCATCTGCGAGACGGGTCTGACATCCTTCATGGCATCAAAGCCCCCCTTGAGCACATGCGGAACCTCGGTCAGGATATTGGTCACCGTCACCAGCAGGGTATTGCCGTCTGAGGGCTGGGACAGCATGTATTTCACCGCCATGGCACCGCCGGCACCGGGGCGGTTTTCCACAATCACAGGCTGTTTGAGCTCATGCGCCAGCTGATCGCTGATGATGCGAGCAAACACATCGATCGTGCCGCCGGGCGGGGCAGGAACAATGAGCTTGACGGGCTTGTCGGTGAAAGCGAAGGCGCTGCCAGTTGGCAAAGCTGCAGCCAGCGCAATGGACAGCAGGACTGGAATGCGTTGCATCGTGCGCTCCTTTGACCTCAGGCGACTTTGCGCAGAAAACCCTGCTGAGCACCGTTGCGATTCGGAGCAAAGCCGTTCCTTGCCAGGCTCTCCTCCACCGTGTCGTAGAACACGCCGATCTGGCAGATTTCGCGCGCCTGGGCAGGAGTGGCGATGGGGCGGCTGCATTCCTTGGCAATGCGCACCAACTGCTCGATCTGCTCCACCGTGCCCATTTTTCGGGTTCGAGTCTGATTCCACAGATTGTCTTCGGTGCCGCAGCGCACATGCAGGCCCATGGCAATGCCCATGAGATTGATGGGCAGCACGTTCAGCACCGAGGCCTCTACCGTGAGCACCGCACCGTCGGGCACGGCGCGCAAAAAATTGGCCAGGCTGTAAACGCTGGGCTGGTCCATTCCGCCGCCGATGGCCACCCAGTTCAGCACCAGCGGACCTTTGTAGATGCCGCGACGCATCAGCCGCTCAACCGACTCGAAGCTGTTGATGTTGTAGCACTGGAAGGCACTCTGAATGCCGGCCGCACTGAGGCGGCGTATATGTTCTTCGGCCCAGCCCGGCTGTGCAGGCACGGTCATTTCCTTGTAGGCATTGAACACCGCTGGGTCCTCCATCGAAGTGCCCTCGATATCCCGCACATCGAACTGCTCCAGAATGTTCATCTGCGAGGTATTGATGGTCACCGTCACCTGATCGGGCTTGGGGTCCAGCTCGGCCAGCATGTGGCGGGTATCGTCAGACAGCCATTTGGCGGCCGCGCCATCGGTTTCGGGTGCAAAGCTGATCGACCCACCTACCTGGATGATCATGTCCGGGACGCGGGCACGCACGCCGGCAATCAGCTCGTTGAACTTGGAAAGCCGCTTGCTGCCGCGGCCGTCGAGCTCGCGTACATGCAAGTGCAGCACCTGGGCGCCGGCGTTGTAGCAGTCCACGGCTTTTTGAATCTGCTCCTCCATCGTGACGGGAATTTCGCCGGGGAAGTCCTCCGGCAGCCACGAAGGTGCATAAGGAGCTGCAGTGATGATGAGAGGCTGCTGATTTTCGGCAACCAGGTGACCGTCGAGGAAATTCATGATGATGTCTCCGTTGTTATATAAATGCCATGCCCGCACTCAGAGCCTTGCGTACAACTGTGCTTCGCACCGCCCGGCCAGGTTCTGCGCCTTGCCACGAACGTCTTTCGATGCTCAGAAAGTCGGTGTGCCGATGATTCCGGCGCGCTCCATCTTTCGATGGCTGGGCGGGTAGTCCATCACCGCGTAATGCTGTGTCGCGCGGTTGTCCCAGATGGCGATGCTGCCGGGCTCCCAGCGCCAGCGGACCTGGTACTCGGGGATCGCGGCCTGGCTGATCAAGAACTGCAGCAGACTGGATGAGCCCTGGGTGAAGTCCTGGCCCACACGCACATTGGCGGGCGTGTGGAAGTTCGTGAAATGAGTGGTGAAGCCGCTGACAAACAGCACTTTTTCACCGGTTTCCGGATGTGTACGAACCACCGGGTGCTCCGCATCCGGAAACTGCGCCTTGAGGGCCAGACGCTTCTGCGCAGGCATGGCGGCGCCAAAGGTGCACTCAATGCTGTGGCGTGCCCGCAGCGGGGCTATCACGTCCTTGATATGCGATGGAAGCATCTCGTAAGCCAGCGCCATATTGGCCCACATGGTGTCGCCGCCGACCGGTGGACATTCGACGCAGCGCAGCACGCAGCCCATGGGCGGCACCTCGCGCCAGGTGGCATCGCAATGCCAGGAGTTTTCATACCGGTCCAGCGGCTTGTCCGGCGTCTTGTAGATCTGCACCAGGCCGGGATGCTCGGGGTCGCTGCCGACCACCGGATGGTCCTCCAGCTCGCCAAAACGCCGGGCAAAACCGACATGCTCGGCGCGACTGATACTCTGGCGGCGCAAGAACAGCACCTTGTGCTTGAGCAAGGCCGTCTTGATCTCTGCGAAAAGCCCATCATCGCGCAGCGCATCCGCCAGTTGCACATCGACCAACTCCGCGCCTATGGCACAGGTCAGAGGGTTTATCTGCATCACTGTCTCCTACACTTTTTTGAACCCAGGCTTGTTGCTAGTCTCTGCCGCCCGGTAAGTCCACTGTAGAAAACCTGTGTCACATAGGTTGTGCATTTCATGCCGCACGCTATGCATCTCATGCCAGAATTTCTCCGAATTTTTGCGTGGAGCAGTCATGGTCACTTTTGTGCGCGCGGCATCTCTGACGAATTTCTCGGAACTCTTCAGCGAACTGGGAGGAGACCCTGATGCGGCATTGCGTCGTGCCGGCCTGCGCCCAGCCGTGGTGCGCGAGCAGGATCAGCTGATCGATGCATTGACGGCCGGACGCCTGCTGGAAGAAGCTGCAAGCATCACGGGTTGCGAAAACTTCGGGCTGCGCATGGCGCAATCACGGCAGGTTTCAAACTTCGGTGTCGTCAGCCTTTTGTTGCTGCACCAGCCCACCTTGCGCAAGGTGCTGAGCACGCTGATCGAGCATGTGCACATGCTCAATGAGTCGCTGGTGATTCATATGGACGACGCCAATGGCGTCGTGGTGCTGCGCGAAGAGTTCACCCTGCCGGATGCATTGCCGCAATCCATGGAACTGGCAATCGGCGTGCTGTTTCGTACCTGCAACCTGCTGCTGCATGAGCAATGGCGCCCGCTGCGGGTCTGCTTCAGCCACCCCGCGCCCGGCGACACCGGCCTGCACAAGCAGATGTTTCGTTGCCGCGTGGAGTTTGATGCGGACTTCAACGGCATTGTGTTTCGTACCGAGGACCTGGATGCACCCAACCCCTTGGCCGACCCGGTTCTGGTGCGCTATGCCAAGACCATGGTGGACACCACGCAGCAGGGCCGTCAGGCCTCCATCGGCCAGCAGGTGCGCAAGGCCATCTATCTCATGTTGCCCTCGGGCAATGCCACCTGCATCTGCGTGGCCCAGGGTCTGGGGCGCAGCGTACGGACCCTGCAGCGCGAGCTTGATGGTGAAGGCCTGAGCTTTACCGACCTGCTGCAGGAGGTTCGCTCGGATCTTGCCCAGCGCTATGTGCGCAACCCTGACTACCCTGTGGGCCAGATCGCCTCCATGCTGGGCTACAACAGCCACAGTGCCTTCACACGCTGGTTCAGCACGCTCTTTGGCTGCCCGCCCGAGGTCTGGCGTGAAAGAAATCTTCCACCCAGCCCGCAGCGGCGGGGCCAAGCCTTCAGCCGCGCGTAGGCTGGTCCAGCCAGCGCTGGGCCAGCTTGACCCAGAAGGTCGCTCCCAGCGGAATCAGCGCATCGTTGAAGTCGTAGCTGGGGTTGTGCAAGGTACAGGGGCCACCGCCATGCCCGAGGGCGCGATGATCACCATCGCCGTTGGCGATAAAGCAGTAGGCACCGGGCTTTTCCAGCAGCATGAAGGCAAAGTCCTCGGCCCCCATGGATGGCTCTTGCGGCACCACACCGGCATCGCCCAGAATCTCGCGCATCACGGCCTGGGCAAATTCGGCCTCGGGGGCCGTGTTGATAGTGGGCGGGTAGTTGCGCACGAACTCGAACGTGCATTGCGTGCCATGCGCCGCACAGACGGCCTCGCTGATCTGCTGCATGCGCTGCTCAATGAGGTCCAGCACCTCCAGCGTGAAGGTACGCACCGTGCCCTGCAGCTCCACGCTGTCCGGCACGACGTTGGTCGCCTCGCCGGCATGGACCATGGTGACCGACACCACGCCCGCCTCAATGGGCTTGACGTTACGGCTGACGATGGTCTGGAAGGCCATGATGAGCTGGGCCGCCACGGGCACCGGGTCCACCACCATATGTGGCATGGCCGCGTGGCCGCCCTTGCCGCGCACCACGATCCTGAACTCATTGCTGGATGCCATGGCAGGCCCTGCCCCCACGGCCATGGTGCCGGCCTTCATGCCCGGCCAGTTGTGCATGCCAAACACAGCCTGCATGGGGAACTGCTCGAACAGTCCGTCGTTGACCATCTCGCGGGCACCGCCACCGCCTTCCTCGGCAGGCTGGAAGATGGTGTAGACCGTGCCCTCGAAGCTGTCGCGATGTGCGGCCAGATATTGCGCCGCCGCCAGCAACATGGCCGTGTGGCCGTCGTGACCGCAGGCATGCATCTTGCCCGCATGGCGGCTGGCATGGTCAAAGGTGTTGAACTCCTGCATGGGCAGGGCATCCATATCGGCGCGCAGGCCGATGGCTCGGCCGCTGCTGCCGCCGTCGCGGCCATGGATGACGCCCACCACACCGGTCTTGCCCAGACCGCGATGGATCGCTATGCCCCATTGCTCCAGCTTCGCCGCGACCAGATCCGAGGTCCGTATTTCCTCGAAACACAGCTCGGGGTGGGCATGGATATCGCGACGCAGCGCGGCAATGTCAGGGGCGCTTGCTTGAAGTTCGGGCAGCAGGGCCATGCGCTCTCTCCTTGGGGTCATCAATGGCAAAGATGCCATGATGGCCCAAAGCGAGAGAGCTTGCGCCCTGCGCGCCTCAAAGCCTCACACCCGGACCTTTCCGTCGCCCGTAAGCATGGACAGCTCGACAAAACGCGGCTTGCCAGCCTGTGGGCGGAAGGCGATGGGAAAGCCCGCAACCTGCTGGCCATTCATGGCCTCCAGTGCCGCCACCAGGCCATCGCGCTGCAGCCGGCCAGCGGCAGCGGCAGATTTCAGCGCTTCGCCCACGACACGGGCAGCCAGATAGCCTTCCATGCTGGAGTAATCGGGCTGCAGCGAAGCACCTCCTTTCTGCAGGGCTGCCTGAAACTCACGCGCCAGGGGGTGCGAGGTCTTGAAGGGAGAGGGCACGACCTGGGTGACCACCACCCCCTCGGCCTCCTTGCCAAGGGCCTGTGCCAGTGCCGAAGTGCCCACGAACGACACGTTGTAGAACTGACCGCCATAGCCTGCCTGGCGTGCCGCTCGCACAAAGGCAGCGCTGGCCGCATAGGTGCCGACCTGCACGATGACATCGGCCCCCAGCGGCACCAGAGTCTTGACGGCCTTGGTCACATCCTGGGAGTTGCGCTCCACCGTGGCTGCACCCACGGGTTTGAGGCCATGGCCTTGCAGCGCCTGCATCACCCCCTCGAGACCTGACTGGCCATAGGCATCGTTCTGATGAAACACCGCGATCTTCTTGAGGCCCAAAGAAACCAGTTGCCTAACCATGAGCGCGGTTTCATCGGCATAGGAAGCACGCAGATTGAAGACCGCCTGCGCCAGCTTGGGGTCGCGCAGGCCGGCGCCCCCTGTCAGTGGAGCAATCAGCGGCAGCTTGGCTTTCTGCAGCAAAGGCAGTGCGGCCATGCTGGTGGGCGTGCCCAGATAGCCAAACAAGGCCATCACATCATCGGCAATGAATTTCTGGGTATTGGCCACGCAGCGCTCTGGCTCATAGCCATCGTCCAGCGTGCGCAGCTCCACCTGGCGGCGGCCGATGCCGCCCTGGGCATTGAGTTGATCGAAATACAGCTTGGCGCCCTGCACAAACTGCATACCCAGCTGTGCCGAGGGGCCGCTCAGCGCGCAGGACTGCCCAAGCACAATGGGCCCGCTCGAATCCTGGGAATGACTTGCGCCGATCCAGCTCCCGGCTGCCACAGCTGCGCCAGCAGTCATGAATTGACGACGATTCCACTCCACTCGCTTGTACTGCATTGCTCTTGATCTCTCTGTACGGGCTACTCATTGCTACGGGCTGGATCGGCCCGCTCCTGGGGTCTTGCATCTCAGGTTTTTTGACATGGATGCGCGCCGCATAATAGGCCCACAAAACGGTCTTCAGACGCAAACCGATCCAGATTTTCGAGCCCACGACATGCCTCATATCGTTCAAGTACGCGGTGCCTGCCCGCATGACTGCCCGGACACCTGCGCCCTGCTCACCACGGTGGTCGATGGCACGGCCACCAAGGTGCAAGGCAATGCTGAACACGCTCACACGGGCGGCGTGCTCTGCGCCAAGGTCAGCAAGTACACCGAACGCACCTACCACGCCGGGCGAGTTCTGCAGCCTCTCAAACGCAGCGGCCCCAAAGGCAGCGGCCACTTCACCCCCGTGAGCTGGGACGAAGCACTGAGCGATATTGCCCAGCGCCTGCACGGCATCGCCCGGCGCGCGCCCGAAGCCATACTGCCCTACAGCTATGCCGGCACCATGGGACTGGTACAGAGCGAGAGCATGGACCGGCGCTTTTTCCACCAGTTGGGCGCCAGCCTGCTGGATCGCACCATCTGCGCCAGTGCCGGCAGCGAGGCGCTGACCGCGACCTATGGCGGCAAGCTGGGCATGCGTGTGGAGTTCTTTGCCGAAAGCAAGCTGATACTGATCTGGGGCAGCAACAGCATCGCCAGCAATCTTCATTTCTGGCGCTATGCGCAGGAAGCCAAGCGCCAGGGCGCCAAGCTGATCTGCATAGACCCGCGCAAGAGCGAGACCGCCGACAAATGCCACGAGCATCTGCAACTGCTGCCCGGCACCGATGCGGCACTGGCTCTGGCGCTGATGCACGAGCTGATCGTGCACAACTGGCTGGACCATGACTACATCGCCCAACACACTCAGGGCTGGGACGCACTCAAGGCCAGAGCATTGCAATGGCCGCCCGAGCGCGCCGCCAGTGTCTGTGGCCTGAGCGTGGAACAGATTCAGTCCCTGGCCCGCGATTACGGCACGACCAGGCCTGCGGCCATCCGCCTCAATTACGGTATGCAGCGCGCGCGCGGCGGCGGCAATGCCGTGCGCGCCGTGGCCTGCTTGCCGGCTCTTGTCGGCGCCTGGCGCCACCGCGCTGGCGGGCTGCTGCTGTCCGCCTCGGGGGTCTCGCCGTTCAAGCGCGCAGATCTGCAAATGCCGCAGTTGCTGGGCGAGCGTCGCCCACGCACGCTGAACATGAGCCAGATTGGCGATGTGCTGCTGCATGAGGGCGATGCCGGCTTCGGCCCCAAGGTGGAAGCCGTCGTGGTCTATAACAGCAATCCCGTGGCGGTGGCGCCAGAGTCGGCCAAGGTGGCTGCGGGCTTTGCGCGCGAAGATCTGTTCACCGTGGTGCTTGAGCATTTCCTCACCGACACCGCAGACCATGCCGACTATGTGCTGCCCGCCACCACGCAGCTAGAGCATTGGGACATCCACGGCAGCTACGGCCATACCGATGTGCTGCTGAATCGCCCCGCGATCGAGCCCCAAGGCCAGGCGCGCAGCAACGCGCAGATCTTTCGCGATCTGGCCATGCATATGGCCAGGCTGGACCCCGCTTTTGCCGCGGCCTGCTTCTCTGATTCCGACGAAGCGCTGTGCCGCGCAGCGCTAGCACAGACAGCCATTGATTTCGACGATCTTCTGCAACAGGGCTTTGCCCATATCCCGCTGCCCGATGCACCGTTTGCCGAGGGTGGCTTTGCCACGCCTTCGGGCAAATGCGAATTCGACAACCCCGCCCTGGCGCGGCTGGGCATCAACCCCCTGCCCGACTATCTGCCCAATTACGAGCCGCCCACGGCCGCCTACCCACTGGCCATGATCTCGCCGCCGGCACGCAACTTCCTCAACAGCAGCTTTGCCAATGTGGCCAGTCTGGCCCGCATGGAAGAGCGCCCGCTGCTGGAGATGCACCCCGATGACGCAGCTGCGCGCGGCATTGCCGACGGTGACCGGTTACGCGTCTTCAACCAGCGCGGCGAGCATGTCTGCCACGCCGCCGTCAACGGCCGCGCTCGCACCGGCGTGGTGGTGGGCCTGGGCATCTGGTGGCGCAAGCAGGGAGCCAACGGCACGAATGTGAACGAGCTGACGCATCAGCAGCTCACCGATATTGGCCGGGCGCCCTGCTTCTACGACTGCGCGGTACAGGTGGAAAAGTTCAAGGAGTTGTCAGCCTGACGCGGCTGCATTGTGGTTGACCATGAGCAGGGCCACGGCGCGAGCAACCATAATGCAGACACTCAATGAATATGCGGCCGGGGTCTGAGCCTGTCAGAGCACACAGGTACAGCGCAGAGCCGCCCTGCTCTCGCGACATCATCTGTGAAGAAATCTCTCCCCTGGCACCACCGGCTTGCGCCTAACCGGCTTGATTTGCGTCGACTGATCCTGGTCCTGACCATCTGCAGCGCGCTGATCCCGTTTCTCAACACCTTCTATGCCGGCTATCTGGTGCAGCGCCAGCAGCTGATAGACAACACGCTTGAAGGTCACCATGCCTATGCAACCAAGCTGGCGCAGAGCACGGATGATTTTCTGCAATCCGCCCTGCAGCAGCTGGAGTACAGCGCCAATCTAATGGGCGCGCACATGGATGACGTGGACTATCTGGCCAAGGAGGCCACACGTCTGCGCCTGCAAACCAAGAGCTTCAACTCCGTCACCATCATCGACCCTACGGGCTATGTGCTGGCGACATCGCCCGAAACCCTGCAGATCAAGGGCAAGACACTGCAAAGCGCCGGAGTGGCACAGACCTTGAGCACTCGCGGCCCCGTCATCAGCCAGCCCTATATGTCCACGGCCGGCAACTACATCGTCTTTGTCTCGCAGCCCATTTTCGACCCTCAGGGCGAATTCCTGGGAGCGGTAGGCGGCAGCATCTACCTCAAGGAAGACAGCATCCTCGACACCCTGCTGGGCTCGCACTTCTACCAGGATGGCACCTATGTCTATGTGGTGGACAAGAACAAGCACATCATCTATCACCCCGACAACAATCGTATTGGCGACCAGGTGATCAACAACGATGTCATCAACGCCGTGATCCGAGGCGAGTCGGGTACGGCGCCGGTCGTCAACAGCAAGGGCGTGGAAATGCTGGCCGGCTATGCCGTCATCCATGCCTCGGGCTGGGGCATTGTGGCCCAGCGTCCCAAGGCGGCCACGCTGGCCCCGCTCAACAAGCTGATGCGCTCCGTGCTCTACAAGACCCTGCCCATCGCCCTGCTGATGCTGGTGGTCATCTGGTGGAGCGCGCGCCGCATTGCCAGCCCGCTGCGCCAGCTCGCCAATGGCGCTCACGATATGGACAAGCCCGAGACGGCGCAGAACATCCAGGCCGTCAAGTCCTGGTACTTCGAGTCCTACGAACTCAAGAAAGCCATGCTCAAGGGCCTGGGCCTGCTGCAACGCAATATCACCAAGCTGCGCGAGGACGTGAACACCGATCCGTTGACCGGGCTGGGCAATCGCCGTCATCTGGAGGCAGCCATCAGCGCCTTTCAGACGCAAGCGCTGCCGTTCTCGGTGATTGCCATCGACATCGATCACTTCAAGCATATCAACGACGGTTTTGGCCACGATACAGGTGACGAGGTGCTCAGACAGCTCGCACGCACCATGCGCGAGGTCTCGCGTGTCGATGACCTGCCCTGCCGCGTGGGTGGCGAGGAGTTTCTGCTGCTGCTGCCCGGCACGGGGCTGGAGGCCGCCGCCCATGCCGCCGAGCGCCTGCGTCAGCTGGTCGAGAAAATGGAGATACCGCCAGTGGGCCATATCACCATCTCGCTGGGCGTGGCCCACTGGCCCGACAGCGATCCCGATATCAAGGCCGTCTTCCAGCAGGCCGATGCCATGCTCTACGCAGCCAAGCGAGGTGGACGCAATCGTGTCATGGTCAGTGAGGCCTGCGAGCCTCCCAGCGAGCTCTGAGCCCGGCAGCACCGTAGTTCCGCTCCCACACTCAAGGCGTATCCGCTGTCACAGCCGATACGCTTTTTTTGCAGCTTATTGTGTGACTCCGTTGCACCAATTTGGCCATTGACGCTTCAAATTAGTGAGCATGCACCATAAGCGTTAAAAGGATTGAGCGCAAATTGATCTGAATTTCATAACAAGTTACTGATTTCATTGAACTAATGCCTTGAGCCCTCTGACCTGGCACAGCTCTTGCTGAAAACCCTTGCCCCGCAACCCCGGATGGACAGCGGAATACACAACAGCAAAGGAATTTCAGATGCCAGAGCCAAGCAAGCATGTCAGTCGCAGACAACTGCTCTCGATGATCGGAAAGGTCGCGGGCGGCAGTGCCATGTACCAAGCCATGAGTTCACTGGGCTACGCCGCCGAGTCGCATTACAGTGGTCCGGTCAAGCTCGGCAACGCCAGACCTGGCGCGTCGGTTCTGGTGCTGGGCGCGGGCCTGGCAGGCATGGTGGCAGCCCACGAGTTGCGCGCAGCCGGCTACAAGGTGCAGTTGCTTGAATACCAGAGTCGCGCCGGCGGTCGCTGCTGGACGCTGCGCGGCGGCGATGAGTTCAGCGAACTCGACGGTACACGTCAGAAAGTGGGCTTTGCCAAGGGCAACTACTTCAACCCCGGCCCCTGGCGCGTGCCCTACCACCACCATGCGATGCTGGACTACTACAAGCGCTTCGGCATCAAGCTCGAAGCCTTCAACCAGGTCAACTACAACGCCTATCTGCACAACAGCAAGGCCCTGGCCGGCAAGCCCCAGCGCTTTCGCCATGTGCAGACCGATGTCTACGGCCATGTGGCCGAGCTGCTGTCAAAGGCCACCAATCAGGGCGCGCTGGACCAGAGCGTCAGCCGGGAAGACAAGGAACGCCTGCTGGAGAGCCTCAAGGCCTGGGGCGTGCTGGACAAGGAATACCGCTACCGCGCCAGCAATGCGGTCAGCGATTTCCGTGGCTACGACATCGACCCCGGCGGCGGCCTGATGGCGCAGGCCAAACCGTCGACGCCCATGGGCCTGCACGAGCTGCTCGAATCCAATTTGTGGCGCCAGATGGGCGTGGGCAATATCTACGAATTCCACAGCGCCATCTTCCAGCCCGAAGGCGGCATGGACATGCTGGCCCAGGCCATGGCGCGCGATCTGGGCTCGGCCATACGCTACAACGCCAAGGTCACCAGGATCGCCCAGAACGACAAGGGCGTGACCGTGGACTATGTGGACGCCCTCAAGCCCGGCGCCACGCTGCAGGCCCGCGCCGACTGGTGCGTGTGCACGATTCCGCTGTCCATCCTGAGCCAGATCGAAGTGCAGGCCGGAAGCGCCATGCAGAACGCGATTGCTGCCGTGCCCTACGGCAGCTCCATGAAGGTCGGTCTGGAGTTCAAGCGCCGCTTCTGGGAAGAGGACGAACGCATCTATGGCGGCATCAGCTACACCGATCTACCGATCCAGCAGATCTCCTACCCCTCCACCGGCTATATGGGCAACGGCCCCGCCGTGCTGCTGGGCGCCTATGCCTTCGAGAACTCCAACAGCTACCGCTTCTCCTCGCTCAAGCCGGCCGAGCGCATTCGTCTGGCGCTGGAGTACGGCGCGCAGATCCATCCTCAGTACAAGCAGGAGTTCCTCAACGGTGTGTCAGTAGCCTGGCATCGCATGCCTTGGATCAATGGCTGCTTCGGCAACTGGACAGATGCGCTGCGTGAGCAGCACTACAAGGATCTGGCCCAGATCGACGGCCGCCTGGTGCTGGCGGGCGAGCATGTCTCGTACATCCCCGCCTGGCAGGAAGGTGCCGTGCTGTCTTCGCTGGACGCCATCCAGCGCCTGCACGCCAAGGCCTCCAGCCTCTGATCGCCCATGTCTGCAACAAGGAACTTCACCATGCACACATTGCACCGTCTTTGCTCCGCTTTCGCCCTGGCCCTGGGTCTCTCCGGCGCCGTCCTGGCCCAATCACAGAGCATGAAAACCCAGGATGTGAAAAACCTGCAAACACTGCAGTCTGCCGCCGTTCTTTCCATCTCGCCCGCCGATACCCAGGCGCTGATGCAGAACTTCTCTGCGGTCCGCCCGCGCTTCAGCCAGAGCGGCGGAGAGACCCTGTACCAGGCCATCTGCCAGGGATGCCACATGGTCAAGGGCGAAGGCGCCAAGGGCGCCGGCTTCTACCCAGCGCTGGCCTCCAACCCCAAGCTGGCAGCCGCTGCCTACCCGGCCTCGGTCGTCATGAACGGCCTGCACGGCATGCCGTCCTTTGCCAGCAAGCTGTCCGATGAGCAGATTGCCGACGTCGTGAACTATGTGCGCAGCAACTTCGGCAATCAGTACCCGGACAAGCTGTCTGCCGCCGACGTCAAACCCTTTCGCGTCACCCCATAAACCCATTCAGGAGATCACATGAACGTTCCATCCATCTTCAAGACCGCCACCACCGCCGCCTTGCTGGGCGCTGCAGTCCTGCTCACCGGCTGCGCTGCCACCACCTCCGGAAGCGGCGATGTGCTGCGCTACAAGACACCGGGCTCGACCTTCCCCATCGCTGCGGCCGTGGAAATTCCCACCGATGCCCGCACTGTCTATCTCTCCGGCAAGGTGCCGCCCGTGGTGGACAAATCCAAGCCCGCTGCTGATCCTGCGGCCTACGGCGGCGATACCGAGGGTCAGACCGTGGCCATCCTCAAAGGCCTGGAAGAGCAGCTCAAGAGCATGAATCTCACCATGAGCGATGTGGTGAAAATGCAGGTCTTTCTGGTGGCCGACCCCGCCAAGGGCAACAAGATGGACTTTGCCGGCTTCATGCGTGGCTACACCCAGTTCTTTGGCACGGCCGCCCAGCCCAACCTGCCCGCACGCTCGGCCTTCCAGATTGCAGCCTTGGCCAACCCGGCCTGGTATGTGGAAATCGAGGTCGTGGCCGTGCGCGCCGCCAAGCCCGTCAAGTAAGTAACACGCCGGCCTTGCATTCATCGCCGGCCCCGTCAGCGATGAATGCCGATTCCTGCGCTGCTTAGTGAGCGGTGGAGCCAGATCCCTGCTGGGCGCTGTGCGCATCCAGGGCCAGAAAATGGTGAACCACGGGCTTGTCCGGCCCCTGGTGGTAGCGCAAAGCAGCGGCCTGCAGATCTGCGTCGGCCTTGGACACGCGACCATGCTGGCGCAGGTGCTCGGCCCAGGACTCGACCAGGAACCACTCGATCACCCGGCCCGGCTCGCCGGTGTGCTCGGCCACGCCCCAGGCATAAGCCCCATCTCGACGACGCTCCTGGGCCACTTGCTGCATGGCCTGGAAAAAGGCGCCCAGGTCTTGATGCGCAATCCGGTACTCGACCTGAATCATGACCGGACCACGGTCGTGAGCCACGGGTTCTGCCAGCAAAGGCTCGGGCCAGTGGTTGGACGGCTGCAGATCGGCTTCGCCGCCAGGCAGCTTGACGCGGTGAAAGACCAGGGACACCAGCACCAGACCCAGGGCCCCGATCAGCAGCGTGACCGGCAGGCCCAACTGGCCGGCAATCAGGCCCCAGCCCAGGCTGCCCAGGGCCATGGCACCGTTGAATACCATCAGGTAGATGGCAAGACCCCGGCCGCGCACCCAGTTGGGCAGCACTGCCTGGGCCACGCCGTTGAGCGTGGTCAGCGCAACAATCCAGCCCAGGCCCAGCACCAGCATCAGCGCCACGGCAGCCCACTGAGGCGGCGCCAGGGTCAGCAGACCCATGACCGAGGCAGTAACCACAGAAGCCAGCAACACCAGACCGTCGGTATCGAGACGCTTGCGCAGCTTGGGCAGCAGCACGGCACCCAGGATGGCACCGGCCCCCACAGCGCCCAGCATCACACCGTAGAAACCGGCCGTGCCGCCCAGCATGCGGCGAGCCACCAGGGGCAGCAAGGCCCAGACCGAACTGGCGAACAGGAAAAACACAGCGGCGCGCAGCAGCACCACATGCAGCTCGCGGCTGGCACGGGCATAGCGCACACCGGCCCGGAAGGCGCCGAAGAACTGCTCGTTGAGCGCCGGGGCCTCGGCCTTGGGACGCTTCCACCAGATGAGGGCGGCGATCACGAACACATAGCTGAGCACGTCGAGGCCGTAGGCGGCTGCCGCACCGAAGCTGGCCAGCAGCAGTCCGCCGGCGGCCGGGCCGATGGCACGGGCGATGTTAATGCCCAGGGAGTTCAGGGCCACGGCGCTCTTGAGTTCGCTGCGCGGCACCAGTTCGGGCACGATGGACTGCCAGGTCGGCCCCATGAGGGCGGCGCCAATGCCGCCCACAAAAGTCAGGGCCACTAGGTATTCCACCGTGAGGGTGTTGGTCTGTGCCAGCACCAGCAGCGTGCCGCTCACGGCGCCAAGCAGCACCTGCACGCCGATGAGGAAACGGCGGCGGTCCAGGATGTCGGACAGCACGCCGGCGGGGATGGCCAGCAGGAAGACGGGCAGCGTGGCCGCCGTCTGGATCAGCGCGACGGCCGTGGGACTGGACGAGAGTTCGGTCACCATCCAGGCGCTGGCCACATCGCGCATGAAGCTGCCGATGTTGCCCAGCACCGTGGCGGCCCACAGCACTGCAAAGACGGGAATGGCCAGGGGCGCGAAGCTGCCCGAGGCGGCTTTGGTGTTATCCGGCATGGGAGTCTCCTAGATCGTGCCAGGCGACGAGCAGCATACCGCCGACCAGGCCCCAGTGTTCAAAAAATGCGTTGACAGCACGCTGGCGCTCGGCCTGCGGCGCTGCCCGGAAGCGGTCGGCCAGCAAGGCCGCCAGCACCGTGAAACCTGCGAGGGCCAGCGACTGCACCTGGGGTGCAGTGGCTACGGCATGCAGTGTCTCGCCCATCTCACACCGCCCAGCAGGCGCAGCCCAGCGCGCCCCAGAAGCCCTTGAGATCGGCCACGGGCAGCTTGCTGCTCCAGGCCGTAGCGTGGGCGTGGCCGTGCAGATTGCAGTTGCTGGCGCAGCCGCAGCTGGCAGCGGCGTTGCGCATCACGGACTGCAGCGGCGCGCCTTCCTGCACACCCCAGGCGCCGTAGCCCTTGAAGGTGCGCACGGGGGACCAGTCAGGCATGGCCAGGGGCGGGGCCGATTCGTCGAAGTCGGCGAAGGCGCCGGCGCCATAGACCATCTTGCCGCCCACCACGGTGAGCAAGGCCGAGGTGTTGGCAATGTCGGACTCGGGGCAGGCGAAGAAGTCGCGGTCGGGCACGATGAGGTCGGCCAGCTGGCCCACCTGGATGCGGCCTTTCTTGCCCTGTTCGTTGCTGAACCAGGTCACGTTTTCGGTCCACATGCGCAAGGCCTGGTCGCGGGTCAGGCAGTTGCGCTGGGGCGTGAGCTGCAGGCCGCCCACGGTCTTGCCCGTAATGAGCCAGGACAGCGAGACCCAGGGGTTGTAGCTGGCAACACGGGTGGCGTCGGTGCCGGCTGACACGTTGACGCCCTTTTCCAGCATACGCTTGACCGGGGGCGTGGCCTCGGCCGCGGCCGCGCCATAGCGCTCGACGAAGTATTCGCCCTGATAGGCCATGCGATGCTGCACGGCAACACCGCCGCCCAGAGCCGCAATGCGGTCGATGGACTTTTCGGAAATGGTTTCGGCGTGGTCGAAGAACCAGTTCAGGCCGGCCAGGGGGATGTCTTTATTGACCTTCTCGAACACATTGAGCGCGCGGTCTATGGTCTCATCGTAGGTGGCGTGCATGCGCCAGGGCCAGCGGTTCTGGGCCAGGATGCGCACCACTTCTTCGAGCTCGCCTTCCATGCCGGGCGCCAGCTCGGGCTGGGGCTGGCGGAAGTCCTCGAAGTCGGCGGCCGAGAACACCAGCATCTCGCCTGCGCCGTTGTGGCGGAAGTAGTCCGTGCCCTGCTTGTACTGCGAGCTGGCGGTCCAGCGCAGAAAGTCGTCCTTCTCTTCCTTGGGCTTTTGCGTGAACAGGTTGTAAGCCAGGCGGATGGTGAGCTGATCTGCATCGGCCAGTTCCTGGATCACGTCGTAGTCGTCGGGATAGTTCTGCATGCCGCCGCCCGCGTCAATGGCGCCGGTCACACCCAGGCGGTTGAGTTCGCGCATGAAGTGGCGTGTCGAGTTGACCTGGTAGCCGCGCGGCAGCTTGGGCCCCTTGGCCAGCGTGGCGTAGAGAATGGAAGCGTTGGGTTTGGCCAGCAGCAGGCCCGTGGGATTGCCGGCGCTGTCGCGCAGGATCTGGCCGCCGGGCGGCTCGGGCGTGTCCTTGGTGTAGCCCACAGCACGCAGGGCGGCTGCATTGAGCAGGGCTCGGTCGTACAGATGCAGGATGAAGACCGGGGTGTCGGGCGCCACGGCATTCAGTTCGGCCAGCGTGGGCAGGCGCTTTTCCACGAACTGGTGCTCGCTGAAGCCGCCCACCACGCGCACCCACTGGGGCGCAGGGGTCACGTCCACCTGGGCCTTGAGCATGGCCATGGCATCGGCCAGCCTCTTCACGCCGTCCCAGCGCAGCTCCATGTTGAAGTTCAGACCGCCGCGGATCAGGTGCAGGTGGTTGTCGATCAGACCCGGCAGCGCACTGCGTCCGCCCAGATCGATGCGCCTTGTCTGCGGACCTGCCAGGGGCAGGACTTCGCGGTCGCTGCCGACGGCGCTGAAGCGCCCCTGGCTTACTGCCACGGCCGTGGCTGTGGGGTTGCTGCGGTCCAGCGTGGTGAAACGGCCGTTGAACAGGATCAGATCGGGGGTGGAGGGCTGGGTCATGGTGTGCCTAGGGGGGTCAGCAACGCAAAGAAGGGATGAGAAAGCCGGAGAGGGGGCAAAAAAGGAGGCAGAGGCCGTGGCGAGCGGCCGCAGCCTGGGCCGAGGACCGCAGCCGTACCGACGTGCGGCGAGGACCACAGGCGCAGGATACGGCCGCGCAGCAGGCCCCTGCCCCTTTTTTAGCCTTCGTGCGCGCCGAACATGGTCTTGGCGTAGGTGATGCCGATGCCGTAGCCGCCACCCAGCTTCTTGGCAATGCCCGTGGTCATGTCATAGGTCTCGGTGCGGGCCCAGTCGCGCTGCATTTCCAGCAGGTATTGCAAGGAAGTGATGGGCTGGGCACCGGCCTGGACCATGCGCTCCATGGCGCGATTGTGGGCTTCGGTGGAGATGTCGCCGCAGGCATCGGCGATCACGAAGACCTCAAAACCCTGGTCCAGCGCCGACAGGGCCGGTCCGACGATGCACACGCTGGTCCACAGGCCGGCCAGCACGATGCGGGGCTTGCCGATCTCGTTGACCTTGCGGATCACGGCCTCGTCTTCCCAGGTATTCATCGAGGTGCGGTCCAGCAGGGTCTGGCCGGGGAAAGGCGCAGTCACTTCCTCGAACATGGGTCCCGAGAAACTCTTTTCTGCCACGGTGGTCAGGATGGTCGAGGCTCCGAAGCCGGCGGCAGCCGAAGCGACCAGGGCGGCGTTGGAGCGCAGCTGCACCGGGTCGATGGAGTGCGTGGCAAAGGCCATCTGCGACTGGAAGTCGATCATGATCAGCGTGTGGTCATGGGGGTTGAGCAGCTTGGCACCGGGCTTGGCGACGGCGACGGGACGGGCGATGGAAGCGTTGGCGTTGGTCATGGAGAAACTCCTGGGTAAAAGGTGAGCGAGAGGCTGCAGGGGAAACAGGAAAGCAGGATGAAACCGGGGTGTGAAAACTGTTGCTTACAAGGTGGGCAGTTCGCGGGGACGCAGGTCAAAGACCAGCACCTCGGCGTCTTCGCCCTGCTCGAAGCGCAGGGCCCCGGCGTTGCGGATGCGGGCGCCGTCGCCTTCGGACAGGTGCGCTCCGTTCACGCAGAGGCTGCCGCGGGCCACATGCACATAGACATGGCGCTCGGGCCCCACATCGAGTTCGGCGGACTCTTCACCGTCGAACAGGCCTGCATAGACCCGGGCGTCCTGGCGCACGGCCAGCGTGCCGTCTGTGCCTTCGGGGGCGATGATCAGGCGCAGGCGGCCGCGCTTGTCGGCATCGTCCACATGGACCTGCTGATAGCGTGGAGCGGCGCCACGCTCTGCGGGAACGATCCAGATCTGCAGAAAGTGCACCGGATCCTGGGCCGAGTGGTTGAACTCGCTGTGCTCCACGCCGGTACCGGCGCTCATCATCTGCACGTCGCCGGGACGGATCACCGAGCCCGTGCCCATGGAATCCTTGTGCTCCAGGGCGCCATCGAGCACATAGGAGAAGATTTCCATGTCGCGGTGGCCGTGGGTGCCGAAGCCCTGACCGGGGGACACATGGTCGTCATTGATGACCAGCAGATCCGAAAAGCCTTGCTGACTGGCGTCACAGTAGTGGCCGAAGGAGAAGGTGTGGCGCGATTGCAGCCAGCCATGGTTGGCGCGACCGCGGTGGTTGGATGGGCGAACTTCAAGCATTTCTCTCTCCTAGACAATCGATGGTGTTCACACTTCCTGCTGCTGGCCCGCTTGCCTTTTTCTTCTGCATTCCGTGTGGCGATGAATGAAGTATCCGCGGCCTGATATGCGGTTATGCTGAAAGAAAATTCCCTCAATCATCGATAATTTCGATGATTGTTTTTTAGGCAAATCCAGTATGCTCAAACTCTCTTTGGAAGCCATCGAACTGGTGGACACCATTGCGCGCTACGGCTCGTTCGCCGGTGCGGCAGAGCGCCTGCACAAAGTACCGTCGACCATCTCCTATGCCGTCTCCAAGCTCGAGGAACAGCTGGGTCTGAACCTGTTTGTGCGCAACGGCCCGCGCGTCAGTCTCACGCCAGCGGGCGAAGAACTGCTCCAGGAAGGGCGATGGCTGTTGGCTGCCGCGCGCCAGCTCGAATCGCGGCTGCGCCAGATCGCCACGGGCTTCGAGACCGAGGTGCGCCTGGTGCATGACTCACTGATCCCCACGAGCGCCTTCGGCTCCGACATTCAGGCCTTCGAGGCGCTGAACAGCGGCACGCGTCTGCGCATCGGCTGCGAGACGCTGACCGGCACCTGGGAAGCCTTGCGCGAAGGCAGGGCCGACCTGATAGTGGCTGCGGGCGAAGGCCCGGCCGGCGGCGGCCACAAGGCCGTGGCCGTGGGCCAGCTCGATTTCGTGTTCTGCGTGACGGCCAGCCACCCGCTGGCGCGCCTGGGCCGGCCATTGGCGCGCAGCGACCTGCTGGAGCACACCGCCGTGGTGGTGGGCGACGGCGCCCGTTCGCTGACCGACCGCACCGTGGGCCTGCTCACCGGCCAGCGACGCATCACCGTGCCGAGCATGCAGGCCAAGATCGCATGCCAGGCCGCCGGGCTGGGCCACGGCTTTGTGCCGCGCGCATGCGTGCGTGTAGAGCTGGAGACCGGGGTACTGGTGGAACTGGCGGTGGAAGAACCGCGCCCACCCGAAACCTTCTGGCTGGCCTGGCGCAGCGATGCCCGCGGCAGGGCCCAGCAATGGTGGCGCGAACGCCTCAGCCGCCCACTGCTGCCCGGCATACTTCCCTACTGAAAACGGCCCTGCAACTCAAGGTGGCAGGGCCGCTACGATGCGAGCCGACGAGGTCTGCGGCAACGGCTCAAGCCATGCCCAGGACCTCGCGAAGCTCAGGGAAAGGACGATCAGTCCAGCTTCACGCCGGCCGCCTTGATGACCTCACCCCAGCGCTTGGCTTCGGTGCGCGCCAGCTGGTGAAACTGCTCGGGCGTGCCGGGCAGGGCTTCCATGCCGAAGTCGGCCATGCGCTTGACCACGTCGGGGTCCTTGAGAGCTTTTTGCAGGTCTGCATTGAGACGCTGCACGATGGCTGGCGGCAATCCCTTGGGACCCAGAATGCCCTGGAAGGCATAGACCTCGGAATCCTTGAGACCCAGCTCGGCCAGCGTGGGCACATTGGGTAGATTGGGCACGCGCTTGGCCGTGCCTA
This sequence comes from Comamonas sp. wu1-DMT, assembly GCF_040187805.1. Lineage (NCBI taxonomy): Bacteria > Pseudomonadati > Pseudomonadota > Betaproteobacteria > Burkholderiales > Comamonadaceae > Comamonas > Comamonas sp. wu1-DMT. The sequence goes on from NZ_JBANEM010000003.1 coordinate 148,406, forward strand.
TGGCCAGGGCTCGCACCTTGCCGGACTGAATCACCGGCAGGCCCGATGCCAGATCCAGGAACATGCAAGGCACCTGGCCGCCCATCACATCGGCCAGCGCGGGCGCGGCGCCCTTGTAGGGGATATGGGTCAGGCTGGTGCCGGTGCGGTTCTTGAACAGCTCCATGGCCAGATGGTGGGGCGAGCCGTTGCCGGGGGAGGCGTAGTTGAGCTTGCCGGGGTTGGCCTTGGCATAGGCCAGGAATTCCTTGAAATCCTTGGCTTCGAACGCGGGGTTGACCACCAGCGCCATGGGGAAACGGCTGATGCCGCCCACATAGGTGAAATCCTTGTCGGGACTGAAGGGCAGCTTGCTGAACAGGTGCTCGTTGAACGCCAGGATGGCGTTGTCGGCCGACATGATGGTGTAGCCATCAGGCTTGGCCGCGGCAACGAGCTGGCCGCCGATATTGGTCGAGGCGCCGGGACGGTTGTCCACCACGATGGTCTGGTTCAGCGTCTTGCGCATGGACTCGGCCACGGTACGGGCCAGCACATCGGTGCCGCCTCCGGGTGGGTAGGGCACGACCCAGCGCACGGGGTTGGCAGGCCAGTCCTGCGCCATGGCAAAGGGGGATGCGGCTGCAGCCGAGCTGGCTGCCGCAGCAGCCAGGAATTGACGACGATCCATCGTTTGTCTCCTTGAGGGTGATGTAGGGGGTTGTGGAATGATTTTTGGACCCCGCCAGGCTGCCTTTTCTATTAATTGATAGCTGCCTGCGCTTGTCTCTATTCGGTTTGAATCGGCTTTGACTCCGACTTCTGTATGGGTGGCAGTTTGAAGCTCACGCGTTCGACCTGATAGCCTTTCTGACGCAGCAGCTCAGGCAGGCCCTTGGGACCGATCATGTGCAGCGCACCCACGGCAGCAAACACCGTCTTGCCCTGCTGGAGCTGACGAACAATGCCATCTGCCATGCCCGGATTGCGTCCATCCATGAGGCGCGCGTACTTGAGCCGATCACGCTCGGTCTTGATGCAGTCGCACCAGTCGGCATAGTTCTCCAGCTGTGTTTCATTGCCGCTGGCCCAGATATTCGCCAGCTGCTGCAGGATTTCCGGAGCCTTGGGGTCATCAAGCTGGTCCAGCCCGTCGCGCACGCTTTCCTGCACCTCCAAGGGATCATCGGAAAGCAGCTCCTCGAGCTGGGTCTGCGCCGACTCCAGCCCCAGCACGGGCTTGTGCAATGCATGGGCCATGCCTGCCAGCAGCAGATCGGCGCCAAACTCGGCCACCAGCCCCTGCTTGCGCCCCAGTTGGCTGACCAGGCCCAGCAGCTGGGCGTCCGGGCGTTGTGTGCTCAGATGCTCGGCACAGGCCTGCTTTCGATGCTGCGCCAGCCGGGCTTCCAGCTCTGCGGGCAGCGCAGGTGCGTCGACACGGGCCTGGAAGCCGTCGATCAACTGCTGCATGACCTGCGGATTCAGCACATCAAGCTCCAGCGCCAGCAGGTCCGCCCCATACATGGAGCGCACGATGGTGCGGCCGGGCAATATCCACTCCCGCTTGCCCACATGCAAAGTGCCGTAAAGCCAGCTGGTGCGCTCGCCGTCCTGCACGCGCCAGAGCAGGCCTCTGTCCTGCATATGGGGGGCCATGGCCTGCACTTCGGCCGGCGTTGGCGGGCTGAACGGCGGCGGGCAACTGGCAGCCGGTTCGGCGGCTGGTTCTGCCGCCATGGCCAGGCCCGTCAACAAAGCGAGCGCCATGGCCGGCACGGCCTTCAGAGGCAAAATCCAGCGCGAGAGATTCAGACTTGGCATGGGCATGGCGACTGCAACGAGGGCTTAGTCTTCAGAGCTATCCAGAGGCTGAGCTTCGGGCAAGTCATCCTTGCTGCCGCCGGGCGGCGCAATGTTCTGGTCGATGGCACCGAAGATGCTCTGGCCGTCCTTGCCCTTCATCTCGATGCGGATGGTGTCGCCGAACTGCATGAACTCGGTCTTGGGCGCGCCGTCCTGAATGGTCTCTATGCAGCGTTTTTCGGCGATGCAGCTATAGCCCTTGGGCCATTCCATGCGCTTGTTCTTGCCGCTGCCGCTCTCCACGCCCTTGTTGCTCACCGTGCCGCTACCCACGATGGAGCCGGCGCGTACATTGCGGGTCTTGGCGATATGGGCGATCAACTGGCCGAAGTGAAAAGTCATCTCCTCGCCCGCATCGCACATGCCGACCTTGCGGCCGTTCCAGGTGCTCTGCAGCGTCAGATGCAGACGGCCGCCCTTCCAGGCATCGCCCAGCTCGTCCAGTGTCACGGCCACAGGGCTGAAAGCCGTGGCGGGCTTGCTCTGGAAGAAGCCGAAGCCCTTGGCCAGTTCGCCGGGAATCAGATTGCGCAGGCTCACGTCATTGGCCAGCATGACGAGACGAACGCCATCCAGCGCATCCTTGGCATCCGTGCCCATGGGCACATCGCCGGTGACGACGGCGATCTCGGCCTCGAAGTCTATGCCCATGGCCGTGCTGGGCACGATCACATCGTCGCAGGGGCCGATGAAATCATCGCTGCCGCCCTGGTACATCAGCGGGTCGGTGTAGAAGTTGGCTGGCACCTCGGCATTGCGCGCCTTGCGCACCAACTCCACATGGTTGATATAGGCCGAGCCATCGGCCCACTGATAAGCTCGCGGCAGCGGTGCCATGCAGCGCTGGGGATCAAAGGGAAACGCGTGGCGGGCCTTGCCGTGATTGAGTTCATGCGACAGATCCTGCAGCTGGGGGGCCATATAGCTCCAGTCGTCCAGCACCTGCTGCATGCGATTGGCAATGCCGGTGGCATAGCAGGCCTGGCTCAGGTCGCGCGAGACCACGACCAGTTGCCCATCGCGCGAGCCATCCTTGTAGGTTGCCAGTTTCATTCTCTGTCCCTCTGCTCACGGCAGCGGTGCTGGCACAATGCCTGACAACGCTAGCCAAAATTACGATTGGTTAAATTGATTTAACTAAACAAAACACGATTCTATTGCAATGGAAAAGGAACGCGCAGGGATTCAGTCGGTCGAAGTGGGTTTCTCCCTCGTCGAGGCGCTGGCACAGGCCAGCGGACCGCTGATGCTCAAGGATGTCGCCGCCGCCGCCGGCATGAGTGCCGCCAAGGCTCACCGCTATCTGGTGAGCTTTCAGCGCATCGGACTGGTGACGCAGGACGAGCGCAATTCGCGCTACGACCTGGGTCCTGCGGCGCTCAAGATCGGCCTGGCCTCGCTGGCTCGCCTCGACCCGGTGCGTCTGGCGCGCGAGCGCATTCCGGCACTGCTTGAGTCCCTTAATCACACGCTGGCCATCGCCGTCTGGGGCAACCATGGCCCGACCATCGTGCATTGGGAGGAATCGGCGCAGTCCGTCACCGCCAATCTGCGCCTGGGCGACGTCATGCCCATGCTGGCCTCGGCCACAGGGCGCTGCTTCGGTGCCTGGCTTCCGCGCGAGGCGACGGCCGCATTGCTGGAGCCCGAAATCGAGCGCGCGCGCAAAGCCCGGCGCCAGGACCTGCCCCAGACCGAAGAGGCCGTTGCGGACATGCTGGCCGAAGTCCGTGCGCGCGGCACGGCCCGCGTGGTCGACACCGTACTGCCGGGCATCGTGGCCTTTTGCGTGCCTGTCTTCGATGCATCCGGCCATATCGTGCTGGGGCTGATGACCCTGGGCTCGCTGGCGACTTTCGACCCGGACTATGGTGGAGCCATAGACGCGCCACTGCAGGCGGCCGCCCGCCAGCTCTCCTGCGATCTGGGCTGGCGCGCCGACCCCAACCACTGAAACCCGCAATCTCAGAATCACGCTCATGGGCCGCTCCCCTCAGGCAAGCCAGGCACGCAAGACACTGCTGCCCATCACCGGCTTGGTGCTGGCAGCCCATGGGCTGTTGCTCTGGGGCCTGCCCGAACTGAGCCCGCCGGACAAAGCGGCGGACGACCAGATCGTGATGGAGACGCGCATGCTGCAGGCGCCCCCTCCTCCGCCGCCTGCACCCGCAGCGCCCAAGCCGGCTCCAGCTCCAGCGCCCAAACCCCAGGCCTCACCCCGGGCGCCGGCTCCTGCTCCCGTGCCTGCCCCAGCACCGGACGAACAGGAATCAGAGCCAAATCCGCCTCCAGCCCAGGAACCACAAACGCAAGAAGCGCCTGAAAAAGAAGCACCTACCAATACAGGGCAGCCCGCTGCTGCTGCAGAGCCGGCTCCCGAGCCCATGGCCGAGCCTCCCGAAGCCAATGGTGCCGACACGGCCCGCCCCATCCAGGTCACGCCCGCAGGCGGCGCGCCGCTGCCACCTGACTCTGTGCTGCCCGTCACCCTGCCCAACTCCGCCACACTGGAGTTCAATGCCTCGGGTCAGGTCAAGGGTTTTCAATATTCGGCCGGCGCCCAGCTGCAATGGCAGCATGACGGCCAGTATTACCAGGCCAGACAGTCGATCAGCATGTTCTTGCTCGGCGAGCGCGCCCAGACCAGCGAGGGGCTGATCACGCCCAAGGGCCTGCAACCGCTCAACTTCAGCGACAAGGGGCGCAAAACCCAGTCCGCCGCCTTTGATGTGGCCAGTGGCAAGGCGCACTACAGCGGCGGCCAGACCGATGCGGCCATCGGCGATGGAGTGCAGGACCGCCTCAGCGTGTTTCTGCAGCTCTCGGCCCTGATGGCCGCCGCCCCAGAGAAATACCCGCCAGGCACGCTGATAGAGCTGACCACCAGCAGCGCACGCTCGGCCGTGCGCTGGCAGTTCCGCGTGGGTGCCAGCGAGGCGCTGGAGCTGCCGTTTGGCAGCGTCATGGCGCTGCGCCTGGACAAACTGCCCGGCAAAAGCAGCAGCGACCAGCGCGGCTCGGTCTGGCTGGCTCCGTCCATGCAATACCTGCCCGTGCGCATCAAGCTCACCCAGGGACAGGACGACTTTGTCGACCTGCAGCTCAAGAAATATCTGCCCGCGCCGCAATAGCCTCCATGCCGCCCCCTGGCGTAAACCCCGGGAGCACCGCGCCCCAAGCGCTCACTCACCTCCCTGCCAAGGCCTGCAACCTGCATCGGCTCGGGCTGAACGCTGTCGCGCCATTCAAGGACTTGCCTACTACAGATCGGGAAAGCCGGTTGCCCACAACCATGTCAAATCCATGGAATACTGTGCCCAAGTGCCAAGAGCAGGCATTTCCACCTTGAAATGCGGCACCCTGTCGCCATATCCATGGCAGGCATGCTCATAACGGAAGTGAAAGGAGGAACACCATGCAAATGCTTTACGACTCTGAATCCTTTGCGGTGCTCCATCTGCGTCCCGATATGGAGGCAGACGCTCCGGCAGGCAAAGCCAAGGCCGAGACCGAGCAAGCCCACCAACTGCCGCGCCACGGCTTTGAAATCGTGGACAAGCGCTCGGGCAAGGAGGTGTATCTGGATGGCTCCTGGGCCGAAATGTTCCAGAAGCAGATCCTCGCCTGGCAGCAGGACGCCCCCACCGAGGAAGAGGTGGAGGAAATTCTCGATACCTACACGGGCCTGGCCCAGCAGCCGGTCATCATTCACTGAACACCCTGCAAAAAGCCACTCGAAAGAGTGGCTTTTTTGATGTCTGAAAGCACACTCTAGTGCTTGCCGGAAGAGCGCGAGCCGCTATGACTTTCTGCACAACAGCATCAACACGCAGGCACTCAGCATGCAGCCCAAAAAGCCCAGCAGCCCCCCAGCCGCACCCAGCGCAAGCCAGTAGCCCCAGTCAATGCCTTGCTCTGCGCAGTGAATCTCGCACTGGGGGTTGTGCTCCCAGGCCATCCACATCAGAAGTCCGGCCATCGCAAAGCCGGCGCAGGCGCTGATGATCAGGACCGACTTCCAGGGATTTCGCCTGCTGCGGATCATGGCCTCGCCCCCGGCAGCGCTCTGTTCAGCCACCGGTACAGCGGCGCTACCAGCAGCAGCACGGCAATCAGCCGGCAGACCTGGAAGGCCGTGACCACGGGCACGCCCAGTTGCAGGACCTTGGCTGTGATGGCCATCTCGGTAATGCCACCCGGCGATGTGCCCAGCAGCAAGGTGACCCAGGGCAGGCCGGTGGCCCAGTGCAGCAGCCAGGCAAAGCCGGCGCAGACTGCCATCAGGCCCACGGTACCCAGCGCCACCATGCCCAGCCAGCGCGGAGCCGTGTGCAGGAACTCACGTCGAAAGCGCACCCCCAGGCTTACGCCGATCACCAACTGGGCGGCATTCATCAACCATTGCGGCACGGCGGACAGCTCCAGGCCTGCCATGGTCAAGCCCATGGATACGGCCAGCGCCCCCAGAAACCAGGGATTGGCACGCCTGAGCCTGAGCATCAGCAATGCCCCGGCGCCGGTGGCCAGCACCAGCCAGGCAAAGCCTGGCCATTGCACGGTGCGCACGCTGGGCAGCGTCAGGCCCGGGTCGCCCTGCAGTCCCGACCATTGCAGTGCAAAGGGAATGCTCACCGTCACTATCACCAGCCGCAGGCTGTGCGCCGCCGCCACCAGATCTGTGCGCGCATGCTCGCGCTCGGCCAGCAGCGTCATCTCCGAGGCCGCACCTATCGCCCCCGAGAAATAGGTCGTGGCGCGCAAGCGCTCTTCATCCATGTCCGGTTGCGCCAGCATGGAGGGGGCCTGGACGCGATACAGCCAGCGCCCGAAGACCCAGCCCAGCAACAGGGCCCAGGCAATGGCCAGCGCAATCGCCCACCACAGACCGGCGACCAGTTCAGTCACCGCAGGCGTGAAGTACAGGCCCAGAGCTCCGCCTATCGTCCACTGCCCCAGATCGCGCAGCCTGGCCCAGCTTTGGGTGGGCGCCCCGCCAATCGATAGCAGGGAGACGGAAATCAGCGGCCCCAGCATCCAGGGCAGCGGCGTATGCAGCACCAGACAGAACTGGGCTGCCAGCCAGGCCAGCAGCAAAGTAGCGGCCACACGGGCCAGAAACACGGGAGGAAGCAATACGGACATGTGCACGGGAATCCGGCAAGGCACGACAATGGGCGCGCGACAGGGGCAATGCCCCGCAGTATCGCGGCAAAACTCGGTGGGCAAAGCCGGTACGAAATCTACAGCTACGAAGCCATGCCCCGTCTCAGACGAACGCAATCAGCTCATATGTGGACTTTCATTTCTGCGGCGCAGCCGCGCCAGCGTTTCAATCCTTTGGCCTTGACAGCTCTAGCCAGCGCCCTGCTGCTGGGTGGCTGTGCCCATCAAAGAACTCAGTTGACCTCCGACACCGAATGGCAGCAGACACTGGGGCAGTGGGCCGGAACACCGGCCATTCTGCTCGGCGAGCAGCATGACCAGATCGCCCATCATCAGTGGGAAGCAGCTACCGTGCGCCACCTGGCAGCGCAAGGCAGGCTCGCAGCCCTGGTGGTCGAGATGGCCCCCGCAGGCGGCAGCACCCGGAGCCTGCCCGCATCGGCCAGCGATGAGGAGGTGAAAACTGCTCTGCAATGGGCTCAGGGCGGCGGCCCGGGCGGCTGGCCCTGGCAAGACTATGGCCCGGTGGTGATGGCTGCCGTGAAAGCCGGCGTGCCCGTGCTCGGTGGCAATCTGCCACGTGCCCGGATGAAGCAGGCCATGGGCGAGTCCCGCTACGACGGACACCTGCCGGCTGCGGGCTGGCAGTTGCAGCTCGAGGCCATCAAGGATGGCCACTGCGGCCTGCTGCCCGAATCGCAGTTCGCGCCCATGGCCCGAATTCAGCTGGCCCGCGATGAATCCATGGCCAGAGTGACTGAAACAGCCGTACGCGAGCTGGGCCAGCCCGGCAAAAGCGTGCTGCTGGTGGCGGGCCGCGGCCATGTGCGCAGCGATATCGGCGTGCCGACCTGGCTGCCCGGCGATTTCAAGCAAAAGGTGGCGATAGCCCAAGCAGACAAGGCTCAGACTGCTATCGCCATGAAGGCAGACAAGCTGCTGACGCTGGAGGGCAACGCCTCCGAAGACCAGTGCAGCCAACTGCGCGAACAGTGGAAGAACAGACCTGCGACCAAGCCTTGACGGGCTGCTGCAGCGCTGGTGACCCTCAGCCCGCGGTCGCGACAGCCACCAGCGGCTGCCCCTCACGCGTCTTTTCCAGCAGGTGCGTGAAGTCCTCGGCCGGCAAGGGCCGGCTGCAGAAATAGCCCTGAAAGTAGTCACAGCCTTTTTGCTGCAGGAAGCTCAGCTGCTCCTGGGTTTCCACGCCTTCGGCCAGGACCTTCAGACCCATGGCATGACCCAGGGCAATGACCGAGCTGCTGATGGTCATATCGTCCGCGCTGTGCGGAATGTCGCGGATAAAGCCCTGGTCGATCTTGAGCAGATCGAGCGGAAAACGCTTGAGGTGCGCCAGCGAGGAATAGCCGGTGCCAAAGTCATCGATGGCCAGGCGCAGGCCCAGCTCGCGCAGGCGGTTGAGCACGGCCAACGCCTCTTCGGGCTTTTCGGCCAGTGCGCTTTCGGTGATTTCCAGCTCCAGCAGGCTGGCCGGAAAACCCGATTTGTTGAGCGCTTCGGCCGTCGCCCCGGCAATATCGGTCAGCAAAAACTGATGCAGCGAGACATTGACCGCAATCGCCAGATCGGGCAGTCCGGCGGCGCGCCATTGCTGGCCCTGACGACAGGCCTCACCCAGCACCCACAGGCCCAGCGGGCCGATGACGCCCGAGTTTTCCGCCACGGGAATGAAACGGGCCGGCGAGATCAGGCCTTCCTCTGGGTCCAGCCAGCGCAACAAGGCTTCAGCCCCCACCACGCGCCCCGTCGCCAGATCGATCTGCGGCTGGTAATACAGACGCATATGGCCCAGCTCCAGCGCACGGCGCAGGCGCGCCTCCAGCGCCAGACGCTCGCGGGCGGCCTGGGTCATGTTCTCATGGAAGAAGCACCAGGCATTGGAGCCTCTGGCCTTGGCGCCATACACCGCTGCATGGGCGCCCTGCAGCAGATCGTCGGCTGTCAATGCATGGTCGGGATACAGACAGATGCCTGCGCTGACGCTGACCACCACCGACAGGCCATCTGGCGTGGTCCAGGGCTGGCCGGCTGCGGCCATCAGGCGCTCGGCCACGTCCACCGCGCTGTCGCGACCGCAAATGGATTGCGCCACCACGCAGATTTCATCGCCCGCCAGGCGGCCAATGATGTCGCCGTGCCGCAAAGCACCCTGCATCTGCACAGACACATGCCTGAGCACCTCGTCGCCGATGGAGTGGCCATAGCTGTCGTTCACGTCCTTGAAGCGGTCGATATTGAACAGCAGCACGGCCATGCGACGGTTGGTGCTCTGACTCAACTCCACCGCCTCGCCCAGCATACGCGTGAATTGAGAGCGGTTGGGCAGACCGGTCAAGGTGTCGCGATGGGCCAGAAACTCCAGCTGCTGCTCGCGCGCCTTCTCGGCCGAGATATCGGTGAACATGCAGACGTAATGCGTCACCTTGTCGTTGGCATCCTTGACCGCGCTCAGCGACATGCGCTCGGGAAAGACCTCTCCATTCTTGCGTCGATTCCAGATTTCGCCCTGCCAGTGCCCTGTGGCATGCATGCTGGCCCACATGGCGTCATAAAAGGCCTTGTCATGCCGGCCGGACTTGAACATGCGCGGCGTCTTGCCCAGCATTTCCGCTTCGCTGAAGCCCAGCAGCTTCGTGAACGCGTGGTTGACCGAGAGAATTCGGCTGTGTGCATCGGTCACCACCACGCCCTCGATGGTGTTGTCCACCACCGTGGAAGCCAGGCGGCTGCGCTCATCGGCCTCGCGACTCGCAGTCTGGTCGGAGAGCAGGCCCGAGATCCGTATCAGGCGTCCGCTCTCATCCCTGTAGGCCTGGCCGCGTGCGCGGAACCAGCGATACAGACCGTCAAAGCACAGCAGACGCGCCGTCAGCACCAGCATGCTGCCCTGCTCCAGTGCTTGCTCGGCCTGGGCGCGCGCACCTGCGGCATCTTCGGGGTGCAGGCGCTGATGGAAATCGAACTCGCGGGCCAGATCCTGGCCCTGATAGCGCAGCAAGGCACTCATGCCCGTGGAGAAGTTCAGCCGCTGCTCAAGCGCGTCCCACTCCCACACGCCATTGCCGCTGCCCTCCAGCGCCAGGCGCAGCATAGTCTCGCTGCGCATCATGGCATTGCGCGCACTCACCATCTCGCTGAGATCCTGCAGCACGCAGACCAGGGCCACCGGCCCGTCCACACCCGAAGCCGCCACGCGGCTGGTGGTGCACAGCACGGGCGTAACCTTTCCGGTGCCGGCATTCACGCATTGGCGCAACACCTGGAAGTAATCGGTGCTGCCGTCCAGCAGGCGCTGCAGCTGCAGAGCAACGTCGTCCTGGTCATTCACAGGCACCAGAACACGAAAATCCTGACCGCGCAGCGACTCGACGCTGCAGCCCAGCCAACCCGCCAGCTTGGCATTGGCCCAGACAATCTCTGCACCGCCCACATGCACGCGAGCCATACCGGCCGGTGCGTGGCGCACCACCAGCTCCAGCTCCTGCGCCGTCTCCCGGCCACGCTGGTCGGCGCGCGCCTTGCGCTGCATGAACCAAAGTGCAATCAGCGCTGTCGCCAGCAACCAAACAATGAACAGGCCTATCTGCCAACGCAGAGACTGTCGATTCAGCGATACATCAAAATAGCCGAGCACGCCCGCCTGCGCCCCCAACCAAAGCATCCCCACGCACAAATAGAGGGTAACAATCACCCAGGGTGTGAGCGCAGAATGCCCCTCCTCGCTTTTCATGAATTTCCTTTGTCCGCAGGGTCCTCGCCTTGCTGCGACAATTGCCGAGCTATGACCCAAGCCTATATTTTGACTTTATCCTGCCCAGACCGACTGGGCCTGGTGCATGCCGTTTCCGGATTCTTGCTTGAACAAGGCGGCAATATTGAAGAAGCAGCGCAGTACAACGACCCGGTAACCGGTCTGTTCTTCATGCGCGTGCAGTTTGCCTGCGATGGCAAAGACGCCGCCTCTCTAAAGGCATCCGTTGCCGAATTAGCTGATCAATATCAAATGCAGTGGAGTTTGCACTCCAAGTCCGAGCGCATCAAGACCGTCATCATGGTCAGCAAGGAAGGCCACTGCCTCAACGACCTGCTGTTCCGCTGGAAGTCGGGCCTGCTGCCCATCGAGATCAAGGCCATCATCAGCAACCACCGCGAGTTCTATCAGTTGGCGGCCAGCTACAACATCCCCTTCCATCACATTCCCGTGACTGCCGCGACCAAGGCCCAGGCCGAAGAGCGCCAGTACGAGATCATCGAGGAAGAAGGCGCCGAGCTGGTGGTGTTGGCACGCTACATGCAGGTGCTGTCCAACGACCTGTGCAAAAAGCTGTCCGGCCGCGCCATCAATATCCACCACAGCTTCCTGCCCAGCTTCAAGGGCGCCAAGCCCTACTACCAGGCGCATGACCGCGGCGTGAAGCTGATCGGCGCCACCGCCCACTATGTGACGGCCGACCTCGACGAAGGCCCGATCATCGAGCAGGACGTGGCACGCGCCGACCATACAGACACCGTGGAAGACCTGACGGCCCGCGGCCGCGACACCGAGAGCCAGGTTCTGGCCCGTGCCGTGAAGTGGCATAGCGAGCGCCGCGTCATTCTCAACGGTCACAAGACCGTTGTGTTCCGCTAAATCCCTGGGCTTGGGATTGATTGTATGACCCGCAGCCCCGGCGCCTTGAACAGCATTACGGCCAGGCGGATTCCGCCGATACAGTGCCTGCTCACCTTCGAGGCTCTGGCGCGGCTGCGCTCGGTCACCTTGACGGCGGAGGAGCTGTGCGTAACGCCCAGTGCCGTCAGCCACAGAGTCAAGCAGCTGGAGCAGATTCTGGGGGCTCGCCTGTTCGGCCGAACGGATTTCTCGCTGACCACGGACGGCAGCTCCTATCTGGCCCATGTGCGTGAAGGCCTGGGCGCCTTGCAGCGCTTTCCAGGAGCGTCAGCCTCGCCTGGGCGCAGACGCCTGAAGCTGGCCGTCACCCCCACCTTTGCGCGCGTGATCCTGATCCCGCGCCTGCGCCAGTTCACCGAGGCCTATCCCGAGATAGACATTGCGCTGCAGGTGTCGATTCCGCTGCTGGATGTGATCGGCGAGGATGCCGACCTGATGGTGCGCTTCGGCGCCGGCCACTATGCCGATGTGGAGCATATCGAGCTGGCCCGCGACACGGTCACGCCGCTGGCCTCGCCCAGCTTCATCCGCGAACATGGCCCGTTCGAGCGCCCGGACGACCTGGAAGGCATGCCGCTGCTGCGCAGCCCGCTGGAGCCCTGGCGCACCTGGTTCGCAGCGACCGGCCTCGACATGGCCGAACCCAACGAAGGCTCGCAGTTCAACGACATCGGTCTGATGTGCGACGCCGCATCGGCCAGCATGGGCATTGCCCTGGTACGCCACAAGCTCGGCGCCCCCTGGCTGGAAAACGGTACGCTGGTGCGCCTGTTCGATGTCGATGCTCCCAGTCCCCACGCACACTATCTGTGCTGGAAGACCGGCATCATGGACCGCTGGGAATGTGCGGCCTTCGCCGAGTGGCTGCGCAAGGCCATGGGCTGAGCTGCAACCCGGCGGCTTCGCGGCGGCGCAGTTCTTGCTCGCAGTCCCTGGACCGGCGAACAGCCGTTGCACGGATAGCTCGATGGATAACGAAGATGGAGCACCCACTGCATGAACCTGCAGCCCAGGCTGTACCCCGGCCTTGACCAGAACCAGGCCCTCAACAGCGAAGCGTCCTCGCTGCTCATCCGCGCCCTGGCCGGCACGGGCAAGACGACCACGCTGGCCATCAAGGCCACCGACCTGATCCGCACCCAGGGCGCGCGCAACGTGCTGATGCTGGCCTACTCGGAGGCCGGCATCAAGGCCATTCAGGCGCGCCTGGACCGGATCTCCGCCGTGCGCCTCGAAGGCCTGCATCTGCTCACTCTGGAGCATTTTTGCGCCCGCCTACTCGAAGAGCAGGGCGACCCTGTCCCCATGCTCTCCTCCAGCCTGGAAAAGAACCTGCTCATCCAGCAGGCGCATGAAGCGCTGTCGCAAGAGGCCGAACGGCATGCCGAGCTCGACATACCCGAGCTGGCGGACTACTTCGCACGGCCTCTGGACATCAGCGCCTTCCTCGCTTTCGAGGCCCAGGCCAAGCAGTGCATGCTGGAACTCGACATCGACGACAGCGGCCTCAGCGCGCTGGCATATTGCCGCGACAACGCTCTGGACTACGGCCTGTACCGGCTGCTGCGCAGCTATGAGCGGCTACGCGCAGGCCCCACCCAGGAGCCGCTGTTCTATGCACCCGGCGACTGCACCTACGCGCTCGCCTGCCAGCTGGCAGCACTGGACTTCGACGCCGGCTTCCCGCTGCTGCAGGGTCGCTTCGAAGCCGTACTGTTCGACGAACTGCAGGACCTTGACGAAGCCGCGCTGCTGGTGCTGCGCCATCTGGCGCGCGGCAACGGACGCTTCATCGGTGTCGGCGACTTCAACCAGCACATACTGCCGGGCGCTTCCTCCATCTTTGGCGACAGCGCCCAGCGCATCCTGCAGGAGCTGCCCGCGGGCACCGGCCAGGCCACGCTCAACACGACCTATCGCTTCGGCCCCCTCATCTGCCAGGAACTGAACCAGCGCTTCGGCGTGGAGTTCGACGCCCATTACCGCAACGCCTCGGCCTGGTTCGAACATCGCCATGGCGATGACGAGGACTGCGCCCGGCAGTTGCTGGATATTCATGCCACCGTGGCCCGTCTGCCCCGCAAGCCGCAGGACCCGCCAGCCGTGCTGCGAGTCATCCTGCATTCACCCGAAGATTCGGTACTGCTTGAATGGCTGTTCGCCCACGAGGGCGTGCACTATGCCTGCAAAGGCATGCAGCGCTTCTACCAGCGCCGCGAAATCGCCCTGGTGCTGGCCATGCTGTGGGCCATGCAGGGCTGCAGCGGCGGTGCGCTGCTCTCGCAAGGCATTCTGAGCAGCGCTGCCGAAGGTCTGATGCGCTATGTGCGCCATGCCAGCCCGCCCGACCGGGATCTGCTGGCCAACGGCCTGTTCGACATGACTGCACTGGGCGACGCCCCGCCGGAGTCCGACACGCTGCGCATTGCCGCCGAACTCATGGGACAGCAAGCCGCCATGCGCCGCTTCCTCGCCGCCTACATCGCACCAGACTCCCCCTGTGCCCGGTTGCTGGCCTTGCCCGCAGACCAGTGCGCCGATGCGGGGCAGTTGCTTCTGCACCCTCTGTTGCGACAGTTCTTCGCCCAGGCCCCCATCAGCCAGGACGAACTGCGCCAGTGCCTGGCCAGCCTGCAAGCGCTGTCGCGCATCTGCGCCGGGCTTTCCGTCGATGAATTCCTGGGCCGCCTCAGCCTCATGGTCCAGTCGAGCATCGCGCAGCATCAGCGCCATGAAAAACCCAGCTTGCAACTGCTCACGGTAGAACGCAGCAAAGGCCATGAATACGAGTATGTGGCCGTGCCCTTTGTCAATTCCAGGCACTTCTCGCCCAATGCGAGCGACCCACAGCGCAACATGCTCTACGTCGCCATGACCCGCGCCAGCAAGCGCCTGTGGATACTGGAGAGCAGATGACGACGCAAGGCCATGGGGCGATGCAGATCAAGTCCGTACCTCATAAGCGGGTCAAAACACCATAACGTCGCCCCCAGCCGACATGGCCACAGTTGCCCTCTCCCCCCCTTGTTGCAGTCCTCCCACCATGGGCTCACAACAACGAGGAGGAGACCCATGCAAACCCCATCGCGCTGCGCCTGGCTACTGGCCGCCGGCATCACCGCCTGCCTGACCCTGCATGCGCAGGAGAACAAGCTCACCATAGGCGCCAGCTTGCCACTGTCAGGCTCGCAGGCCGAGGCCGGCAAGGAAGGGATGAGCATCATGCAGGCGCAGGTGGAGGCATTCAACAAGCAGGGAGGCCTGGGCGGCAAAGCTTTGACACTCAAGGTGCTGGACGATGGCTACGAGCCGCAGCGCGCCGCCGGCAATGCACGCCAACTGATCCAGGAAGGAGCCCTGGCCCTGCTCAACTGCTGGGGAACGGCCAGTTGCACAGCCATGCAACCCGAGGTACAGCAAGGCCAGACGGCCCTGGTGGGCGTGATTGCCGGAGCCGGCAGCATGCGCCAGCAGCCGGGCCGTTTCATCTATCCGCTGCGCGCCAGCACCCAGGCAGAAGTCGCGGCCATGCTGCAGCAGATGCAGACCATAGGTCTGCGGCGGATCGCCATCGTTCACCAGAACGACGGCTTCGGCAAAAACAGCCTGCAGATCGCCCTGAACGCCTTTGCAGCCAATGATCTCAAGGCCGCGGCAACTCTGGCCGTGGAGGCTTCGGGCAGCAACACCCCGGACCTGGCCAGACAGCTGGCCGCCCTGCCCGATCTCCAAGGCGTCATCGTGCTGGCGGGCGCCCCTGCCACCATAGGTCTGATCACCATGGCCAGACAGGCTCATGTCACGGCGCCTTTCTACAACCTGGCCGCCCAGGCCAACCGTGCGGTGGTGCAAGGGCTGGGCCCTTATACACGCGGCATTGCCTTCACCACCCTGGTACCCAGCCCCTGGAAGGGCGCGGTTCCGGCCATCAAGGACTACCAGCAGCTCCTCGACCACGGCGGCATGCCGCCGGCCTCCTATCTGGGCCTGGAAGTCTTTCTCAACACCCGAACCTTGCTGGATGCGCTGCGTAAAGCTGCGCCCACAAGCAATCGAGCGGGCTTGCTGGCCGCCCTCGACGCCATGGGCGAGATTCGCTACGGCGCCATGCATCTGCGCTTCACACCGCCGCGCAGCGGCTCCAGCTATGTGGGGCTGACCATGATTGATGCGAGCGGTCATTTCAGGGAATAAATCAACTCCAAGTCTTATTCATCAATCGTCAATAGCTATTGTTTCAAGAGCAAATATCATCATCGTCGCAAAGCATTTCAAGCAGCTTTGCAATAAAGCTCACACCAATGCGCGGGCGCATCCCCTACATTTGCAGGCATGACGTTCGCCAGCACTTTTACCGATCTCGTCGCCACCTCCAGCGCAGCGGCCAACGCCGCACACCACCCGCCCGAGCAGTCCGAGCGTGCTCGGCGCCAGGCCGAGGTGGTGGAGGCACTGCGCCCCCATGTGCCGGCGCATGCCCTGCTCTATCAGAGCGAAGACACCACGCCCTATGAGTGCGACGGACTGACGGCCTACCGCCAGCGCCCTCTGCTGGTCTGCCTGCCCGAGACTTATGCTCAGGTGCAAGCTGTGCTCCAGGCCTGCCACGCCATAGGAGCGCCCGTCATTGCACGTGGCGCGGGCACCGGGCTTTCGGGTGGCGCCATGCCTCACCCCATGGGCGTGACGCTGTCGCTGGCCAAATTCAACAAAATCCTCAAGGTCGATGCCTACAGCCGTACAGCCCTGGTGCAGTGCGGTGTGCGCAACCTCGCCATCAGCGAAGCCGCTGCCCCCTACGGTCTGTACTATGCGCCCGACCCCAGCAGCCAGATCGCCTGCACCATCGGCGGCAATGTGGCCGAGAACTCGGGCGGCGTGCACTGCCTCAAGTACGGGCTCACGGTGCACAACGTGCTCAGGGTCAAAGGCTTCAGCATCGAAGGCGAGCCCGTCGAGTTCGGCTCGGATGCGCTCGACACCCCCGGCCTGGACCTGCTGGCCGTCATGATAGGCAGCGAAGGCATGCTGGCCGTGGTGACCGAGGTCACGGTCAAACTCGTGCCCAAGCCCCAGCTGGCGCGCTGCATCATGGCCAGCTTCGACGATGTGCGCAAAGCGGGCGACGCAGTGGCTGCGGTGATCGCGGCCGGCATCATTCCCGCCGGACTGGAAATGATGGACAAGCCCATGACGGCCGCCGTGGAGGACTTTGTGCGTGCCGGCTACGACCTCACGGCGCAAGCCATCTTGCTGTGCGAGAGTGACGGCACGCCCGAGGAGGTCGAGGAAGAGATCGCCCGCATGAGCGAAGTTCTGCGCCACGCCGGCGCCACGGCCATCACCGTCAGCGAAAGCGAGGAAGAGCGTCTGCGCTTCTGGAGCGGGCGCAAGAACGCCTTCCCCGCAAGCGGTCGTATCAGCCCCGATTACATGTGCATGGACTCCACCATTCCGCGCAAGCGTCTGGCCGACATCCTGCTGGCGATTCAGGAGATGGAGAAGAAATACCAGTTGCGCTGCGCCAACGTGTTCCATGCAGGAGACGGCAATCTGCACCCCTTGATACTGTTCGATGCCAACAACCCCGACGAACTGCACCGCTGCGAGCTGTTCGGAGCCGACATTCTGGAAACCAGCGTGGCCATGGGCGGCACGGTGACGGGCGAGCATGGTGTGGGCGTGGAAAAGCTCAACAGCATGTGCACCCAGTTCACAACGACCGAGAACGCCCAGATGTTCGCGCTCAAGGCGGCGTTTGATCCGCAATCGCTGCTCAACCCCGGCAAGGTGATTCCCACGCTCAACCGCTGCGCCGAGTACGGCAAGATGCTGGTGCGCGGCGGACAGATTGCCCACCCCGATCTGCCGCGCTTTTAACCTCCTGGAGAACCATGCAGCGCAAATACAGGTTGATTCTGAGACTGTCTGCGCTGCTGCTCATGGTTGCCAGCCCAGGTGCGCATGCACGCGGCTATGCCTCCACCGGCAAATGCGGTATCTATCCACGCCTGGCCATCACCAGTCCCTCGGGCACCTGCGTAGGGCTGATAGCCGACGATGCCCATGGTCTGCGCTTTCCGCGCCGCGTATTGGAGATTGAGCCGGGCCGTATCTGGGTGCTGGACATGGGCAACTGGATGCCCCAGGTGGGCCAGCTGATCGAGCTGCGCCTGCCGCCAGATGCGGCGACTCCCGCCAATGCCAACACCACGGCCAGGGCCGTCGAAGCCAGAGTGTTGCTGAGCAAGCTCAACTACCCTTCGGGCATGGCGCGCGGTCCGGACGGAAAAATCTATATCGGCGAGGCCGACAAGATATGGCGCGCTGCAGTGCCTTCACTCGGACAGACACCTCAGCCCGAGTTGCTGGCCAGCGGCCTGCCGGCCGACGGTGCGCACCTGCTCAAGGAGCTGGCGTTTGCGCCGGACGGCAGCCTCTACGTCAATATGGGATCGGCCACCGATGCCTGCCGGGGTGAAGACCAGAAGCAAGCCGTGCCCTGCCCCGAGCGCAGCGCGGCCATGCCGCGCGCTGCCGTCTGGCGCATGGTGCTGCAGGCCGGAAAGCAGCCCGTCAAGGAATTCAAACCCTTTGCCAGCGGCCTGCGCAACTCCATGGCGCTGGCCGTGATGCCCGACGGCCCTGCGGCAGGCACCGTCTGGCAAGGCGAAAACAATATCGACTACCGCGACCCCAGGCAACCGCCGGAGGAGCTCAACCTGCTGCGCGCGGGTGCCGACTACGGTTGGCCTTACTGCATAGGCGCACGCCAGAACGCACAGGGTTATGAAAAGCGCTTTGACTGCAGCAAGACCGAGGCACCGCATATGCTTTGGCCCGCCCACGTGGCTCCGCTGCAAATGCTGGCCACGCCTATGGGCAGCGCGTTTGGCGGGCAATTGCTGGTGGCCTGGCACGGCCAACGCGCAGACGGTCAACGCCTAGTGGGCTTTGCGCGCGACGACAAGGGCCGGCCCTCTGGCAAACCCATTCAATGGCTGAGCAACTGGGACGCCAGGCCCGGTCTGCGCCCCGGCGGGCGCCCCACGGGCATGGGCCTCGATCATGCGGGCCGCCTGCTGGTAGTGGAGGACTTCAACCGCAGCCTGCTGATGCTGATGAGTGAAGCGGGCACGGCGCCAAGACCCAGGTAACCAGGTAAGGTGCTCAGTTCAGCAGATCGCGTCCACGTGCCAGAAACCTCGCGTACTCCTCGTCGGGGACAAACAGGCCGCCCGTGGTCCAGACAATATGTGTGGCGTTTGCCATGTGCGGCAGCAGCTTCTGGCGCTGCAGATAATCCTGACCCGCAACACTCTCCCAAAGGGCGCGCGGACCGCTAAAGCCCGCTGCGGCCGATGGCTCGATCTGCAGCCCCTCTCTATCCTTCAACAGGCACAGATGACAAAACAGGGTTTCGTCCTCCACCGTGAAAACTCCGCCGAGAAAACCACGCACCACGTCGGCAGCCAGCTCCGATGCACGCGGCACTGCCAAGCCATCGGCCTCGGTCTGGTTGTTCAGGCCCAGCTCATAGACCGAAGGATGGGCTTCCAGACCAGGCAGCGCTGCAGCACCGGCGAGCATCTCCACCATGAAGCAGGGCGACTGCACGGGCTCGGCAAAAAAACAATGCACATGCGGCCCGAATGCCTGCTGCAGACCCAGCGCCACGCCGCCGGGCGCCCCCCCCAACGCCGCAGGGAATATAGACAAACAAAGGATGCGTCTCATCCACGGCAGTCCCGTTCTCTGCAAGTTGCGCGACCAGGTGCGGAGCCGCCGCCGCATAGCCAAGCAGCAGCGAAAGCGAATGCTCGTCATCCACAAAGTGACAGTGCGTATCCTGGTCGGCCAGCGCGCGGCCTGCGGCCACGGCCTGGGCATAGTCGCCGGCATGCTCCACCACCTGCACGCCACGGGCTCGCAGGCGCTGCTTTTTCCACTCCTTGGCATCGGCAGACATATGGACCGTTGCCTTGAAGCCAAGGCCCGAAGCCATGACGCCAATCGACAGGCCCAGATTGCCCGTGGAGCCTACCGCCACCTGGTAGCTGGCGAACACCGCACGCGCAGCATCGGAGGCCAGTTGCAGATATTCGCCATCGGCCAGCAGGCCATGCTGCAAAGCGATCTGCTCCGCATACTCCAGCACCTCATGCACGCCACCGCGTGCCTTGATGGAGCCCGCTACAGGCAGGCTGTGATCGGCCTTGAGCCAGAGCCGACCCAGTTGCTCTGGCAGCTGCAAAGCCTGCTGCATCTGCGGCACGTGCAGCAGCGCCGACTCAATACGTCCGCCAGACGCCTGCAACTCTGGAAACAGCTGCGCCAGCAAGGGTGCAAAACGTTCAAAACGCTGTACAGCCTGCTGAACCTGAGCTGCGTCTATAGAGTGCGTGGGCCGAGCCCCCTCGCTGCGCCCGGCCCATAGCGCGGGCCGGGCATGACGCAGGTCTTCAACAAGGTCGCGCAGTGCGGGGAAAGTCATGGCAGGCATCCATCGTCATACAAGACCGCCATATTAGGGCCAATGGTGCATGCCAGACAGGTCAGCAAAGGCGCAGCATGGTCGCTATACCTCGCCCATGGCAGGGTCGCTGATCGTGTGCTGACCGGTTTCCACGCGGCCGGCAAAGCGCCGGTAGTACGCCGGATCGCTGTTGCAGGTTACGGCAAAGTCATACCACTGGCCGCTGGCCTTCAGCTCCCAATGCCTCTCGGCGCTGGCGGCAGCGGCAACGCTAACCGTCCATGGACCGTCGCTCAGGTAGGCCATGGGTGTGATGGTGAACACCGCAGCCTGAGTGCCCTTGTTCATCAGATCCACATAGACATTGCCATTGGCGATGTCGTAGCAGACACGCACCTCGGGGGCAGCCTGTGTACTGCCCAGGCGATTCAGGTCGCCCTTGAAGTGACGGTGAAAACCGTTGGGACCCAGCACCCAGAGATCGTACTTGCCGAAATTGTCGCGCACGGCATCCCAGGTATCGGACAGCGTCTTGCCCGCTTCCACCATATAGCGACGCGGCGTGCGATCCAGCTTGTAGCGGTCATAGACATGGAAGACGGCCGCCTGTGTACCGGTGTTGGCAAACACAAGCTCCACCTGGCTGTTGGCCTGACAGCGCGCACTGGTGTGCAGCTCGTAGGGCAAGGCCCGCGAGGGACGCGTACCGACCGCCTGCAAAGGCAGCTGCATATCGCGCGGCACCGGCACGGCGGGCAGCTTTTGCTGATCGGCACGCAGCTGGTCGGCGACATCACGTGTGGATCGTCCGGCCAGCAGGGGCAGGGTCTCGTTGTTCGGCGTCTTGAAGTTGAAGGTGCTCAGAAGATCTCCACATACCGCACGACGGAACGGGCTGATATTGGGTTCCTTCACGCCAAAGCGGGCCTCCAGAAAACGCAGCACCGACGTATGGTCGAATACCTGCGAGTTGACCCAGCCGCCACGACTCCAGGGCGAGATCACATACAGCGGAACGCGCGGCCCGGGACCGTAGACACGGCCATCGGGGGCGGGCTGGCTGCGGCTGCCGACCGGCGCACCATGCGTGAAGTACTCGGCCTGCAGATCGGCCTCCGGCAGCGTGGTCTTGCCTGCATAGGTCTTGTCGGCGTTCTGCGATGGCGCCGAGGGCGAAGGCATATGGTCGAAGTAGCCGTCGTTTTCGTCGAAGTTGACCAGCAGCACGGTCTTGCTCCAGACCTCGGGATTGGCCGTCAGCGCGTCCAGCACCTCCTGCAGAAACCAGGCGCCCTGCACCGGGCTGGATGGGCCGGGGTGTTCGCAATAGATGGACGGTGCATTGACCCAGGACACCTGGGGCAGCTTGCCTTCGCGAATATCGCGCTTGAAGGCGTCCAGGTATTCCTCGGGCTTGTTGCCGGGCAAGGTGTTGGCCACGCCTTTGTACAGCGGGTTGGCAGCGTTGTCGCTGGCCGCATCATAGGCGTGGTAGGGCAAGGCCTGGCCGGTGTTGGTATACGGCGCATTGGGCGCTCCGCCGCTGGAGACAGGAAAGCCGGAGGCCAGATTCGCTCTGCGGAAGTTCTGGAACGCCCCCAGCATGTTGTCGCCCCATTCGTCGGGCATGTTCTGGTAGCTGATCCAGCTCACCCCGGCTTCCTGCAGCCGCTCGGCATAAGTCTTCCATGTGTAGCCGGTGTTGGCGTCGCTGGGCACGCCGTTGATGGCATCCCACTCGTTATTCACGAAGGCCACGTTCTGCGGTATGGCACCGTTGGTGCCTGTCATGTGGAATGACCGGTTGGCGTCGGTTCCGGTGTGCATGGCGCAGTGGTAGGCATCGCAGATCGTGAAGGCATTGGCCAGCGCGAACTGGTAGGGCAGCTCCTGCTCCTTGAAATAGCCCATGGAGGTGTCCGTCTTGGCCACGGGCCAGCGCGACATGCGGCCGTTGTCCCAGGCCTGCTGACTGTCCAGCCAGGAATGAGGGGTGCCGGAAACGCGCTGCGCGTTGTTGGCCGTTCCGTCCAGATGGTAGGGCGTGATGACCGTACCGTTGGCACGCTCCTGCTGCCAGACCTTGCGGCCGTTGGGCACGGGAATCGTCATCCGGTCGCCAAAGCCGCGCACCCCCTTGAGTGTGCCGAAGTACTGGTCGAAAGAGCGGTTTTCCTGCATCAGGATCACCACATGCTGCACGTCCATGACCGTGCCCGTGACGTTGTTGGCAGGAATGGCCAGCGCACGGCGGATGCTGGGCGGAAAGGCCGCCAGTGCGGCAGCGGAAAAGGCGGCGTTCTTGCCGGCCTGCAGAAGGTTGCGTCGCGAAATCATGGTGAAGCCTTGTCTGTCACCGCGCTCAGGGAGCACAGCGCATCTCCGGCTTGGCCGGCTCGGTGGGGGTCGTGGGATTGGTGGGGGTCGTCGGGACAGGCGGGCTGTCATCGCTGCCACCACAGGCGGCCAGCGTGGCTGCCGTCAGGCAGACGAGCGCCAGCGCCTTGATCAAACGCTTGTTTTGCATGGAGTCTTTCACTTGGATGTCGACAGGTTTCGACCGGCAAGAATCTAGGAAAAGCTCGTGTCATGCCGATGACGTCCGTGTTTCAATCCGTTTCCTCGCATCGCGCCAGCGCCCGGAATTCGCGGGCCTTGCTCGGCACGAAGCGCCATGCAAAAAGGGCCGATGCATTCGCATCGGCCCTGTGCAGAAGACATTGCAACGCCGTTCAGAGCACTGACGCTTGCACGGTTATTGGTGCTTCTGGTAACCGAGTCTGTACAGCAGCGGAAGCACCAACAGCGTCAGCACCGTGGACGAGAGAATGCCGCCAATCACCACCGTGGCCAGCGGCCTTTGCACCTCGGCCCCCGTTCCCGTGGCAATCGCCATGGGCACAAAGCCCAGCGATGCCACCAGGGCCGTCATCAACACGGGACGCAGACGCGTGAGCGCCCCTTCGGTCACGGCCTGTTCCAGATCCATGCCCTGTTCGCGCAAGCTGCGGATATAGGAGATCATGACCAGGCCGTTGAGCACGGCCACGCCGCATAGGGCGATAAAACCGATGGCCGCCGAAATGGACAGCGGAATGCCGCGCAGCCACAGCGCCGCAATCCCGCCGGTCAAGGCAAACGGAATGCCGGTGAAGACAATGAGACCGTCGCGTACATTGCCGAACATAGCAAACAACAGCGTGAACACCAGCGCCAGCGCCACGGGCACCACGACCATCAGGCGCTGGCGGGCCGACTCCAGGTTCTCGAAAGTTCCGCCCCAGCGTGTCCAGTAACCTGCAGGCAACGCAACACCTTCGAGTTCCTGCTGAGCCTGTGCCACAAAGGAGCCGATATCTCGCCCGCGCACATTGGCGCTGACAACGATACGGCGCTTGCCGTCCTCGCGGCTCACTTGATTGGGCCCCGGTGCCAGCTCCACCGTCGCCACCGATGACAGCGGCACAAAGCCCAGACGCCCGTCGCCGCCGCGCGGCAGCGCAATCGGCAGGCGGCCTATGCTGTCCACATCGCTGCGCATGGCCTCGGGCAGGCGAACCTGGATGGCAAAACGTCGATCTCCCTCGAACACCGTGCCGGCTTCACGCCCGCCAAAAGCCGTGCTGATGGCATCTTGCACATCACCCATGTTCAGACCGTAACGCGAGGCTTTTTCGCGGTCAATCTGCACCGTGAGCATGGGCAGGCCCGTGGTCTGCTCGACCTTGACCTCGGAGGCACCAGGAATCTTTTGCAGCATGGCGGCTACGGCCTGCGCGGACTTTTCCAGCTGGACCATGTCATCGCCGAAGATCTTGACGGCCACATCGCTGCGCACGCCCGAAATCAGCTCGTTGAAGCGCAGCTGAATCGGCTGCGAGAACTCGTAGTTGCTGCCCGGAATCTTTTCCACGGTCTCTTGTACGGCAGCCAGCAGATCGTCACGCGAGCGCGCCGGATCGGGCCATTGCTCACGCGGCTTGAGCATGATGTAGCCATCCGAAATATTAGGCGGCATGGGGTCGGAGGCGATCTCTGCCGTGCCGGTGCGCGCAAACACACGCTCGATCTCAGGGAACTGCTTTTTGAGCTCGCTCTCGATCTGCATCTGCATCTGCACCGACTGCGTAAGGCTGGTGCCCGGTATGCGCAACGCCTGAATCGCAAAGTCGCCCTCATTGAGATTGGGGGCAAACTCGCTGCCCATGCGCGTGGCCAGCAGCAGGCTCAGGGCAACGATGACGCTGGCCGCCGTCAACACCACTGCTGGTGCATGCATGACCTTGTCCAGCACCGGCGCATAGGCACGACGCGCCCACTCCATCAAACGGTTTTCCTTCTCGGCCACCTTGTCGCCCATAAACAGCGCAATCGCGGCAGGGATGAAGGTGATGGACAGCAGCATGGCACCCAGCAGCGCGATCACCACCGTCAGCGCCATGGGGTGGAACATCTTTCCTTCCACACCGGTAAGCGCAAAAATGGGCAGATAGACCACCATGATGATGAGCTGACCGAACAGCAACGGACGCCTTGCCTCCCTGGCTGCCGCAAACACTTCCTCGAAACGTTCGCTGCGGGTCAATGATCGGCCTGCTGCTGCCTGGGCATGGGCCAGACGGCGCACGCAGTTCTCCACGATAACCACCGCGCCATCAATGATGATGCCGAAGTCCAGCGCCCCAAGGCTCATCAGATTGGCGCTGACGCGCATCTGCACCATGCCCGTGAAGGTGAACAGCATGGACAGCGGAATGATCAGCGCCGTGATCAGCGCCGCCCGCAGATTGCCCAGAAACAGGAACAGGATCGCCACCACCAGAGCTGCTCCCTCGATCAGATTCTTCTTGACCGTGGCAATGGCCTTGTCCACCAGATTGGTCCGGTCGTACACCGTCACGGCCTTCACGCCGGGCGGCAGGCTTTTGTTGATCACCTGCATGCGCTCATGCACCGCCTGCGCCACGGCACGGCTGTTCTCGCCAATCAGCATGAACACCGTCCCCAGCACCACTTCGCGTCCGTTGTCCGTGGCAGCTCCCGTGCGCAGCTCGCGGCCCAGGCCCACATCGGCCAGATCGCGCACGCGAATCGGCTGGCCTTGCGCCGAGCCCACGATGACTTCGCGAATATCGGCAATGCCCACCACCTGTCCCGGTGCGCGGATCAGATACTGCTCGCCCTGGCGCTCGATATAGCCGGCGCCCACATTGGTGTTGTTGCGCTCCAGCGCCGCGACGATATCGGCCAGCGTGAAACCATAGGCCGCCAGCTTTTGCGGCTGCGGTGCCACCAGATATTCCTTGGCGAAGCCGCCGATGGAGTTGATCTCGGTCACTCCCGCCACATTGCGCAGCTGGGGCTTGATGACCCAGTCCTGGATCTCGCGCAGATCCATGGGGGTATAGGGCGAGCCGTCGGGTCTGGTGGCACCCTCATCGGCCTCCACGGTCCACAGATAGATCTCGCCCAGCCCCGTGGAGATAGGTCCCAGCGCAGGCGCGACACCCGCCGGCAGGGCATCGCGCGCCTGCTGCATGCGCTCGTTAACCAACTGGCGTGCAAAGTAGATGTCCGTGCCGTCCTTGAATACCACCGTCACCTGGGACAGGCCGTAGCGCGACAGCGAGCGGGTCTGCTCCAGCCCCGGCAGGCCGGCCATCACGGTCTCTATGGGGAAGGTGACGCGCTGCTCGGTCTCCAGCGGCGAATAGCCTGGAGCCGAGGTATTGATCTGCACCTGCACATTGGTGATGTCGGGCACGGCATCGATGGGCAGACGCTGGTAGTTGTAGATACCCAGGCCCACCAGGGCAAGCGTGGCCAGCATGACCAGCCAGCGCTGGGCAATCGCAAAGCGGATGATGCGCTCAAACATTCAAACTCCAAATATCTTCATCTGCCCTGTCACACTGGCGCAATCCAAACCAGAGACACCGAGCAAGAGCCGCCTCGCGGCGGGGCCACCCAGGCGAAGGTGTCGTCCCCCTTGGGGGCGCCGCGCCTCAGGGGGTGGCTAATCAGTGCACATGCTCGGCTGTTGCCTTGCCAAGCTCGGACTTCAGGACGAAGCTGCCGTCCTTCACATAGCGCTGGCCTGTACTCAGGCCCTGCAGCACTTCGGTGTTCTGGCCATCGGTCTTGCCCAGCTTCAGGGCCTGCGCCTTGAAGCCGCCGTCCACCGGCACAAACACCACGGGCTTGTCGCCGTCGATCTTCTGGATGGCCGCACTGGCCACCGTCACCGCCGCCTTCTGGCTGGATGCCGTCAGATCCACATTCACGAAGAGGCCCGGACGCCAGATGCCATCCGGGTTGTCCAGGGTGATGCGTGCCGGTGCCGTGCGGGTTTCCTGCCCTATCAAGGCGCCCACATAGGCTACCGTCCCCGTGGCTTTCGATTCAAAGGCCGTCGCATGCACAGTGGCCTTTTCGCCCACGCGCACAAAGGGCAGGTCGCTGGCGGTCACCTTCATTTCAGCCCAGACCGAACGCAGATCGGAGATGGTGAACACGGCCGTGCTGTCCTGCACGGCTTCGCCCACGGCAAGATGCTTTTCCACCACCACCCCATCGAAGGGCGCGCGCAGCTCGAAGCGGTTCAGCGCCCCGGCAGTGCCTGAGCCGGCACCGATTGCAGCCAGCTTCTGTTGCG
Source organism: Comamonas sp. wu1-DMT (assembly GCF_040187805.1). Classification (NCBI taxonomy): domain Bacteria; kingdom Pseudomonadati; phylum Pseudomonadota; class Betaproteobacteria; order Burkholderiales; family Comamonadaceae; genus Comamonas; species Comamonas sp. wu1-DMT. The sequence continues at coordinate 175,238 of NZ_JBANEM010000003.1, forward strand.
CATTGGCGGATGCGATCTCGGCCTCGCGCAGTGCCTGCTGGGCCTGCAGATAGTCCTGCTCGGCCGAGATCTTTTCCTGCCACAGCTGCTTTTCGCGCTGGTAGGTGGTGCGCGCCAGTGCGAGACGCTTTTGCGCGGCCATCAGCTCGCTGCGCTGCTCGGATACCGCAGGGCTGGTCAGGGTGGCCAGCAACTGGCCCTTCTTGACCACCTGCCCCAGATTGGCCGCCACGCTCTCCGCCACGCCCGCCACCCGCGGCACCACATGAGCCGTCCTGTCCTCGTTGAAGCGAATCTCGCCCGGCAACTGCAGCATGCTGGCTATCAACGCCGGGCCGGCCTCGGCCAGCGCCACGCCCGCAGCCCTGGCGCGCTCGGCATCGAGTTTGAGCAGGCCTTCATCCTCATCATCGGCATGAGCGGATTCGGGCTTGGCTGCAGGTTTTCCGGCGCTTGCTGCCTGTTCATGCCCAGGCTCGCTGCCATGGTCATGCCCCTCTTTTTCGTCATGCTCATGCCCGTTGTTTTCTTCATGGGCATGACTCTTCTCTGCAGCACCGTGACCGTGGCCTTCAGCGCTGACAGCCGCCGGCTGCGTACCGTAGACAATGGCTGCAGCAGCGGCCGCGCCGAGCGCCAGAATGATGGCGATGGCAATCGCCGTGCGGCGGGGCTTAGGGGATGTGGAATTCATGATATGTGCTTGTTCTTACTCAAGACCGGGCACATCGCCCAGTTGGCGGGTGATGTCCGCAGCCGCCTGATGGGTTGCCACCAGCTGCTCCAGATAGAGGCTTCGTGCCTCGGCCAGCGTGCGCTGGGCATCCAGCACTTCCAGATAGCTGAACTTGCCCAGGGCAAAGCCCTTGGCTGCGACTTCGTAAGCGGACTCGGCTGCCGGCAGGACCTGCTGTGCAAGTTGCTCGGCCTGGGCCCGGCTGGACTGCAGTTGCTCGCGTTGCTGCTGCAACTGTGCGTACATTTGCTGGCGTGTGGCCAGCAGCTCGTCCTCGGCCTTGTCGGCCAGACGCAGCGCCTGCAGCTGATTGCCGCGGTTGCTGTCCAGAATCGGCAGCGGCACCGAGATACCCACCACCAGCTGATTGCGTCCCACTTCCTGTGCACGCTTCATGCCCAGACTCACGCTGGGGTCAGGCAGGCGCTTGGCACGCTCGAGCTCGGCGACGGACCTGGCTTGAAAAACGGCCTGCTGCGCGCGCAGCATCTGCGGTGAATGCTCCAGCTTTTCCAGCATCAGGCCTTCATCGGGCAGCACAGGCAGTTGCGCCAGCTCCCCCACCGCACTGCCAAATGCCGCAGGCTGCGCTCCCCACAGCGCCGCCAGTTGCTGACGTGCCACACGCAGACCGGAGCGCGCTTGCGCCAGCGCCAGCTCGGCACTGCTCTCGGCCACGCGGGCCTTGGTTTCCTCCAGGGGAGCCACCTTGCCTGCCAGCACGCGCTTGGCCGCGGCATCGCGGGCGCTGCTGGCAATCTCCAGCGTCTTCTGATGCAGCTGCACGCGTTGCTGGCCGGCCAGCACATTGGCAAATGCCGTGCGCACATCGGCACGCAGACCGGCCTGCGCGGCCTCCAGCTCGGCTCGGGCCAGTTCGCGACCATGTTCGGCCGCCTTCATGCGGGCCTCGCGCTTGCCGCCGATCTCTATGGACTGGTTCCATTGCAGAGTCATGGACCTGGTTTCGCGGCGCGTGTCTTCCTGCGAATAGGCCAGCTCGGGATTGGGTCTGGCGCGACTCTGGATCAATGCCCCCTCGCTGGCCGCCAGGGCCTGCGCTGCCGCTCGCAGACCAGGGTTGTGCTCCATGGCCAGCGCCAGTGCGGCCTGCAGGCTGATGGGGGCGGCTGCCGCTGCTGTTGCTGCTGTTGCTGCTGTTGCTGCTGTTGCTGCTGTTGCTGCTGTTGCTGCTGTTGGCGCAGCTTGTTGCGCCCAGGCACAAGGCACGAAAAGGCCCAAACCGCTGCCCAGCAACACAGCGGCCGCCTTGGTGATGAATGTCATGGTGATGCTCCGCCGGCATGCCTGCCCTTCCATTGGCAGTCTTGTGCAAGCGGAGCAAATCTAGCCTCGCGGCCCCCACAGGGTTCTGACCTCAAGATGACAAATTTGTCATCTTCGCAAACGACCGACTTGCTCGACAATCTGCGCATGAAGCTTCTAGTCATCGAGGACGAAACCAAACTCGCCGAATACTTGCAAAAAGGCCTGGGCGAGGAAGGCTTTGTGGTCGATGCCGCACACAACGGCATTGACGGCCTGCATCTGGCCACCGAGCAGCCCTACGACCTCATCATTCTGGACGGCATGCTGCCCGGCATAGACGGCCTGGCCGTGCTGGCGGCTCTGCGCCAGTCCCGCCAGACACCAGTGCTCATGCTCACGGCCCGCGCCCAGGTGGAAGACCGCGTCAAAGGACTGCAGGCCGGCGCCGATGACTACCTGGTCAAGCCTTTTGCATTTTCAGAACTGGTGGCCCGCATTCATGCACTGCTGCGCCGCGGCCTGCAGGCCCAGGCCACGCCTGAAGCCACTGTGCTGCGCATGGCCGATCTGGAGCTGGATCTGCTGCGTCACCGCGCCACGCGTGCGGGACAGCGACTGGACCTGACGGCCAAGGAGTTCAATCTGCTGAGTCTGCTGCTGCGGCGCCAGGGCGAAGTGCTGTCGCGCACCGAGCTGGCCTCCCAGGTCTGGGACATGAACTTCGACAGCGAAACCAATGTCGTCGAGGTCGCCGTGCGCCGCCTGCGCCTCAAGCTCGACGCACCGTTCGAGCTGCCCCTGCTGCACACGGTGCGCGGCATGGGCTATGTGCTGGAGCTGCGCCCCGAGGCCTGAGCCCCGGCGCCTACCATTCGCGTGGGGCGATCAGTTCCTCCACATCCGCATCTTCAAAACCATAAGCCTTGGCTACGGCCTCGAAGTCAGCCGCAATGCATTCACGTGCCGCCGTCTCTATCTCGCTGCCCTGCTCTTCGAACTCCTGCTGCAGATCGTTGAAACGCTCGGTCGCAGCGTGGGCCAATCGATACAGCTGCTCCAGATCCTGCGGCTTTTGCTGCTCTATCTGCAGGCAGAGTTCTCTCAGAATATCCTCGCCCTTGCGAACCAGTTCTTCAGGGAAATAGCTGTCCTCGTACATCTCCAGCAAGAAGGCGTAGTTGTTCATGATGGCGTTACCAAGACTCATGGTCCGTTCCTTTTCCAGCAAACCGCAAACAATGAATCTTCCAGCATAGCAGCCACTCATGACCGCTGATCACGTCTCTCCAAGCACTCCTCAGATCCCGAACCTGAGCCGCCGGCTGTCGCGCTCGCTGGCCCTGCAGACCATGCTGGGCCTGGGCCTGGTCTGCGTTGCCGTTTACTGGGGCAGCTGGCTGGCACTGGCCCAGCGCCAGCAGGAAAGCCTGGAGCAAAAGCAGGTCACGGTAACGCATCTTCTGCAACAGGCGCGTGCCAACCGCTCCGCGTCCAGCATGCAGCACATGTTGTCCGACTTTCTCACGGGCCACGAGGATATGTCGATCCGCGTCAGCTATGCCAGCGGCGCACTGCTGTTCGAGAAACTGCACCAGCCCCTGGACGATGTTCACAGCGCACGGCGCAGCTTCAGCGTCGTGCTGCCAGCCCATGTGGACCAGCAGGAACAGCAGCTCGTGCAGGTGCTGCTGATGCTGGACCGCCGCCCCGACGATGCCCTGCTGCGCCAGCTGGCCTGGATTCTGGGCCTGGCCGCCGTCAGCGGTGCGCTGCTGGTGTCGCTATTCAGCGCCTGGCTGGTGCGCCGCGGGCTGGCGCCTCTGCATTCGCTGGTGGAGCAGACCCGGCAACTGGGCGCAAAGGATCTCACGCACGACTGGCAGACCAGGCTTGACGACAGCAACCAGCCCCAGGAGCTGCGTCCGCTGATTGCACAGTTCAACGCGCTGCTGGAGCGGCTGGCCGTGGCCTACCGACAGATGGAGGCCTTCAATGCCGATGTGGCCCATGAGCTCAACACCCCTCTGACCACGCTCATCAGCAGTTGCGAGCTGGCTCTGCGCAAGCCCCGCGATGCCGACGAGCTGCGCGATATCCTGGCTTCCAATCTTGAAGATCTGCAGCGCATGGCCGGCATCGTGGCGGACATGCTTTTTCTCTCTCACGCCGATCGCGGCGAGAGCGCGCACCGCATTCAGGTGGCCAGCCTGGCCAGCCTCGCGCACGAAGTGGTGGAGTATCACGAGGCCGCGCTGCAGGAAGCCGATCTGCAGGTGCGGGTGCAGGGCGATGCACAGGCCCAGGTCGATGCGCGACTGCTGCGCCGGGCGCTGTCCAATCTGCTGGGCAATGCCACGCGCTATGCCACGCCGGGCAGCTGCATAGAGATTCAGATCAGCATGCCGCAGGCCGGCCAGGTCAGGCTGGCGGTGCAGAACCAGGGCCAGGCCATTGCCGCAGAACATCTGCCCAGACTGTTTGACCGTTTCTATCGCTCGGACGCAGCCCGCAGCCAGGCCGATCGCAACCACGGCCTGGGCCTGTCCATCGTGGCCGCGATCGCGCGCATGCATGGCGGACAGGCGTTTGCGCACTCCGACCGCTCTGTCACCTCCATCGGGCTGAGCCTGCCTGCGGGACAGGATGCGCAGGCCCGGGCGCCTGCTTCATCCGGCAACCTGGCGTAAAAGCCGATGAGGCCCACACGCAGCACCGAGCAGGGATGACATGGAGCTGCGCGCTCAGGCCGCAAGATGGCCGGCCGTGTATCGCTGAAAGGAAACACCATGCATTGCTTGAGAAACGCTGCCTGCCTGGTTCTGGCCGCCAGTGCCGGTATCGGCCTGCCCGCTCTGGCTCAGGGCCGGATTCCCGATATGCAGCAGGCCGGCGTGCTGCGCTACAGCTGCGGCGGCATAGGCGAAGATGAATCCACACTCATGCGCGCCGCGATGAAGGACTACCCGCTGTCGCTGCTGTTTGCGCAAAAGGACGGCGCCTATCTGGCCAATGTGGCGGTCGAGGTCAGCTCCGGCAAGGACAGCAGCCGCTTCACGGCTAACGGCCCGGTCTGTCTGATCCAGCTGCCCGCCGGCAGCTACAAGATCACCGCCACCACCAGGGAGGGCACCAGCCAGACCCAGGCGGCAGAGATCGGCAAGGGCCCGCATCAGCTGGACTTCCGCTACTAGCGGCGAGCCGCCGGCAGGCACCGGCAATGCCCCGGGCCTGTCCAGGGGCGATGCGCGTGGGCGGGTTCGGCCGGGCCCTGCAATGAGGACAATAAGCGCCATGTCCCAAGATCAAGACGCATCCACCTATCAGGCCCATCTGCAGGCCGGCAACGCGCTGGTACAGCAGGCCCAGAAGATTGCCACGCAGGACTTCGAGCAGGCCCGCGCATTCTGGCAGGCCGCCGGCAAGGAGTTCTATCTGGCGCACAAGGCCGATATGAGCGAGCCCGAAGCCGCCTTTCGCCTGGCACAGGCCTGGATGGCCGAGGCCCACGCCTTGCAGAAGGAAGAGAACCGCAACGCGCTGGTCATGTGGGCCAACGCCGCTGCGCAATGCGAGCTGGCCTTCGACCTGGAGCCAGAGAACGGTCGCATCGCCATGACGGCCGCCAGCTGCCACCTGTTTGCCGGCCAGACCGATGCCGCCAAGGCCTGGCAGCTGATTGGCAAACAGCTGCTGCCGCCCGAGCCTTCCGCGCCCGATGCCTGATATTTTTTGATAGCTTGCTGCGTATTAAAACAAAGGGGTTCAGTGCATGAATGCATTGAACCCCTTTGTTTATTGGCGAGAGCAGCTATTAAATTTTCCACCTCCCGCGAAGCCTAGCGCTCGAATGCAGCGCGAATCTGCCGCGCATTGGCCCGCATGGCCTGGGGACCGCTGCTGCCCAGCAAATACCAGAGCTGGGGATCGACGAACACCAGCTGCTGCTTGCGGCCTGCACGGGTGTTCTTGATGGTGTCGTTGTCGAACAGCTCACGCGACGGCACCACCGGCTTGCCGTCCTTGTCCCTGGTGCTGCCCGTGCCCGCATTGCGGTCGATCACGAACAGCCACTCTGGGTCTATCCTGGCAATATCGTCCATCTTCAGCGCAATGCCGCGCGCCTGCGCCGGATCTGTGGGCAAGGCAGGCTTGATGCCCAGCACGTCATGCAGCAGACCGAAGCGCGAACCCGGGGTCTGGGCGCTCATGTTTTTGTTGACGGCCAGCACCAGCAGGCCCGGTGCGGCCTTGGCTGCGGCAGCGCGGGTGGCCTGCACATCGCTGCGCACCTGCTGCATGAGCTGCTCGCCCTGCGCCTGCTTGCCCCACAGGCTGGCCAGTGCGGTCACATTTCGCTGCATATCGCCCAGCAAATCCTTGCCCGAGGTACTCAGATCCAGCGTGGACGCGATGCGACTCAGCGCTTCGTACTTGCTGGCCGAGCGGCCGGCCACCACGATCAGATCGGGGCGGATGCGGCTCAGCGCCTCGTAGTCGGGCTCGAACAGCGAGCCAGCCACCTGATAGCGGGCATCGGCGTAGCCCGCCAGATAGGCGGGAAAATGGACCTTGGGCACTCCCGTCACCGGCAGCTTGAGCGCCTGCATGGTGTCCAGCGAAGCCAGGTCGTACACCACCACACGCCGGGGAGCGAAAGGCAGCTCGGCCACGCCCCTGGCATGCTCGACCTGGATACGGACGGGTTGGGCCGCAGACGGCTGGTCCGCCTGCGTTTGCGCCCAGGCGGTTCCGGCCGTCGTCAGCAGTGCCAGGGTGGCGGCGCGACGGCTGATCAGTTGCTGCATGAAGAACCTTGAAAAGCAAAACAGAAGAAAAGTCAGTAGCCCTTGCCGCGAATCTTGGCAACGGCTGCGATGGCGATAATCAGAACTTGACGTTCATGCCCAGCCAGTAGCGGCGGCCGTCGAGCACAGTGTCGTAATTGACGCCGTCATAGATGACCTGCTTGTCCAGCAGGTTGTAGATGCCCGCGTACAGCGTGACGGTCTTGCTGAGCTTGTAGGAGCCGCCCAGGTCCAGCATGGTGTAGCTCTTCTGGGTGAAGCTGCCCGAGGACGCTCCGCCCGTGGGGGCGCTTTCCTCACCGCGGTAGGAAGCCTTGAGCCAGCCGTTGAGCTGGGCCGTGGGGCTCCAGTCCAGCGAGACATTGAACAGATGGCGCGGCAGCTGGTTCAGCGGCAGGCCGGCAAACTGGCCGCTCTTTTGCTCGGACTTGGTGAAGGTGTAGTTGGTCTTCAGGCGCAGCGTCTTGCTCAGCTGGGTGCCCAGCGAAGCCTCCACGCCGCGCGTGATGGCGTTGTCCACATTGATGTTCGTGGTGGGCACGCGGCCCGAGCTGTTGAGCGGGCCGCAGCTGGGGCAGGCCACGCGGGTTATCTTGTCCTCGAACTCGTTGTCGAACACCGTCAGCCCCGCCGTGGTGCCGGCGCCGCTGTCGTAGAGCACGCCGATTTCCTTGGTCAGCGAGGTTTCGGGCTTCAGATCGGGGTTGCCGTAGATATTGCCGCCACGGCTGCTCTGGCCCCAGTCACCCACGGTCTGACGCAGCGACGGCGCACGAAAGCCCGTGGAGACACCGCCCTTGACCGTCCACTGCGGGGCCAGATTCCACACGCCATACAGGCGCGGGCTGACCTGGCCGCCAGCCTGGCTGTCATGGTCGTAGCGCAGGCCGCCGGTCAGCGCAAAGTCCTGGTGCAGACGCCATTCGTCCTCGGCAAACACGGCCCACTGGCTGCGGTTGATGCTGGTGCGGCTGGCATTGGGCAAGGTGTTGGTGGTGGTGTCCGTCAGGTCCTGCTCGTTGTAGCTCACACCCGTGGTCAGCAGATGACTGGCCCCCAGCGGCGCCACCCAGCTGCTGTTGAACACCGTGTTCTTGATGGTCATGTCGCGCGACAGATTGCGCGTCTTCTCCTGCTGCAGATAGGTGTCCGAGGACGCCCAGCCCCAGCGTCCCTTGTGCTGCAGCGAGAAGTTGTCGCGCTCGAACTTGCGGTCGCTGAGTGCGGCCGTGGCCGCCAGTGTCTTGCCCGGCGTCGATGTGTAGTGCTGCTTGCCCGTGCCCAGCTCGGCAATGATGTCGTGGTCCTTGTTGGGCGTCAGTGCCAGCTTGACGTTGAGCGCGCGGTTGTCGTAGTCGTTGTAGCCGTTGAGGATGTTGTCCTCGCCTCGCTTGTTGTAGTTGCCGTAGATGCTCAGGCCCAGCAGATCGGTCTGTATGGGGCCGGACAGATAGAAATTGCTCTGGTAGATATTGCCCGAGGAAGAGCGCTCCTGCAGCGTGGCCTCGGTGCGGATGGAGCCCATCCACTCTTTGGCCACCTTGCGCGTGATGATGTTGATCACGCCCCCCCATGGCGTCCGAGCCGTAGAGCGAGGACATGGGGCCGCGCACCACCTCGATGCGCTCTATCGCCTCCAGCGGCGGCACCCAGCTCTGGTCGGTGCCGGTGGAGCCGTTGGCCTGGGTTTCGCGGGTATTGGTGCGCTTGCCGTCCACCAGGATCAGGGTGTAGTTCACGCCCATGCCGCGCAGGCTGATGTCGTTGGAATTGTTGTCCGAAGGCACCAGATTCACGCCGGGCACATCGCGCAGCGCATCATGCAGATTGTTGTAGCTGCCTTTTTCCAGCTCTTCGCGGGTGATGACGGAAATCGAGGCCGGCGCATCCTTGATCTCCTGCTCGAAGCCCGAGGCCGTCACCACCACGGTCTCCAGCGATTTCTCCTGTGCCGCCGTCAGCCCGTGGGTCAGCAGGCCTGCTGCAGCCAGCGCCATGCCCAGCACAGGACGCAGCGACCGGCGGGTGGTGAACAGAGGACGGAAAGACGAAGACGCGCAGGCCATGGCCAGGCCTGCAGCAGCGGCTGCATGAATTTGCATGATGAGTTTGGAAGAAGATGCACATCGACCAGACACGGCTGCGCCTCATGGCCAAAGCCACGAACAGCAGGTGCAGGTCAGCGAAGCATTCGCGCTGTTGGAGTGATGAAGAAGGCAATCACGATCTGCACATGAGATCGTCCTGGCTAAACCATGCAGCTGGGCATGGCGGCATGCAGTCATTCAATGTGCATGCCTGGCTGAGTCAAAGATTACCGCAAGGTCTTCTTGTTGCGAATAATTCTCATTGTAACCGCAACCAACAGGCCTTCCAAAGAATTTTTACTGTTAAGTACTTTGACAAGGACGCTAACCAGCGCCAACTGGCACCGGCTGCGGCTCATAGAGCTTTATCCCAGCCAGGCCAGCAGGCTGCGCCACAGGGCCGCGGCATGCGAGATCAGAAACAGCAGCAAACCGATGGCGCCGCCCACCAGCGTGCCGTTGATGCGTATGTACTGAAGATCCTTGCCGATATGCGCCTCGATCAGCGTGGCCAGTTGCTCAGCATCCCAGCGCTGCACCGTGTCGGCAATATGTCTGGCGATGAACTGCGAGACATCGGGAGCCAGCGTCGTCGCCCAGCGCTTGAGGCGCTCGTTCATGGAGTTGCGCAGCGCCTCGTCATGCGCCAGTGCCTGACCCAACCAGCGCCCCATCACGGCGGCACGCCGTGCCATGGCCGAGTTTTCGTCGGCCAGATCGCGCTCCAGCTTGGTGCGCCAGCCTGCCCATAGCTCGCGCAGATAGACGGCCAGCTTCTCGTCATGCAGCAGATAGTTGCGCAGTTTTTCTACCCTCTCGGCGTAGACCGGGTCGTTCTGCAGACCGTCGATCAGGCGCTGTATGGAGCTGTCGAAGGCCTCGCGCAGACGGTGGCCGGGGTTCTGGGCCACGTCCTGCAGCAGGCTGTCCAGAGCGCTGGCGATCAGACTGGCGCCCTTGTCGCTGAGCCAGTCCGTGGGCAGCATTTTTTCCTTGATCGGGTGCTCGCGCTTGAGCCAGACCACGATGGTCTGCGCAATCAGCACATGGGTCTGCTCCTGGCGCAGCACGCGGCTGATGCGTGCCAGCACATCGTCGAGCACCTCCTGATGGCGCCCGCCCGCCGTCAGCCCCGACAGCAGCGATGCCGCCGCGCGCGACAGATCCACATGCTGCATCACGGCCTTGAGCGACTGGGTCAGAAACTTCTCTACCTGCTTGTCCTGCACCATCTCCAGCGCGGCCAGCGCCAGCCGCGCCACCTGCCTGCCCAGCAGCTGGCTGTTGGCGGGAGCCGTCAGCCAGTCCGCCAGCGCCTGGGCGGGGTTGTTGCGCTCGATCAGCGCCACCAGCGAAGGCGCGTCGAGAAACTTGTCGCGCACGAAAGTGGCCAGGTTGCGGCCTATGCGATCCTTGTTGCGCGAGATGATGGCCGTGTGCCGCCCCACCAGCGGCAGCGGAATATGGCGGAACAGCGCCGAGACCGCAAACCAGTCGGCCAGCGCCCCCACCATGGCAGCCTCGCAAATGCCGCGCAGACAGACCAGCCATAAAGGCACGGCCTGCCCCTCTATGGCCCAGCGCGAGCCGGCCAGCGCAGTGGCGATGAAACCTGCGGCCACCAGCAGCAGCAGAACCAGCGGCATGCGCTTGGCCTGCTGCAGTGAGCGACGTTGTTCAGACGTGAGCATGCGCTAGAGCATACGGCCTCTCGGCCCGCTCGTCTGCAGCCCAGGGCTGCCGCCAGCATCGGACGGGTCAGCCGACCTTGACGTTTGCCGTGAAATCAGCAAGCCGGTGGTCCTGGCTCCAGGGCCACCAGCTTCTCTCAAAGCGCACATCAATGGGCAGGCGGTTGACGCGGTGCTCGGCAGGCAGGGCCTGTAGCGGACGCAGCTTGACCACCACCGCGGCGCTTTGCGACTCCATCGGGCCCACGCGCTCGGCCGGGATGCGCTGGGTTTCCGAGAAGACCTCATCGACCTCGGCCGGCACCTTCTGCCCATCCAGGAAGACCAACGTGGCCTTCTGGCCCTTGCGCGCGTACCTCAGGTGCTGGGGCGTCAGATAGGCCTGGACCCAGGGCGCCTTGCGCGTCTGCAGCACCATCAGCTCGTCTCCGGCCACCACCCATTCGCCTGCCTTGACGAAGCTGCGCACCACCTGCGAGGGCACGGGCGCCATCAGATCCGCAACCGGCGTGATGTTGCCGGCCTGTGCCAGACCGACAGCCTGGCGCGTGGCCGCAGCATCCTTGGCCGCCTGCAGATACAGGGCGCTCTGCTGCTGGCTGGCAACCAGGATTTCGCGCTGGGCACGGCCAATCTCGGCCTGTGCCTGCAGCATCTGCAGGCGTGCCGCGTCCACTTCCTGGCGCGTGGCCGCGCCCTGGCGGAACAGCTCATCAATCTGCCGCACGCGATCCTGCATCAGGGACATGCGGCCCTGCATGGCCTGCAGACTGGACTGCAAGGCCTTTTGCTGGCCCTGCAGATCCTGGCGCTGCATCGCATAGGTATGGTCCGCGGAACTGGCCACCACGTCGGCTGCCTGCACCGTACCGGCCGCCGGCGTGGGCACCTGCTTTTGCACCACACGCAGCACGCGCGCGCCCTGCTCTGTAGCCTGCCCCTCCGGGGCGACCTGCTCCACCTGGCCCGTGATCGGTGCACGCACCACGACCTGGTCGATGACCACCATGCCGGGCGAAGCGCGCAGCACCGTACTGCTCACGGTTTTGTAGACAAAGTACAAGGGTATCAGCAGCACAATGCCCAGCACCAGATACCAGCGCCAGCGCGGCACCTTGCGCTTGACGTTGTCGTACTTGACGGGAATGCCATTGCTGACTTCCGCCGAAGCCGGCGGAGCATTGAATTGGATCTTCACGGTTGAGCCTCCATATAGTCTTCCCAGGACTGCACGACGACGCCTTTGAAACCGGGCACCGTCCGCAGCGCTTGTGCCACGCCCTGCCAATGAACCAGTGCCTGGCGCCTGCCTATGCGAAACAAGCTCTCTTCCGAGGGCAATTCCTTTTCAATGCTTTGCGCCACGGCCAGGTCCAGCCCCTGAGGCATGGGCGGCAGCTGCTTGATCACGTTCACCGTGCTCTGCGCATTGGCGCTGTAGATCATGGGCACGACTTCCTTGACGCCGGCCTTCTGCAGGGCCTGCAGAAAGCCGGGTTCGCGCAGTTCGCGGTGGTGGGTCGTCAGCGAGATCGGCAGGCGGCTTTGAGTCACCGCCTCCTGCAGGCTGTCGAGCACATTGCGGCCCCAGTCCTTTTGCTGTACCTCGGGCAATTGGCTGCGCTCCAGGTCCAGGTGGACCATGCCGAACGGCATGGATTGCACCTTCTGCAGCAGCGCCAGCATGTTGCCGCGCCCCTTGGGCAGCACCCAGGTCGGCTCGCCCAGCAGCAGCTCCAGCCGGATGCCGCGCTGGCGTGCACGCTGCGCCAGCTGCTCCAGTCCCTGGCGAGCCTGCTCGTCGGCCGCCAGGCGCTGCAACTGCTCTTCGGTGAACGACACCAGAAGGCGCTGCGTGCCTTGCGGCAGCTGGTCGATGCGGGCCGGCTGCTGCACCCATTGCCAGCCTTTCCATGCATACCAGCCGGTTCCCGCAGGTGCGGCTGCCGCAGCGGCTGCAGCGGGTTTGGCAACGCCCGCTTCCCCGCTGAGCCTGGTCTGCTGCGCCACTGCTACCAGTCCGTCAGCACCCACTGCGGAAGCTGCGGCACCAGTACGCTGCAGCACCGCAGCCTGCAGGGGGTCGTCGCTACGCACCTGCAAGCTGCAACCACGCGTGTAATACAGCATGTCCATGGCCGCCAGATCCTCTCCTTCGGCGGAGCTGATATAGCGCACCGCCGCTTCGTAGCGGCCGTTGTCGGCCTTGATGGTCTGCACCATGCCGTCACCGCCGAGGCTAGGCGCGCGCAGTTGCGCCACACGCAGCCCTTCGGTGGCCGCTGCATAGCGCTGGGCACTGCTCTTGAGTTCGCCCTGGCTCAACCTGTACTGCTCCAGCACGGTCTGCTGCTCCAGCTGCAGCTTGCCCTGGGTCTGCGCGTATTGCTCGGCCGCCTCGTCATACTGGCCCTGCAGTTTGGCCGCCATCGCATCCTTCTGACTGCGCCATTGCAGGGGGATGGACACATCCACCGCCACGGCCGTCGCATGGCCGGGGCTGCCGCCGAAATCCTTGCTCAGGCTCTGGCTCAGTTGCACGCCGCCCGTCACTCCGCCATAGCGCGTGTGCCGGGCCTGCTCCCGCAATCCTTCCATCGCATAGCGTGCAGATTCCAGCGCGGGATGCGTGTTGAGCGCATCCTGCAGCATGGCCGGATTCATGCAGGTCTGCGGCAGGGCCAGAGCCGGCACCGACTGGGCGCGCAGACGGCGGCCGGTCAAAAAACCCATTTGCTGCAAGGCTGCGCGCTGCATTTCCTTCTCCTTGGCCACGCGGTTCTGCGCGGCTTCGTAGTAGCCCTGCAGGTCCAGCCCTTCAGAGCGCAGCATGTGGCCGCCAGCCACGCGCTCCTGCAGCCTGCCCACGATCTGGGAGCGCGTGGACAGATAGGCCCGCGCCACCTGCTCGCGCTGCTGGCTGCGCAGATAGCGCACATACAGCCGTCCCAGCTCCGTCACGGCCTGGGCCTGCAGCAGCTGGGTCTGCGCGGTACTGCTCAGTTGCTCGGTCCTGGCCTCCTGCACATTGCGCCGGCGTGCTTCCTCGGCGCCCAGAAAACTCCAGCGCAGACCAGCCTGCCCCGACAGACGGCTGTAGTCGCGGTTCAGGGTATCCGTCACCGGCTCCTTGGCGCGTGCCAGGCCGGCAGCCGCGATAAGCCGTGCACCGTTGTCCGACTCGACCAGCTTGAGGTTGCTGCCGGCCACATGCTCCTTGAGGCGCGCCAGCCGCACGGCTGGCGCCTGCTCCGCGCTCCAGGCCTGCAGGTCGGCCCAGCTCCAGGGCTGGCCCGTGTCGGCGGAAGCAACAGGAGCACGCGTCTCAGACGCTGCGGATACGGCAGTGGTAGTCTGCGCGCTCGCGCTTGTTCCCAGCATGGAAGCCAGCAGGCTGACGCCTATCAGGCCGCTCAGGGCACGGACGCGGTGCGGCCCACCCGGCAGGTAGTGAAGGGAAAATGGTTTCATGCGTTGGTTTTTAGAATTTGTTCTTGCGCAGCACCCAATTGGGCGCCATGGACGAGTCCAAGTGCGAATGGGTCAGCGCTTCCACCAGGATGGCGTAGCCGCTGTGCACCCGGGTCACGAAGGCAAAGAGAGGAAACAGCGGCAGGTACGGCAGATAGGACAGGTCCAGCCGGATGCGCTCCGACACCGTGGCCAGGTAGACCAGGTAGTAGGCCAATAACAACAGCAGATAGCCCAGGTAGACGAAAGCCAGCGTGCCCAGCACGATGCCCAGCGGCTGGATGAACAGCAGCATTGCCAGCGATCCCACGATCAGATAGGGCAGCACCAGCTGCATAAGCAGGCCGTTGATAAGGGTGAAAAGAAAGTTCGGCCACCCCAGCAACGAAGGCCGCAGGTTGAAACGGTACTTGCGCACGAACAGGTAGTACATGTCCCCGTCCCAGCGCAAGCGCTGCTTGAAGAACACGCGCCAGGATTCCGGTGCGTCGGTATGCCCCATGGCATGCGGCTCGAACTTGATGCGCATGCCGCTGTAGCGACCGAAGTACTGCTTGATGCGCAGCGTCATGTCCAGGTCCTCCGCCGTCCCCGCGTCCCAACCGCCAAGGTGCCGGACCAGCGAAGTCCGGAACACTCCAAAGGCACCCGAGATGTTGTTGACGATGTTGAACTCGGACAGGCCCGTTTTGCCACCGCTGATGGAGAGCATGTATTCCAGCCCCTGCATCTTGGTCACCAGGTTTCTGCCCTGGTTGCGCACACGCAGATTGCCCGCAACCCCCGCCACCAGTGGGTCGTCGAAGTGGCGTGTGGCGTTCTCCACCATGTCGTTGTCGAACGAGGTATCGCCGTCCAGTGCCATCACCACGTCGCCCGTGGCCAGCGTCAGCCCCGCATTCAGCGAAGACACCCGGCCGCCGCGCTGCCACTTGGGCAGCACGGTGACTTCGCGCCCCTCGGTACCTTCCCAGCGTTTGGCCTCGGACAGTGCCGCATACAGCGTGTCGCTGTTCTTGATAGCTCCGTCGATGATCGGAATGAGCTGGATGCGCCCCGCATAGCGCTGATTCACCAAGGAGCTGATGGTCTTGCGCACATCATCGCCTTCGGAATAACAGGTGATCAGGCAAGACACGGACGGGTACTGCAGGCGCCGGACCGGAACACGCCAATGGCGCAACCCGTAGCGCAGCATCCCGCCGACGACCAGCACATAGAACGGCAGTTCCAGCAGGACGATGAACGGGAACAGGTTGAATGCCTGATCCCATGCGCCCCGGGTGCTGAAGCTGTGCGCCAGCAGCAAGAAAGATTCCACAAACTGCTGCCACATGGTCAGGCCTCTTGCAGCGTGTCGGCCTGCATCTTCCGCATCAGATTGCTCGCGGATGGTGCTTCGCTGCCGTCGTTCATGGCCTTGACTTCCATGCTGCGCAGGTGCACCGACAGGGCCAGGCGCTTGGCTTCACCCTCTTCCTCGGCCAGCTTTTCCATGGTTTTCTCGATGCGGCTTTGCAGGCCCTGCGGCATCGTGTATGGCAGGATCACCCACAGGCTGTGCTCGTCCACGCGGGTAATCAGATCGGACTCGCGCAGCTGGGCATTCAGGCGCACGGCGAGTTCGTCCAGCAGCTCGGTGATCTGCCAGGGGCTGAGTTGCTGCGCCGGTAGCCCCTTGTGCTCGAGCTCCATGCGCATCAGGTGGAAGCTGAACTGCGGGTTGCGCGCCTGGATGTCGCTGGCCCAGCCCAACATGCGCTTGAAGCCCTGCGGGTCCACATAGTTGCGCGCCTTCAGCGGCGGGTAGGCCTCGCCCACTCCGCCATTGCGCACAGCCTGACGCCCACTGGCGCTCAGCATCAGCGTGGCGACTTCACGCACCTCCAGCTCGTCGGGCGTGCTCGTGCGCGCACAGTCCAGGCAGCGCGCCTGGACCATGGAATCGACCGATGAGCGCTGGCAGCTGCGGCAGTGGTACTGGGCCAGCGGCTTGTCGTAGTCCACGCCGATGTGACGCAAATGCACATGGCATTTGGGGCAGTCCAGCGCACCGCCTTCAACGAACTGCGATTCGGCGCCGACATGGCCGCAGGCAAAGCAGTGCAGCATTGACTCGCGTCGGGTGTCCAGGCTCTGGCAATGCGGGCATACGTCCACGAAATGGATGTGCGCCGAGCCGCAACCCGAGCACAGCCGGGTGCGGTCCACCAGCCCCTCGGAGCGCAGCAGCCCGCGGCGGCGCAGCTCCTCCAGCGCCTGGGACACGCTCTCCTGTGCGCAGGCCAGTTGCTCCGCGACCGGATAGCGGTAGAGCTGGTCGCTGTCGCGGTCGAGCAGCGGCCGAAAGCCCGTCTGCGGCCCGCGTTCGTAGAGGAAGTACAGCAGACGCTCCTCCAGCCCCAGCACATCGCCAGGATCGGGCAGCATCTGGCGGCGCAAGGCCATGCCCTCGGTGACTTCATGTGCCCTCTCCACGCTGCACAGCGCATCCACGTACGGCTGCGCGTCGCGCAGCGCCGGTTCCGCAAAGACCGGCAGGCTCCACCAGTCGCTCTGGCGGGTGCGATTGAGCCATTTGCGCCAGACCTGGTGCGGCACGGCACGCAAATAAATGCCCTGCGGCTGTACACCGGAGTGCATCAGCGCATCCAGATCCTGATAGGAGACAGATCGCTCTGACTCAGGGACGGCTGTAGTGAGTGGCCCCAGAAAAACCAAGCCTGCCTTGGTGCGGATGGCTGTATCCATCAGACTCTCCTGTGTTGCGCGCGCCGGGCTGCACAAGCTCGGGGCGCTGTTTCGGAGAGCTCATTTTTCGGTTTGGAAGTGAAGCTTCGACTACCGTTTTCATAGCTTTTAAACTTTGAAAACCAAGTTGCATTTAGCAAACAAACAAGCTGTACAGCCGTTACGCTACATCCACATACAGAGTTGGACATTCACGCTGTTCCTGCCTTATCAATTCGGGTTTTCATCAACCCGAACTTCCCTTGGGCCTCTCGGGGTGACAACACAAACCAACACAAAAAGTCACCGTCGACACACATGAGCAGCGACTCAGCGGAAACTGTATGCAGACATGTAAAACCGAACCGGCCATCTGGCGCACGCACAGGTAACATTTGCGGCAGTCAATAACCCCAGGAATTGACAAAAGTAGTCCAACAGCTTGTTTTCACGCAGGAAGAAAAGCAGAGACTCATGGCATGAGCTCACCGGACTAGCCAGCAAAGCAGAGGACAATAGGCATTTTTGGATCCGCACGATATGACCGACATACAACGCCCCGAACTGCCCGACCATCTGTCCGTTGACCCTCGCAGCCCCCACCATGTGGCCGCCGTGTTCGAGCACGACATCGGCATCCGCTTCAACGGCAAGGACCGCTTTGACGTCGAGGAATACTGCGTGAGCGAGGGCTGGGTCAAGGTGCCCGCCGGCAAGACCCTGGACCGCAAGGGCAAGCCCCTGCTGATCAAGCTCAAGGGTACGGTCGAAGCGTATTACCGCTAAACCCAGTCCCCGTGGCCGCACAACGCCTGAACAAGCGCCAGCTCAAGCGTGAGCTGAATGCCGTGCGGCCATACTCTCGCAGCCAGATCGCCGATGGACAAAGGCAAGAGGCCGGGCTGCGACACAGAATCACGGAGGGCGAGCTGGGATGGTTGATGCCCGGGCTTGCGCTGCCTTGGCAAACCTGGGTGCAGCAGGTGCTGCGACCCGAAGCCATCGCTGTACAGCCCGCGCTTTGCAGCAGCTTCGTTTTAGGGATGGACATACCGCTGCTGCAACGCTTTGCCGCAGAAGTGCCAGAGTCCAACAGACTCTATGTACACAGCCTGAGCGATACTCAAGCGCTGGTCTTCGGCGATGCAGGGCACTGCGTCAAGGCCACCCTGCAGCAGGGGCAAATCAGCGACTGGCAAACCAGTCCCGCGGAAGCCTCCGAGCCTGAAACACGATTGCGCGCAGCAGACGCCACGGCTTTGCATGCTGCATGGCAGTGCTTTGCTCAAGAGATGGATTGCCCCGCCAACCTGAGCCAGTTCCGCGCACAAGTGTTTGATGCTGGTCTGCAGAGCCAGCGTCTGGTTTGCATTTCACCCATCACGCTGGATTGGATGGATCACTACGCCAACATCCACACCGACTGCCGCTGGTTCAATGGTGTCAGCCGCATCCTGGATGGCAGGGAAATCATTCACACCATAGTGCATGGAAGAGACTGAAGGCTTGAGTTCAAGCCTGTTCAGCCTCTCCCCCTTTCACACCAAGCGCATAAAGCTATTTATTCAATAGCATTCAGCTCGCTCAAGCCAGAGCTTCCGCAGGACCAAAGAACTCGTAGTGCACCTGGGCCTCGGGCACGCCCAGCTCGCGCAGCGACTGCTTGACACTGCGCATGAAGCCGCGCGGGCCCAGGAAGTAGACATCGGCATCGCGCGACTCGGGCAGCCACTGGGCCAGTCGGTCAGTGCTCAGCAAGCCCTGGGCATCGACCTCGTCGCCCGCGTCCGCCTGGTCGTAGCAATAGCGGCGCGTGAGCTGCTCGTGGCTGTTAGCCAGCGCATCGATCTTCTCGCGGAAGGCATGCACGCCGCGATCGCGTGCGCAGTGGATGAAGGTGATCTCGCGCCCCGTGGGCAGCGCGGCCTGCAGCATGGGCAGCGTGGGCGTGATGCCCACACCGCCGCTGATCAGCACCAGGGGCTTGGCATTGGCCTGCAAGGTGAAATGGCCGGCAGGCGGGAACAGCTCCAGCGTATCGCCCACATGCAGCTGGTCGTGCAAATGGTTGGAGACCTTGCCGCCGGCCTCGCGCTTGACGCTGATGCGATAGCTCTTGCCGTTGGCAGGCGCCGACAGCGAGTAGTTGCGGCGCTGCTCCAGGCCGTCGACCACCACGCGCAGGCCGATGTACTGGCCTGGCTGATGGGCAATCACCGCGCCGCCGTCCACGGGTTCCAGATAGAAGGACGTGATCTCGGCGCTTTCGGCCTCTTTGCGCACCAGCTTGAAGGCACGCGCACCACGCCAGCCGCCTTCGGCTGCCGCAGTCTGCTCGTACACCGCGCGCTCCGCACCGATCAGGATATCGGCCAGCTGCTGATAGGCGGCGGCCCAGGCGGCGATCACCTCATCCGTGGCGATCTCTGCCCCCAGCACCTCGCGAATGGCGCGCAGCAGGCAGGCACCGACGATGGGGTAATGCTCGGCCTGTACCTGCAGCGCCACATGCTTGTTGATGATTTGCGCAGGCAGATTGCCCAGGTTTTCCAGTCGGTCGATGTTCTTGGCATACATCAGCACGCTATGTGCCAATGCTCGCGGCTGGGCACCGCTTTGCTGGTGCGCCTGGTTGAACAGCGGGCGCACCTCGGGATACTCACCCAGCATGGTCTGGTAGAAATGCGTGATCAGGGCCTCGCCGCCGGTTTCCAGCAGCGGCACGGTGGCCTTGACGATCTCGCGTTGACGTTCGGTAAGCATGCAAATCTCCTGGTTGCTGCCTTGCCAGCTGCAAGGCTTGAGCGGATAAATGCAAACGGCGTGCCAGCAACAAGACCATTGCAGAACAATGGCTTGCAAAAACATGCGTCAATATGACATCCATCAATTGCTGTCTCATTGACACCATCCGATGTCGTTATGACAACATCCCACATTCTCAACGCCGTCAGCCCGCTGATCGCCGATCTGGCCCAGGACCTGTCCGAGCGCGAACGTCTGCGCCGTCTGCTGGCCGCACTGCGCAATCTGTTGCCCGCCGATGCCGTAGCCCTGCTGAAGCTCGAAGGCGAATGGCTGCGCCCCATGGCGATCGACGGTCTGATGCCGGACACGCTGGGCCGGCGCTTTCGCCTGGGCGAGCATCCGCGCTTTGCCCAGTTGCTGGCGGCCGGCCAGGCCATGCGCTTCGAACCCGACAGTCCCCTGCCCGATCCCTATGACGGGCTGGTGGCGCACAAAGGCCAGGCCATCAGCGAGCTGCATGTGCATGACTGCATGGGCTGCGTGCTGCAGCTGGGCGGCCTGCCATGGGGTCTGCTAACGCTGGACGCACTGGAGCCGGGCCGGTTCGCCGACCCCGCGGCGCTGGCCATGTTGCAGGCCTTCAGCAATCTGGCCGCAGCCACCGTGGCCACGGCCGAGCGCGTGCACCAGCTGTCCCAGCTCGCGCGCGGCGCCACCGGCTCGGCCAGAGCGGCCGCGCCGCAGGAGCGCGGACTGCAGGGCGCAAGCCCTGTCATGCGCCAGTTGCAGAAAGACATTGCCCTGGTTGCCGCCAGCGATCTTTGCGTGCTCGTCACCGGCGAAACCGGCACCGGCAAGGAGCTGGTGGCCCAGGCAGTGCATGCGCAGTCGGGCCGTGCCGACAAGCCCATGATCAGCATCAACTGCGCGGCCCTGCCCGACAACCTGGTCGAGAGCGAGCTGTTCGGCCATGTGCGCGGGGCCTTCACGGGAGCACTGAGCGAGCGCAGCGGCAAGTTCGAGCAGGCGCATCAGGGCACGCTGTTCCTGGACGAGGTCGGCGAACTCTCGCTGCCCGTGCAGGCCAAGCTCCTGCGCGTGCTGCAAAGCGGCCAGCTGCAGCGCCTGGGTTCGGACCGGGAGCACCATGTGGATGTGCGCGTGATCGCCGCCACCAACCGCGACCTGGCTGCGGAGGTCCGTGCCGGGCGCATGCGCGCGGACTTCTATCACCGCCTCAATGTCTATCCGCTCGCCGTGCCGCCTCTGCGCGAGCGCGACAGCGACGTGCTGCAGCTGGCGGGCTATTTCCTCGAGGAGAACCGATCCAGACTCAGACTCGGCGGCCTGCGCCTGGATGCTGCCGCACAGGCGGCCCTGCTCAATCGCAGCTGGAGCGGCAATGTGCGCGAGCTCGAGCACTGCATCAGCCGCGCCGTGCTCAGGGCCCTGAGTCGCAATGACGGCAGCGCCAGCCGCGCGGGAACCAGGCTGCGCATCGTGACGCTGGGACTTGCCGATCTCTGGGAGCGGGCCGAGGCGCCTGCCGCCGCACAGGCCACAGCCTCCATGGACCCGGCCACCGCTGAGGTGGCGCCCGAGGCCGGTCTGCGCGCCGCCGTCAGCGCCTATGAACGCCAGCTGGTCAGCTCCAGCCTGGCCCGCCACCGGGGCAGCTGGGCCGCCGCAGCGCGCGAGCTGCAGCTCGATCGAGCCAATCTGCAGCGCCTGGCCAAGCGGCTTGAGATCGACAGGCCTTGATCAGCGGCCCTGGATGCCCAGCAGCTCCACATCGAAGTTCAGCGTGGCATTGGGGGGAACGGCGCGGCCTGCACCACGGCTGCCATAGGCTATTCCGGGAGGACATGTCAGCTTGGCCTTGCCACCCACTTTCATCTTCTGCACGCCCTCGGTCCAGCAGGGAATCACGCCATTGAGCGGGAACTCGATGGGCTGCTTGCGTGCATAGGAGCTGTCGAACTCCTTGCCGGTATCGGGGAAGTAGCCGCGGTAATGCACCTTGACGGTGTCCGTCGCCTTGGGACTGGGCCCGCTGCCTTCGACCTGGCTTTCATAGATCAGCCCGCTGGCGGTAGTGACCGGCGCAGCATGAACCACTGCGCCAGCGCCCAGAGCAAATACAAACCCGATCACGGAGATTGCTTTTTTCATATCGGATGCGCTGAGTAAATAAACAAAACCCGACTTTATTACGAAGTCGGGTCGAAAAAATGTCATGGCAGCTATGCCGCCGGCCGCAGCCTCTCAGATCCGGGCAATGCCGATATCGTCCAGTGCCTTGGACAGATGCGCCACGGAGCGATCCGAGTCATGCCATTTGTCCAGGCCGAACAGGCCGATACGGAAGGTCTTGAAGTCCGGGCCTTCATCGCATTGCAGCGGAACGCCAGAGGCGGTCTGCAGGCCCACCTTGAGGAAGGCGCGGCCGCTCTGGATTTCCGCATCAGTGGTGTAGCTGACGACCACGCCAGGCGCCTTGTAGCCCTCGGCCGCGACGCTGGGGAAGCCGCGCGACTGCAGCAGCTCGCGCACCTTGCGACCCAGTTCCATCTGTTCTTCGCGCACCTTGGCAAAGCCGTATTCGCGTGTCTCCAGCATCACGTCGCGCAAGCGCAGCAACGCATCCGTGGGCATGGTGGTGTGATAGGCGTGCTGGCCTTTTTCGTAGCCCTCGGCAATCTGCATCCACTTCTTCAGGTCGCAGGAGAAGCTGGAGCTCTGCGTATGCTCTATGGCCTCGCGGGCGCGCGCCGAGAGCATGACCATGGCGCAGCAAGGCGAGCTGCTCCAGCCCTTTTGCGGCGCCGAGATCAGCACGTCCACGCCGGTTTTTTCCATATCGACCCACATGGCGCCGGATGCCACGCAGTCCAGCACGAACAGCGCGCCGACCTCGTGCGCGGCATCGGCGACGGTGCGCAGGTATTCATCGGGCAGCATGATGCCGCTGGCCGTCTCCACGTGCGGGGCAAACACCACTTTGGGACGCTCCACGCGAATGGTCTCGGCCACATCCTCCGCCGGACATGGCGCCCAGGGATCCTGGCTGCCCTCGCCCTGCTTGCGCGCCTTGCAGACCACGGAACCGCCGCCCAGGCCCGCATCGGCATCGAAGATCTGCGTCCAGCGGTAGCTGAACCAGCCGTTGCGCACGATCAGCACCCGCTCGCGGTTGGCGAACTGGCGCGCCACGGCTTCCATGCCGAAGGTGCCGCTGCCGGGAATCAGCACGGCCGTGTTGGCGTGATAGACGTCCTTGAGCATGCCCAGGATGTCCTGCATCACGCCCACGAACTTCTTGGACATGTGGTTGAGCGCTCTATCGGTGTAGACCACCGAGAATTCGAGCAGGCCATCGGGATCGATATCGGGCAGAAGTCCGGGCATGGGGGTTATCTCCGCATAGAAAAACAGCTGGGCAGCTTATCACGCAGCGGTACAGCCTCTGGCCCGCCAGGCACGTTGGCTACACCCGCTGCGCCGCTCTTGTGCCAAGCTCACGCTCACGCCGCCGACCGCGACTGCTGAAACACCCGAATGCCTGCGCCTCCAACACCATCTGCCGACGCCTGCGCTTATGCAGCCCTTGAAGGGAAGCTGCAACCGCCCAGGCTTGGCCACGCCTGCGTGCCGCGCAGCAAGCTGCTGGGAATGCTGAAACAAACGCCGGAATGGCGGGTTCTGATGCTGCGCGCCCCGGCTGGCTACGGAAAAACGACGCTGATGAGCCTGCTCTTCGAGCACCTGGGCAGCGCGCCCGCCACCTTTTGCCACTGGTTGACGCTGGACCCATGCGATGAGGACCCCTTGCACCTGCTGACCCATCTGCAGGCCTGCATAGACCGCAGTTGGGGCAGCCGCAGCGCCAGCGGCATCGCGCGCTTTGCCGATCTGGGCACATGGCTACAGGCCGTGGCCCTGCTGCCCGGGCAGCGGGTGCTGTTCCTGGACGAGCTGGAATCGGTGCAGACAAGCGCCTCGGTACGACTGCTGCATCAGCTGCTGCGCTTTGCGCCGGACAATCTGCGTATCGTCGCCAGCGCCCGCCCCCATTCCCCCATTGCGCTCGCGCGCATGAAGGTCGGCGCGGGTCTGCTGGAGTGGAGCGCACGTCAGTTGCGCTTCAATGACGGCGAAACCCGGGCCTTGCTGCAGGTGGGCAATGTCGGCCGCCCCCCGCCACCCCAGCCATGGCTGGAGCTGATCGCCCAACGCTGCGAGGGCTGGCCTGCTGCACTGCGCCTGGGGGCGCTCGCGCTGCATCGTAGCGAAAACGACCCGCGCTTCCTGGACATGCTGCAGGACAACCGCTCCGATCTGGCCGAATACTTGGCCAACGAGGTCTTCGAGCAACAGCCACCGCAATGGCGAGCCTTTCTGCTCGACACCTGCGTGCTGCGCTATCTGCTGCCCTCTCTGTGCGATGCGCTATGCGGACGCAGCGACAGCGCGCCGCTGCTGGAGGAGATGGCGCGGAGCCTGCAATTCATCACGCCGCTGAGCCAGGGGCCGGGGCAGAGCGGCGCCTGGATCTGCCACTCGCTGCTGCAGGATTTCTTGCGCAAGCGCCTGGACGCCCTTCACCCCGGTCGCGCCGCGCTGCTGCACTGCAGGGCAGCAGCCTGGCTGGAAGCCAGAGGCCTGCTGACCGAAGCCGTGGGACACGGTCTCGATTGCGGCAACCCGGATTTCGCTGCCGCGCTGGTGAACCGCGCAGCTCGCCCGCTGGTGCTCAGCGGACACCTGGCGACAGTCCAGCAAGCGATTGCCCGCCTGCCCGCGCATATCGCGGACAGCCATCCAGGCATTGTCTGGGCCTCTGCCCGCGCGCATGCCTATCTGCATCAGGTCGAGGAGGCTCAGGCGCGCTTTCAGCAGCTGCGCGCGCTGTCCGCCCAGCAGGCGTTCGACCGCCCGATGCGGGAGGACTATCTGGCGCTGGAGGCGCTGATCTCCATTGCCTCGGGCGATATGGAGCAGGTGCTTCGTGTCATCCAGCGCAATCTTTCATGGACCGAAGATGACTATGCGCGAGGCAGCATGCTCAATGTGCAAGCCTATGCCGAGCTTGCGCGCATGAACTTCGATACGGCGCTGGCGCTGCTGGATCAGGCCGACCTCCACAACCGCAAGGCCTTGCACTTGTTCGGCCTGTCAGCTGCACAGGGATTGCGTGCGGCCATCTGGAGTTCACGCGGCGAACTGCGGAAGGCTCTGGCTTGCTACAGCGGCCAGAGCATGGATGAACGCAGCGAGTATGCAGCCCCCGGCCTGGGGCTGCGCTGCGAATTGCTCTACGAAACCGACCAGCTTGATGCGCTGCAAGCATTGCTGGCCCTGCATACGCCACATGCTGACGACTCCCAGGCCACTGATCTGGCGATAGGCAGCTATCTGGCTGCGGCACGGCTGGACTTTGCGCGCGGCAACCACGAGGCCGCGCAAGCCATTCTGGACAGGACGCTGGCACGCGCCCTGCAACGGAATTTTCACCGGCTGGTGATGGCTTGCCGCTGGGAGAAGGTGCGCATGGCCACGCTATCGGGCCAGCATGACCTGGCGCAGAAGCTGATGCCCACAGAACGGCCCGATGCAGGCCGCTTTCACTTCGCCACCGATGCCGAGGCTGGCGACCTGACCTGGCTGCGCCTACTGGTGCGCAGCGGCCAGGCGCGCCAGGCACTGCCAGCCATTGCGCAGCGGCTGGCCCAGGCGCAGTTCATGCAGCGCGGCTGGCGCGCGCTCAAGCTCGGCATTCTGCATGCCTGCGCGCTGGACGCGCTGGGCCAATGCAGCGATGCCGATGCTGCATTGGCCTCAGCACTGGACATGGGTAGCCGACAAGGCTTTGTGCGCAGCTTTGCCGACGAGGGGCCGCCCGTGCTCGACCGCATCGGCGCCTGGTTGACCAGCGCCGCGCCACTGCCTGCACCGCGCGAATATCTCCACCAGGTGCTGGCGGCAGGACGCAGCACGGCTGATGCGCAGAAGAAGCCGCGACACATCGGCACATTCAGCCAGCGCGAACGCGAACTGCTCCAGGCACTGGCACTGGGCGGACGCAACCGGGAAATCGCCCAACGGCTGCAACTGACTGAAAACACGGTCAAGTGGTACCTGAAACGGCTGTACATGAAGCTCGATGCACACAACCGCACGCAGGCCATCGCCCAGGCCCGGCGTCTGCACCTGCTGGACTGAGACACTGTTCACGAACCCACATGTCCGTTTTGATCGCTCATCTTGGACACTCGGGGTTCATCCGCACCTTCCGACAACGCGCCCAGGGCCGTAGCGCGAGACGCCTGGGCGACTGCAAGACCTGGCGACAAACCCTAATACCACCCAAACAGGTGGTGACGCATCTTGCCCCCTGTTCCTAGACTGCCTGCCACACAACGAATGATGGAGGCAGGCAGCATGAGCAATCCACCGCAAGGATTCCCCACATCAGGCGCTCGGCAGCCCGGCGATGCATCGACGGCAGTGACCAATGCCGTCTTTTCCAAGGTCAGCTGGCGCATCCTGCCGCTGCTCCTGATTGCCTACATGGTGGCCTACCTCGATCGCGTCAACGTCGGCTACGCCCAATTACAGATGAAGGAGACCCTGCCCTGGGATGTGGCTGTCTACGGCCTGGGCGCAGGAATTTTCTTCATCGGCTACTTTTTGTTTGAAGTGCCCAGCAACATGCTGCTGGAGCGGATCGGCGTGCGCAAGACGCTGCTGCGCATCATGGTGTGCTGGGGCCTGATCGCCGCAGGCATGATGTTCGTGCAGACGCCGACACAGTTCTACATTGCACGCTTTCTGCTCGGAGCCTTCGAGGCCGGTTTCTTTCCCGGCATGATTCTGTATTTCACCTACTGGTATCCGTCAACGCGCCGAGGGCAAGTGATCGCCACCTTCATGGCAGCCACGACGATCATCGGCGTTCTGGCCGGGCCGTTGAGCGGTGCCACCCTCAAATACCTGAATGGGGTCAACGGCTGGCACGGCTGGCAATGGCTGTTCCTGGTGCAAGGCCTGCCCGCAGCAGTGCTGGGCGTGGTGGCTTTTTTCTGGCTGCAGGACAAGCCCGGCTCGGCCAAATGGCTGACCCACGCCGAAAAGGATGTGATCAACGAGAGCTTCGCCCAAGAGCAGAGCTCCGCCACCGACAAGGCCGCCAACGCCACCCACGGCCAGTTGCTACGCGATCCGAAGACGTGGCTACTCGCGCTGACGTATTTCTGCCTGCTGGGGGCCAGCTACACCATGGTGTTCTGGATGCCGACGCTGATCCAGAGTTGGGGCGTCAAGGACGTGCTGACCGTCGGCCTGCTGGCCGCCATCCCCAATGCCTGCGGCGTGGTGGGCATGATTCTGATTGGCCGCCACTCGGACCGCCATCGCGAGCGCCGTCTGCACTTTGCCGCCTGCACAGGCCTAGCCGCGGTTTGCCTGTACGCGACGACCCTGCTGCAGGGCAATCTGCCGGGCTCGCTGCTCGCTCTGCCGCTTGGGGTCATCGGCCTGGCCTCGGCCACGCCGCTGTTCTTCGCCATGGTCAGCGAGTATCTGCCCGCCAAGGTAGCCGCCATCGGCATCGCCCTCATCAACTGCCTTGGCAACCTGGGCGGCGCCTTCAGCCCCTATGCGAACGCCCTGCTCATCAAGCAGACCGGCAACAACACCTACAGCATGTATCTGGTGATCGCACTGTATGTCTCAGCGGGTCTGCTGCTGCTCTTGACCGTGCGCCCATCCCCACGGCATGCCGTGCCGCAGGTGGCCTGAGTCGCCCCGGATACCTGCACGCAAGCCTCTATCTTCTATCCCCCAACAATGAGTTCACTTCATGAAGACATCGATACAGGACACTCCCAGCCTCCAGGGCAAGATCAGCGCCGAGGAATGGCGCACGCGCATCGATCTGGCGGCTGCCTACCGCCTAGTCGCGCTGATGGGCTGGGACGATATGGTCTACACCCACATTACCGCCAAGATTCCTGGGCCGGAGCACCACTTTCTCATCAATCCCTACGGCATGATGTTCGACGAGATCACCGCATCCTCGCTGGTGAAAGTCGATCTTGCGGGCAATGTGGTGATGGACTCGCCCTTCCCCATCAATCCGGCAGGCTTCACCATCCACAGCGCCGTCCATGCGGCGCGCGAGGACGCCGGGTGCGTGCTGCACACCCACAGCGTCAACGGCGTGGCCGTGT
The DNA here is from genome assembly GCF_040187805.1 of Comamonas sp. wu1-DMT. Taxonomy (NCBI): domain Bacteria; kingdom Pseudomonadati; phylum Pseudomonadota; class Betaproteobacteria; order Burkholderiales; family Comamonadaceae; genus Comamonas; species Comamonas sp. wu1-DMT. Next base: position 203,006 of record NZ_JBANEM010000003.1, read on the forward strand.
CGGCGCAGGCGGATGGCGTGCTGCCCATCTCCCAGCAGTCCATTTTCGTGCTCAGCTCGCTCGGCTACCACGACTATGAGGGCGTAGCGCTGCGCGACGATGAAAAGCCTCGCCTGGTGCGCGACCTGAGCAACAACAATTTCTTCATGCTGCGCAACCACGGCCTGCTGACCGTGGGCCAAAGCGTCGCCGACGCCTTCATGGCCATGTATACCTTCGAGTCGGTGTGCATGATCCAAGTACGCGCGCAGTCCGGCGGCGGCAGACTGACCATGATTGACCCGGCCATCATCGCCACCTCGGCGCAGCAGGTCACCAAGGGCATGGGCTCCGGCGCGCTGAACTGGCCGGGGCTGCTACGCAGGCTGGACAGGCGCAGCCCCGGTTACGAACGCTAGCCCTCCGCCCTACCAGGTATCGACAAACCGGGCCGGCTCATCGCGCAGTCGCGCACCGGCCAGGCCGCGCACCAGCCAGGCGCGGGTCTCCGCAGGGTCGATGACGGCATCGACTTCCAGCGTGGCCGCCATGTGCATGGCCTCGCCATGTGCGTATTGCTGGGCCAGCAGCTTCTGGAACAACGCCTCGCGCTGCGCGCCCTCGGGCAGGGCTTCGAGCTCCTTGCGAAAGCCCAGCCGCACAGCCCCTTCCAGGCCCATGGCGCCGAACTCGCCCGTGGGCCAGGCCACATTGAAGATGGGCGCATGAAAGCTGCCCGCCGTCATGCCCATGGCGCCCAAGCCGTAGCCCTTGCGCAGCACCACGCTGAAATACGGGACGCGCAGCTTGGCCGCCATGACGAACAGCCGGCTGACATGGCGCACCTGGGCGGTTTTCTCGATCTCCGGCCCGACCATGAAGCCGGGCGTATCGACCAGGCTGACGATGGCGATGCCGTGGGCATTGCACAACTGCATGAAACGCGCCGCCTTGTCGGCCGCATCGGCATCGATGGCGCCGCCCAGATGGCCCGGGTTGTTGGCCATCAATCCCACGGGCCGCCCCTCGATGCGCGCCAGCGCCGTGTGGATACCGGCGCCGAAGCAGGTTCTCAGCATCAGCAGGCTGCCCTCGTCCACCAACCCGGCCATGGCTGCGCGCGTATCGTAGGCACGCAGGCGGTTCTCGGGCACGACCTGGCGCAGCAGACGCTGATCGGGCTCGGACCATTGCTCGACCCGCCCCTGGAAGAAGGACAGATAGTGCCTGGCCGCGGCCACGGCCTGGGCCTCGTCGTCGACCAGGATATCGATCACGCCATTCGCATGCTGCACGCTGGCGGGGCCGACTTCCTCGGGACGGAAGACACCCAGGCCGCCGCCCTCGATCATGGCCGGTCCGCCCATGCCGATATTGCTGCTGCGCGTGGCGATGATCACGTCGCTGCAACCCAGCAGCGCCGCATTGCCCGCAAAGCAGCGGCCATGGGTGATACCCACCACGGGCACCTGACCCGAGAGCGCCGCATAGGCCGCGAAGGTATGCACATGCAGGCCTGCGACCACGGGCGTGTCGGTATCGCCGGGCCGGCCGCCGCCGCCTTCGGCAAACAGCACCACGGGCAGCTTTTGCTGCAGCGCGATGCCCAGCATGCGGTCGGTCTTGGCGTGATTGCGCGCCCCCTGGGTGCCGGCCAGCACCGTGGCGTCATAGGACATGACCACGGCGCGCGAGCGCTCCGCGCCGAACTGCGCGGCATTGATGGAGCCCATGCCCGTGACCATGCCGTCGGCCGGCGTGTTGGCCACCAGATCGTCGAGGCTGCGCCTGCGTGTCTGCGCGGCAATCGCCAGCGCCCCGTACTCGATGAAGCTGCCTGCATCGCAGAGATCGGCAATGTTCTCGCGCGCGCTGCGGCTGCCCTGGCCATGGCGTCTGGCCATGGCATCGGGCCGCGCTGCATCGAGCGTGAAGGCATGGCGATCCTTGACGCGCTGCAGATCGTCTCGAATGTGGTCGGGATCCTGCCGCTGCGGCACGACCTCGGCATGCGCGGCCTCCCCCTGAACGGGCGCGAGCACCAGCAAGGCCTGGTCCTGCGCCACATAGCTGCCGGCCTCCGCGAGCAGCGCCTGAACCCGGCCCGCCGCCTGCGCGAACAGCACATGCTGCATCTTCATGGCTTCGAGAATGCCCAGCTCGGCGCCCTTGGCCACCGTCTCGCCCACCGCAACAGACCACTGCACGACCCTGGCCGGCATGGGGGCCAGCACTGCATTTTCAGGAGCTTGCTGCGCTTGGGATACATTGTTTTTAGACTCAAAAGTATCTAAATTCCTTGAATGACTTGCGCTTGAAGCTATCTTTTCTGCGGCTTCCACCAGCTGCGGCAGGACCTCTTCCAGCCAGCGCGTGTGCACGGTCTGCTCCAGCATCTCGGGCCGCTGGGCCAGGGCCTGCAGCAGCGGCAGATTGGTGGCCAGGCCCGCGATGCGGCAGTCGGCCAGCGCGCGCCGGGAGCGGCGCAGCACATCCTCGAAATGCGGCGCGCTGCTGTGCACGACGAGCTTGGCCAGCAAGGTGTCGTAATGCGGCGACGGGCTCGCCCCCTGCTGCGCATGACCGTCCAGGCGTATGCCGGGGCCTTGCGGCCACTGCAGCGCGGCAATGCGGCCGCTGCCGGGGCGGGAGTTGCCCTGGGCATCCAGGGTTTCGGCATTGATGCGCCACTGCATGGCATGGCCGCGCGGCCGGGGCGGGGCATTCACATTCAGGCCCAGGTCGGCAAAGTGCTCGCCCGCCGCAATGCGGATCTGGGCCTGCACCAGATCAACGCCAAAGACCTCTTCGGTAATCGTGTGCTCCACCTGCAGGCGCGGGTTGGCCTCGATGAACACATAGGGCAGAGACTCGGACTGCAGATCGACCAGAAACTCGAACGTGCCCAGGCTTTCGTAGCGCAGCCTGGCTGCCATGCGCAGCGCATCCTCGGTGATGCGCTCGCGCAGCGGCTGCGTCAGGCTGGGGCTAGGTGCAATCTCCACCAGCTTCTGAAAGCGCCGCTGCAGCGTGCATTCGCGCTCGCCCAGCGCCATCGGCCATTCGCTGCCGTCGCCCAGCAGCTGGATCTCGATATGGCGCGCGCCGCTCATCAGCCGCTCGACATAGACGCCATCCACGCCGAAGGCTGCCTGGGCCTCGCTGCGGCAGCGCTGGTAGGCGGCCGCCACTTCGGCAGCCTCGGTGACCGCACGCATGCCGCGACCGCCGCCGCCGCCGATGGCCTTGATCATGATGCCGCTGGCCCCGTCGGCCTGCTGGCGCGCAAAGAACTGCTGTGCCTGCTCCAGCGTCACGGCCTCGGTGCTGCCGGGCATCAGGGGCACACTGCATTGCTGCGCCAGCGCACGGGCCCTGGCCTTGTCGCCAAGCAGCGTCAGTTGCTCGGGCGTCGGGCCGATGAAGCGCAGGGCCGCTGCCGCACAGGCGCGCGCAAAGTCCGCGTTCTCGCTGAGAAAGCCATAGCCCGGGTGCAGCGCATCGCAACCGTGCTGCTGCGCGATACGCAGCAGCTGCGCGCCATCGAGATAGGCAGCCGGTCCGCTGGCGCCCAGTGCCTGCGCTTCGTCAGCGGCCTGCACATGCGGGGCCGCCGCATCGTCGGCGGCATACACCGCCAGGCTGGCAATGCCCAGCTCCTGCAGCGCACGGATGATGCGCAGCGCGATTTCACCGCGGTTGGCGATCAGGACTTTCTTGAACATAGGACTCTCCACGACTTACGCAAAACGGGCTCAGGCAGGGCGACGGCCTCAGGAAGCAGGCCGCTGTTGTACTCTTGTTTGCGCAAGTCCTATCTCGTTTGAATGGTTCGCAACCTGCGCCGATCCGGAGCCAGCAGCGTGTGTCGATCAGGGGATGTCCCTGAGCAGGCGGCGCAATACCTTTCCAGCGCCTGTGGCCGGCAAGGCATCGATGAAGCGCACCTCGCGCGGCGCCTTGTAGCTGGCCATGTTTTCCTTGCTCCAGGCCAGCAGGCCTTCCGCTTCCAGGCTCTGCCCGGGCTTGCGCACGATGAAGGCGCGCACGACCTCGCCTTTCTGAGCGTCGGCAACACCGATCACGGCAGCCTGGGCGATGGCCGGATGCTTGATCAGAATCGTCTCCACCTCCTCGGGGAACACGCTGTAGCCCGAGACCTTGATCATTTCCTTGAAGCGGCCGATGAAGGTCAGATAGCCGTCCGCATCGAATTTGCCCATATCGCCGGTATGCACCCAGCCGTCCTTGAGCGTCTTGGCCGTGGCCTCGGGCTTGTTCCAGTAGCCCTTGAAGTTGCCCGGGCCGCGAATGATGATCTCGCCCACCTCGCCTGCAGCCAGCGGTGCGCCGGTCTCCGGATCTATCACCCGGATTTCGTTGCCCGGCGCGGGCTTGCCATGGGTGCCCCAGCGAATGGCATCGCCCGGCATGAAGGTATCCATGGTGTGGGTTTCGGACAGGCCGTAGGCCGCCTCGCTGGAGATGGCATTAGGTGCGAACCTGCGCCATTGCTGGGCCAGATCCTCGGTATAGCTGATGCCGAAGCTGGTGACGGTGTTGCGGCGCAGCGCGCTGAAATCCATCTTCTCCACGCCCGGCACCTGCATCAGCGCCACATTCATGGGCGCGATGCTGTACCACCAGCTGACACGGTAGCGCTCCAGCGCCTGCGCCACGGCCAGCGGATCGAAGCGATGCAGCAGCACGCAGGGCGCCCCCGAATGCACGGGCATGTTCACCCCCATGGACATGCCGGCGATGTGATAGAGCGGCGCCACGGCCAGCAGGACATCCTCGGCGCTGACGCCGGTCACCCGGGACGCGCCGGCCGTCTTGTAGGCGGCCGCGCCAAAACTCAGCATGGCGCCCTTGGGCAGGCCCGTGGTGCCCGAGGTGTAGGTCATCAGCGCCACCTCGTCCATGTCCACCTCGACATGGGAAGGCCTGGCGCCGCTGTGCATGAGATCCCAGAACGACGTCACATTGCCGGGCAGCGGCTGCACGGGGGCCTGCAGTTCGACAGGCAGGGGCAGCGTGACTCTGGCGGGCAGCCAGTCGCCGTAGCGCACGGCCAGCACATGCTGCAGTGCGGTGCTGCCGCGCACCTTGTCGACCACGGGCAGCAGCACATCGGCCGCAATGATGACCCTGGCCTGCAGATCATTGAGCTGATATTCGAGTTCATGCTCCTTGTTAAGCGGCCCGCAGGGACAGACGATGGCCGCGATCTTCTGCACCGCGTAGTGCGCAATGATGTACTGCGGGCAGTTGTTCATGAACAGGGCGACAGGCTCGCCGGGCTTCACGCCCAGTTGCTGCAGATGCGCGGCCACGGCATCGCTGGCCTCGTCCACCTGGCGCCAGCTGATGTGCTGGCCGTACCAGATATAGGCATCGCGCTCGGGGTGCTGGCGCGCATTGCGGCGCAAGGCCTCATGCAGGGGAATGAGGATTTCGGATTCAGCCATGGTTGTCTCCTGGGTGTCTCGTATAGACCGAACAGCGGCGCCACTTTGCGGGCGTTCTCAGGGATTGCCTTAGGGCAATCTGCTACTCGGCGTCTTGTCAATGTATACCTGCCGGTAGAACAATGCTACCCATTGGTATAACGAATGCGACACACGCAAACCCTCATGCCCGCCACGACCAGAAAGACCGAGAAAAAGCCGGCTGCGCCCGTGGCGCCGCGCGGCCGCCAGCGCCTGCCCACAGCCGGCTCCGACGAGAAGCGCGAGCGCATTCTCAAGGCCGCCGAAGCCCTGTTCGACCGCTATGGCTATGCCAACACCACCATAGAGCAGATCGTGCAGGCGCTGGGCGTGACCAAGCCCTTTGTCTACTACTACTTCCGCAACAAGCAGGAGATCTTCGAAACCCTGTGCTGGGCACCGACCGAGGCCTGTTTCACGGTGCTGGACTTTGCGGCCGACGACCCGCGCCCCGCGCATGAAAAAGCCATCGACGGTCTTCAGCGACTGATCGCCGCCACCATTGCGCACTACCCGGCGGGCTTCTTCCCCTACCGCGAGCCGCAGGCCTTCAGCCCCGCCTATCTCAAGGCCTCGCGCAATGTGGCCCAGCAGTTCTACAAGCAGTTCTGCGCCCTGCTCGACGAAGGCCGCGCCAGCGGGCATTTCGATTTCCGCGACACCCGCATCACGGCACAGGCGGCCTGCAGTCTGCCCGGCTTTCTCTACAACTGGTATCAGCCTGGCGGCAAGCTGGGCCCAGCCGAGATGGTGGTCGAGCTCACCGAGCTGGCCTCGCGCGTGCTGGGCCTGCGCACTGCGGCGGCCCCTGCGCGCAAACGCGCGGCCAGAGCCGCGCCGGCGCCGGCAGCGCAGAACCCTTCGCCCCCCAGGCGCCGCAAGAGCGCTTCATCCACCACCAACAGCGCCAGCTGAGAGCCTCGAAGGCCAAGGCGCCATTCCAACTCCTGGAGACAAAACCATGTCAGTTCGCTTCTCAGCCCTTGCGCTGGCTGCCAGCCTGTGTGCCGGCACCGTATCCGCCCAGACGGCAGAGCCGTTCAAGATCGCGTTCATCGACCCGCTCTCCGGCCCGTTTGCCAATGTGGGTGAAGTCATGCGCAACCATGTGCTCTACGCCGTCGATGACGTGAATGCCAAGGGCGGCCTCTACAACGGCGCGAAATTCCAGCTGCTGCAGTTCGACAGCAAGCTCTCGGCCCAGGAGAGCCAGAGCGCGCTGCAGGCCGCCATTGATCAGGGCGCACGCGTGGTGGTGACGGGGGGCTCGGGCTCATCGGTGGTCACGGCGCTGGTGCAGGCGGCGGCGCGCTACAACCAGCGCAATCCGGGCAAGGAGGTGCTGATACTCAACCACAGCTCCATCGATCCCGAGCTGACCGGCAAGTCCTGCAGCTTCTGGCATTTCATGTTCGACGCCAACACGGCCATGCGCATGCAGGCCATTGCCAACTACATCAAGACCCAGCCCGAGATCCGCAAGGTCTTTCTGCTCAACCAGGACTACGCCCATGGCAAGCAATGGGCTAGCTTCGGCCGCAGCATGGTAGCCAAGGCAAGGCCGGATGTGCAGTTCGTGGGCGAGACCTTGCACCCCATGGGCCGCATCAAGGACTTTGCGCCCTATGTGGCCAAGATCAAGGAGGTCGGCACCGATTCGGTCATCACCGGCAACTGGGGCCAGGATCTGGCTCTGCTGCTCAAGTCCGCCGGGGACTCGGGCTACAACCTGCGCTACTTCAACCATAGTGCCGGCGGCTTTCCGGGCACCGTGACCTCGATTTCCCAGGCCAGGATCGGCCAGGTGACCTGGGTCGCGGAATGGCATCCCGGCATGGCCGACCGAGCCCAGGCAGACGCCCGGGCCAGGGAGTACAAGGCCAGGATGAACCAGGACTTTCTCGCCCCGCGCATGGATCTTGTGCCGCGCATGCTGGCCGCTGCCATGGCCAAGGCCCAGTCCACCGAGCCCGTGAAAATTGCCAAGGCCATGGAGGACATGTCCATGGACACCGTCTTCGGCCCCGTCAGGATGCGCGGCAAGGACCACCAGCTGCTGCTGCCCCAGGTCGTCAACACCATCGCCCCCGTGGACGGCAAGCTGGTCAAGACCGGCTGGGAAGGCACGAACTACGGCTTCAGAACCGATGCCGTCTATTCCGCCCAGCAGCTTGATCTACCCACGGAGTGCCAGATGAAGCGGCCTTGAGTACAAGCCTAAAAACTGCCGTGGCCTGACAAAGAGACACCGAGGAAGGGCCGCCCCGCGCCGAAGGTGTCGTCCCCCTCCGCGAAGCAGAGAGGGGGAAGGCGCGAAGCGCCTCAGGGGGTGTAGCTCCGCTTTCCAAAGATCCCGCTGCCCACGCGCACCATGGTGCTGCCTGCTGCCACGGCGGCTTCCAGATCGCCGGTCATGCCCATGGACAGCGTGTCGAAATGTTCCAGCCCCGCGAGACCACTGGCCTTGATGGACTCAAAAACGGCTTTGGCCTTTTTGTGGACTGCGCATTGCGCCTCGAAATCAGGAGCATCGTCAGGAATGCTCATGATGCCGCGCAGCTGCAGATTGGGCAGTTTCACCATGGCTTGGGCCAGCTCCAGTGCTTGCTCGGCCATTACGCCGGACTTGGTGGCGCCGCCATCCACATTGACCTGGATGCAGACATTGAGCCGTGCCATGCCCTGCGGACGCTGGGCCGAAAGACGCTCGGCGATCTTGAGCCGGTCCACGGTCTGGGCCCAGTCGAAATTCTCGGCCACCAGCCGCGTCTTGTTGCTCTGGATGGGGCCTATGCAATGCCATTGCAGCGCCTCGCCGCCCGCCAGCTGCATGGCGCGCACGGCGGCAATTTTCTCCACCGCCTCCTGGATATAGTTCTCGCCAAAGCTGCGCTGGCCGGCCAGCACCGCCTCGCGCACCGCATCCGCGCCGAAGGTCTTGGAAACGGCCAGCAGTTGCACCGATGTCACGGGCCGGCTTGCACTGGCGCAAGCGGCTGCAATGCGGGCATGAATCTGCCCCAGATTGTTTTCAATCGTCGTCATAATTGGCGCCAGAGTATCAAACCAGAGAGGGATCTCCGTGGATATCACGCAATTGCTGGCATTCAGTGTCAAGAACAAGGCTTCGGACTTGCATTTGTCGGCAGGCCTGCCCCCCATGATTCGCGTCCACGGCGATGTGCGCCGCATCAACATCGATCCGCTGGACCACAAGACCGTGCACGCCATGGTCTACGACATCATGAGCGATGCCCAGCGCAAGCAGTACGAAGAGTTTCTGGAAGTGGACTTTTCGTTCGAGATTGAAGGCCTGGCCCGGTTTCGTGTCAACGCCTTCAACCAGAACCGCGGCGCGGCGGCCGTGTTCCGTACCATTCCCAGCAAGATCCTGACACTGGAGCAACTCAACGCACCCAAGATCTTCGCCGACCTGGCCCTGAAGCCGCGCGGCCTGGTGCTGGTGACCGGCCCCACGGGCTCGGGCAAGTCCACCACGCTGGCCGCCATGGTCAACTATCTCAACGAGACCGAGTACGGCCACATCCTGACGGTGGAAGACCCCATCGAATTCGTGCACGAGTCCAAGAAATGCCTGATCAACCAGCGCGAAGTCGGCCCCATGACGCTGTCGTTCGCGGCAGCGCTGAAGTCCGCGCTGCGTGAAGACCCGGACGCGATTCTGGTCGGCGAAATGCGGGACCTGGAAACCATCCGTCTGGCCATGACGGCGGCCGAAACCGGGCACCTGGTGTTCGGCACGCTGCACACCTCGTCGGCCGCCAAGACCATCGACCGTATCATCGACGTCTTCCCGGCCGAGGAAAAGGAAATGGTGCGCGCCATGCTGTCCGAGTCGCTGCAGGCCGTGATCTCGCAGACGCTGTGCAAGACCAAGGACGGCCAGGGCCGTGTGGCCGCACACGAGATCATGCTGGGCACGCCCGCCATCCGCAACCTGATCCGCGAAGCCAAGGTGGCACAGATGTACTCCACCATTCAGACCAGCCAGAACATGGGCATGCAGACTCTGGACCAGAACCTGACCGATCTGGTGCGCCGCAACCTCATCAGCCCGGCCGAAGCGCGCAGCAAGGCGAAGATTCCCGAGAATTTTCCTGGATGATGCCTCCCCCCTGAGCGGCTTTGCCGCTTCCCCCCAGGGGGACGACGCCCTCGCCGCGAGGCGGCTCTTGCTCGGCGTCTCTCACTTGGGCTCTGCCAATTTTGACGCTGCCTCAAGGAACGATCATGGAACGCGATCAGGCCAGTAAATTCATCAACGATCTGCTCAAGCTCATGGTCAGCCGCAACGGCAGCGACCTGTTCATCACTGCAGAGTTTCCGCCCGCCATCAAGATTGACGGCAAAGTCACCAAGGTCTCGCCCCAGCCGCTGAACCAGTTGCATACGCTGGCCCTGGCGCGTTCCATCATGAACGACAGGCAGGTGGCGGACTTCGAACACACCAAGGAGTGCAACTTCGCCATCTCGCCTGCCGGTGTGGGGCGCTTCCGTGTCAACGCCTTCATGCAACAGGGCAAGGTCGGCATGGTGCTGCGTACCATTCCCAGCACCCTGCCCACGATTGACGGCCTGGGCGTGCCGCAGGTGCTCAAGGAAGTGACCATGACCAAGCGCGGCCTGTGCATCCTGGTCGGCGCGACGGGCTCGGGCAAGTCCACCACGCTGGCCGCCATGGTGGACTGGCGCAATGAAAACTCCTTCGGCCACATCATCACCGTGGAAGACCCCGTGGAATTCGTGCATCCGCACAAGAACTGCGTGGTCACGCAACGCGAGGTGGGACTGGACACTGAAAGCTGGGAAGCCGCGCTCAAGAACACGCTGCGCCAGGCGCCCGATGTGATTCTGATGGGCGAAATCCGTGACCGAGAAACCATGGAGCACGCGATTGCGTTCTCGGAAACCGGGCATCTATGTCTGGCCACGCTGCACGCCAACAGTGCCAACCAGGCTCTGGACCGTATCGTCAACTTCTTCCCCGAAGAGCGCCGTCCGCAACTGCTGATGGACGTGTCGCTGAATCTGCGGGCCATCATTTCCCAGCGCCTGATCCCCAAGCAGGACAGCAAGGGCCGTGTCGCCGCCATCGAGGTGATGCTCAACTCTCCGCTGATCGCAGACCTGATCTTCAAGGGTGAAGTCGTCGAGATCAAGGAGATCATGAAGAAAAGCCGCAACATCGGCATGCAGACCTTTGACCAGGCGCTGTTCGACCTGTTCGAGTCCAATCTCATCACCTATGAAGACGCGCTGCGCAATGCAGACTCGGTCAACGACCTGCGTCTGCAGATCAAGCTCAACAGCCAGCGTGCCCGGACTCTGGACCTGGCGGCCGGCACCGAGCATCTGACCATCGTCTAACCCCAAGGCGCCGGCATCTCCTCCCACAGGTGGAGCGCTGGCTTTGCTGTGGGGCGGCAGGGCCGCCCAGGACCCTGCTCTACGCCAAGGCCATGCACTGCGGCGCTACCATGATCGAACTGTTCCGTACCCAGTCTTAGAGGATTTCATGAGCACAGCCACCATCGCCTCCCGCAGCTACGCACCCTGCACTTCCACTCCTGTGGCCTTTCTGGGTCTGGGCGTCATGGGTTCCCCCATGGCCGGGCATCTGGCTGCGGCAGGCCATCAGGTCACGGTCTACAACCGCACGACCACCAAGGCCGAGGCCTGGGTCGAGGAATTTGTCGGCGCCCGCCATGCAGCCACGCCCCGTGAAGCCGTCAAGGGTGCACGCATGGTCTTTTGCTGCGTGGGCAACGACGACGACCTGCGCTCGATTGCGCTGGGAGACGACGGCGCCTTTGCGGGCATGGAGCCTGGGGCCATCTTTGTAGATCACACCACGGCCTCGGCGCAGGTGGCACGCGAGCTGTATGCACAGGCCCTCCAGCGCGGCCTGCACTTCATGGATGCCCCGGTATCGGGTGGTCAGGCCGGTGCGGTCAACGGTCAGCTCACTGTCATGTGCGGTGGCGATCAGGAGGTATTCGACCAGGTGGCACCGGTGGCTGATGCCTTCTCGCGCGCCTTTACCTATATGGGTGCCAGCGGCAGCGGTCAACTGACCAAGATGGTCAATCAGATCTGCATTGCGGGCCTGGTCCAGGGGCTGTCCGAAGCCATTGCCTTTGGCCTGCGCGCCGACCTGGACGTGGAGAAGGTCCTCGACGTGATCGGCAAGGGCGCCGCTCAGAGCTGGCAGATGGACAATCGCGGCAAGACCATGGCCGTGGGGAAGTTCGACTTCGGCTTTGCCGTGGACTGGATGCGCAAGGATCTGGGGCTGGTGCTGGCCGAGGCCCAGCGCAATGGCGCACGCCTTCCCGTCACCGCGCTGGTGGACCAGTTCTATGCCGATGTACAGGCCATGGGCGGCAATCGCTGGGATACCTCCAGCCTGATCCAGCGCTTGCGCTGAGCCGCTGCGCCATGAAAAAAGCCGGACTCGAGTCCGGCTTTTTTGTGACCGTCAGCTCACCTCAGTTCATGCTGGAGCGATCCTCGACCACAGGGGCGGCCTTGGATGTTGCTGCAGCCAGCTCATCTTCGGAGATGACCTCAAACAGGCGCACAACCTTGCTCACATCGTTGACGCCACGAGCGATCTCGGCAGCCCGCTTGGATTCGCGCGGCGTGACTATGCCCATCAGATAGACCACGTTGTTCTCGGTCACGACCTTGATGGCCGAGGATGAAATGTCCTTGGCGTTGACCAGACTAGCCTTGACCTTGGTCGTGATCAGAGAATCCTGGGAGCGCTGACCCAGAGTGGCCGTGAAAGGCGCGACCTCGATCTCGTTATAGACTTGGCGCACGGTGGATTGTTCGCGCACCAGCTTCTCGATGGTTGCCTTGTCCGTCGCATTGCCTGCCTGGCCGGTCAGCAACACCACACGGTTGTAGCTGGTGGCGCTGACGCGGGCCTTGTCGCCCATCACCTCGCTGATGCGATTGCCGGCACGCAGCTCTATGCCCTGGTCCTCAACCTGTGTGCCGGTGGTACGCCTGTCCACTGCCGACATGCCCGCCACAGCAGCACCGCCGCCCACCAGAGCCACGCAACCGCTCAAGGCACCGCCCAGAGCGGCAACAGTCAGGGCCGCACATGCAACACGGGTCCACTTCAACTTCATAAAGGCATCTCCTGGTCACCAAGCAGTTGAGAGTCCACACCATCGGCCAGACAGTGCAGGATCAAGGTATGGGTTTCGCGCACGCGCGCCGCACGGTCGTGGGGCACGCAGATCAGTACATCGGTCTCTCGCACGGCGGTGGCCAGATTTCCGCCGGTGCGGCCTGTCAGCACCACGGCCATCATGTCGCGCTCGTGGGCGGCTTCAAGAGCCTCCAGCACAGCCGTGTCGTTGCCGGTCACCGACATGAGCAGCAGCAGATCGCCGGGCTGCCCCAGCGCCCGCACCTGACGCGCCAGATACTGGCTGGCATTGCCGCCCGAGCCCGTGGCTCCCACGCTGCCCAGCAGGCCGCCATCGGAAGTCAGGGCCACGGCCGCCAGCTCGGGACGATCGCGCTCGAACCCTGTCACGCACAGGGAGGCAAATAACTGGGCATCGCTGGCCGAAACGCCCGTACCGCAGGCCAGCACCTTGCCGCCGCCCGTCACGCAGGCCAGCATGGCCTGTACGGCGGAAGCAATAGGTTGGCTCAGCGCCTGGGCGGCCTGGTACTTCAGGTCGGCACTGTCGATGAAATGCTGTTGAATTCGTTGCTCTAGCATGGAGGCCCGATGATACCCGCCACCTGTTATCTCTTTGGTAGCAAACCGTTATTTGCGCATCAGTGTTGCGCACAACTATGACGCGGCGACTAAAGCGCCTCGAATGCCGCTTGGAGCCATTCGAGGCGCATCTGGTTCCCGGCGCTATCGACCAGCACCACATCAAAGCGGCATGGCGGCGCTGCCGCAAGCCGCATCAGATAGTATCTGGCGGCCAGCACGATGCGCTGCTGCTTGAGACGGCCGATGCTGCCGCCGGCACCGCCGAAGCGCTCGGTGTTGCGGCTGCGGACTTCGACGAACACCAAAGACCCGTCGCGGTCACGCAGGATCAAATCGATTTCGCCGCCACCACGGCCCGGCGTCCGATAATTGCGCTCGACAAGCTTCAGGCCCCGCGTCTGCAAATGCGCCAACGCGGCATCCTCGGCCAGCTGCCCGCGTGCGGTTGTGCTTTGCGCCGGCTTGGGCCGCTTTCCAAGGAACGTCATATCAGCTTGAACCTCTTGTGAAATAAGGACTCTTGCATTCCCCATCCAAAAAGTACCAACAAAAGTACCAACAAATTTTGGAGTGTCTTCACTTTGCCCCATTGCGGCAACATGGAGCAGGACCTGCCAGCGCCATCCACGCCATCACAGCAGGGGAAACGGAATAGTGGCCACGTACAAGAAAGAGCAAGAAGGCTGGCGCAGGTCGTCTGCGGAATTTCCTTCTGGTCCTTCGCTCTTTTCTGGTGCTACGCGTGCTACAGGTGATACAGCCTTATTCCATGCGGGTTTGCGGCTGATTGGCTCGTGCTACACAGGTGCTACGCGTGCTACAAAACGAAGGCAAGCACGGTTGTCATCCTGCGCTGCCGGAACTATGTAAAAATCCACAGCTCCTACTTGTGTAGGCCAACCTATGTCGACAACCATTGAGGAAAGGAGCCAAAAATGGAAACGCATTCGACCATTTCTGTCGCCAATTACTTTGTGGGAAAAGCACAGGCTGAAGGCTTGCCAATCACGCCGATGAAGCTTTTGAAGCTCGTCTACATTGCTCAGGGTTGGGCGCTTGGCTTGTATGACAAGCCCCTCATTGGTGAGGAGGTCCAAGCATGGCAGTACGGGCCTGTCATTGAGAGTGTGTATCGGAAATTCAAGCAGTATGGGAGCTCACCCATACTGCGCCAGCAAACGGATAACCCGTTCACCGATGCACTTCCAACCGTTGAAGATGCGGAAACCCGTACTTTTCTGGATAGCGTCTGGAATGCTTACAAGCAGTTCGGTGGGCTGCAGCTTAGCGACCTCACTCACCGACCAGGCACCCCGTGGGACATGACGTGGAACTTGGCAAATGGGCGCAACATGAAGGGCGCAGTGATTCCACAAACGCTCATTCAGCAGCACTATAAAGAGCTGGCGGAAAAACGTAGGCAGTTCCTCAGCCAGCAGCATGCCAATTGACCCAAACAGTCTGATTGGCACTGATGGCTTGTTTCCCACATTAGGGAGTGGGCCAAGTGCTACCAGCCTTGCTCAAGCTGAGGATAAGGAGCTTTACGGGACTGATGAAACTCGCCAAGCACACCTCAAACATGTGGTGCATGGCGCAATCATCTGGGCAGTAAAAATCGCAAGCTTTGGAATGCTATGTCTATTCATTGTTCGAATAGCTCACCTTGCGATACCTGATGCTTGGATGTGGCTAGATAAAGACCGCCTCCAGAAAATTGACTCGCTTCTATTCAGTGGATTTTTGGGGGCGTTTGTCGCACGCTATCTGAATCAGGCAATGCCAAATGGCGCAAGTCAACCACTGAAACCGCCATCAGATAGCGGTAATCCGTGAGCGACACTGGAAATCATCTCCATTCGACCTGGTGCATCCGGGTGGTTCTGTCCTAGGTCGCTCCCCTTCCACCCACCCGGCGAGAGTCATGTACCAGGCCGCACCGTTGCTGGGCTTAGCTGGGGTTTGACCGTTGTCTGGCATGTTGTCGTGAAGAAAACATGGGCGGCAACGGCAGCTGGCGGGAATTGAACCCGCGTCCATGTGCTCTGCTTGTCCATCTGGTACCCCGAACCGGAACTCATCGGCATGGCGGCGGTACAAGTCACGCACTCGTGAAAAGGTGCCCCCAGTTTGGGGACTCCCTTCTTTGGCATATAGGACTGCCGCGATTTCGGGGAGCGCCAGGTACGGCTGCAGGACCTTCGCCCTCATTCAAGACCCTTCGATGCCCCATGCAAGGGCCTTGGTTTTGATTTCCGGTGATTGTTTTTCAAGTGCGGGGGACTGTGACGCGTGGAAGAGGCGTGCAAGAGCTGACAGTCACGCGTATCGCATTCGAAGGTCGCGGAAAAACTGAAGTTTTATCAAGTTCTTCGCGCGCGCGATGCGTAAAGAAATGCTGGGTCAACTTCAGGTTTTCTCATGTTGGCAAAGGTTCTTCAGCCTCAACATTTCTCAACATGTACAGCGCTGTATTTTCAAGCAGGTTATGGCGGCATTGCCGTGCGAGGCCGCCCATCCTCGCCCTTCACCTTCGTGCTCCCGCATCCAAACATTAGGGAAACATTAGGGTGCTGGCTCGTTCAGGCCTTGGGGTAATCTTGGAGGTGCTCTTTCCGTGGACATCACCCTAACCCCTCCCTAGAGCCACCACTCGGAGTGCCGTAATCGGGCCGTCCGCAAGCGCTGCCAATGTCAAGTTTTGACAAGTTCTGCCCACATACGCGCCACGCTGCACAACAAGGTTCTGGTCTTCGAACCTTGACGTTTCTTAACAGGCCCCAGCCCTGCCCTCCCCCTGTAGGTAGCCCTCATAGAATGAGACTTCACAAAATAAGGGGCGATATGACTTACACAGGATGGATGTCAGTAAAAATCGATGGCCACGAAAACGAGGTTATGGACATTCCCACACTAAGTGCCGTGCCGCCCTCGGATTTCAAAGACTACGCAGAAACACACCTGCTATACATTGACCACCATGATGTGATTCGAGCCACAGTGGGCGACTACCCATTCGCTACGTCTGCGGCTCAAGCAGACGAGCTCATCAAGTTGTTGGAAGAGTTCAAGCGGCGAATGGCCTAAGCCAGCACCATGCTCCAGAAAGCCTGCCACACCAAGGTCTCGGTGCTGCATGACTAACTGCCTAGTCTTTTTGTGCTGCATGAGCTGGTACTGGCGCAGGTATCCTCTATGCGCAATCAGGAGGACTTGCCATGCATAAGGCTTCGGAGAATGAGGTGCGTACGGCTACTGCAGTTGCAGGCGTAGTTGAAGAACTGTCGTGGCTACTTGGCGCAGGCTGGGGCCTAGCCGCTGGGCTTTGGTTTGACTCTTGGCTCGTGGGATTGGGCTTGGCAGCTGTCATCGTATTCTTGGTGCAGCAGCCGTATCTCAAGCGCTGCGAGAAAGCTTGGGCCAAGTTGTCGAGCCAGGACCGACAATCTTGACCCGTGCCTCTGCAATTTAAGGGCTCGCCGCTGCTACGGGAGCCACTCGGTAGAGCAATGGCGCAGACTTTCCGGCAAGAACGCTTAGAGGCAAGGCTCCTCCAGAGCTAGATAAACCTCTCTGCACCATGGGGCTGAGTGCTGCCGCCCGCATTGCCGGCCGCGCTGCCAGCCACGCCAAAGGAAGGGCACTGCCGGTAGTTAGGCCTACTCCGCTGGCAAAAGCGGAATCCAGCACAGAGAACGGGGCCACAGAACCGACCCCTTCTGGCGCTTGAAACGCCTTTGGAAAGGCATCAGCGGCCTCTGCAACTTGCCGAATCTCGCCAGATAACGGCTTCCCCTTGCGCAACGATGCAGCTAGCTTACGTGCATCAATATTGCCTGACCCAGGGTGCAGCGCTTTCTCGGCTTCGTAAATCTTGGCAATGTGCTGGCGGGCTTCTTTAAAGCTATTAACCATGCCACTGTTGCCTGTCTCAGAAAGCTGACGCTCAAGCACGTCCTCTAAGGCTTGAGCTGCCTTGTTTGATGCCCTGGCCACGGCTCCATTGCCAGAACTGTACGCACTCTTCGCCTGCTCCCTCAGCACGTGAATAGCATCTACTGCGCTTGAGGCATCCATACTCTTGACCCTCAGGCTTCTAACCATGCCTGCGACTCCATTATCAGGAACCAGCCCGGGAAAACTTCGCTTTGCATTTGCGTACTGTGCGCCAATATCTTTCACAGCTTCCAGAAAGGCATCATCTGTTTTCACAGTTCCCATACTGCGAAGCGACTCATAGGCCTGGCCCGCTTGCCTTCGCATATTTGCGAAGAGTTGAGGGCTCAGGTCTACATCATCGGAAAGACCAAGCGCATGTTTAATCAACTGGTTTGTCGTTTGCTGATTACGGACGCTCGCAGTCTGCTGAGTCTTTATTTTTCCTCCAACGCCTTCCAAAACCCCATTGAGCAGTGTGGGACGCGCATGAGAGGGAGGCAGAACATATCCGGCATCCGTGACCTTGCGCACTGTTGCTGCAGCCTGCGCTGACAACTCAGGGCCCTTAAGCAAATCGGCGAGCCGTCCCAATGCCCTCCCAGCTACCGGCAATGCAGCACCGATGGCGGCCCCGGTGCCTGCGCTGTCTGGGTCAATAAGGCCGGCACTAGCTCCACCTGTGATTGCACCTCCTGCGACACGCGTTGCCATGCCCGCGCCACCAGCCCGCACCCCACCAGACGCCAAGGCCTCGCCAAGCGGCATAAGCACCTTGGGCGCAACACCTGCTGCGGCAGCCGCCTTTGCTCCAGCGCCCAGCACGCCGCCAACTGGGAGCGTGGCGATGATGTTGCCGCCAACACGCCCGACAGAGGCAGCTGTGCTATCACCATAGTATTTTTTGAACTCGCTTTCACCCTGCTCGTTCATGGCTTTGACGCGCTCGCCCTCCTTGGTGCCAGCGATTTTGTCGAATCCACTCGCCAGCCACCGCGCGCCAGTATCCAGGACATCCTTGACGCCTCTGCCGACGCCTGCAGCAGTGCCCTCTATCACGCCAACATCGCGCTTTTGCTTCTGGCCCGTAATCAGGCTGCTCAAATCTCCAGAGGCGGATGGTGCATCTCCTGGGAGCTCTGCACGCATACGCCGGATTTCACTGGCCAGCACGCGGGCGTCGTCGGTATTTCCTGCTGCATCGGCCCTAATCAGAGCCTGCTCAAGTTGTTGCATGGTTGCCATAGGTCACCCTATTTGTATTTATCGAGGAGCGCGTCGATGGACGAATTTGCAGGCGCGTCGCGTGGAGGCAGAGCCGAGTTACTTCCCGAAAGAGCCGAAGGCTGACGTATGTAGGCGCCGGTATCCATGGGACTACGGCCATAGTTCTGCAGCACACCATCGATGTCCAGCTGCCGCAGTTGCACCGCACGGTCGTTTATCCGTTTGATTTCCCCCAGTCGTTTCTGGACCAACTTTGTATCGTTGATGTTCTGGAACAGTTCGTTCCATGCACGTTGCGCGTCGCCGTCGGTCTGTACGCCCTTATTCAGGCGCAGAGAGTCGTTGCGCAACTTCTCCAGACTAGCCTTGAACGAGGCGAAGTTGCGGCTTTGCTCGGTACTCGAGCCAGCGGCGTTCCGCGCCGCATTCCACAAGTTGCTGACTGGTCCAAAGGACAAATTTCCATCGGTAATTTGTTGAGATATCGCACCGAGGTCGGCATTGATGCTCGAGGCCGTTCCGATGGCATCCTTGCTTTCCTGAATCATCTTGAGAGCTGCAGTCGGCAGCGGTTTCGATGTGCCAGCACCACCCTTCGGCGCATACCCCTGCACTGGACGAATATTCCCAGCCTTGTCCTGCTGCACCAGCATTGGCTTACCGTCCTCCCCTGTCACCTCAAAAGGCCTGCTCAAATTATTGGCATTGGCTTCCCTTGCGCGGCTATCTGCAAGGTTTTGGCCACGGGCTGTGAGCCCCTCGCTGGCACGGTTATGGCGTGCCGCCTCCACCTCGCCAGGCGTGGCCGTGCGCTGGTACTCCCGCCCCACCACGCCCGGATTGGTGACCGGGTTCATGTCCACCATCGCAGTGCGGCCGCCCAGGTTCTGGGCCTGCACCTTGGGCGTCATTTCCTCAAACTGCTTTGCTGCATCTAAAACCTGAAACAGCGCACCGCGAATCTCACTCCGACGAATTTCTTGACTGTGGGAAAGTGTTTTGAAATAAGAAGCTGCCGCTTCAGGAGCCAGATAGCCTTGGTCAACCACGCCATTCAGCGTGCGCAAGATGGAGTCATCGTCAATGTTCTCCAGTTGCAGAAGTGGCTGAAGCGCCTGAGCGAAGTATTGGAACTTGGTGCGGCCCAGCTTCAGCTTTTCTGCTTCAGCTGCCATGGCTGCCTTTTCCTGCTCTGCCTGCGTTTTCTGCAGGCCAGGAATTGCTGCACCATGGCCTCCAGAGGCCAACTGGGAATACATCTTTCCATAATCGACCTTGCCATCAGCGCCAATACTGCCGGAGTAGGCATCGTTGACTGCCTTTCCCTGTGCGGCTTCGCGCTCGGCCTGGGAAAGTTGGAGGTCTGCAAGCCGGCCTTGGACGCGGGCTCTTTGCCCCATGGCATAGCCATTTACCAAGTCACTCAGGTCGCCGCCCTTTCCCACTTGGGAATAAATTGAGGTATCAATTGGCATGCGTTCTTCTCCCTTGAATGGCCTCCATCCCAACATACCTGCGCCAAGAGTGTTCTGGCCCATAGTTTGAGCTGTCTGTTAGACCATACTGCCGACTCATGCCGGCGATGCGGCTGGCTCGCAGTCGTAAATAGGAGTGAGTCGCTATAGCCTGATTTCGTCCAGGCTGAGTGGGTTGTGCATTCATGAGTTTTACCTCGTCGCATTGGGGGTATCGGCCGAAACCCCTACGTCGTGGCGCGCACTAGCTTCGTGCACCTTCTCACTGTCAAAACGCGTCCGAATCTCTCAAGACGCACAACCCACCGCTTTGCCAGCTTTTGCCACCAGGCTGAATCGCTCAAGCCTGGGCAATAAGTGCATCACTTGCTGTATGCACATACAGGATTTTGACAAGAAATGGAGATAAATCAATCCCCTGAAGGCGTGGGCCCCACAAAGAAAGCATTCGCAATCTGGGTCGCCACTCTTCTACTTACTCCATGCGCCTGGGCAATGCGCTCAAGTCGTCTTTTTTCAAGGGTAACAAGTACCCGGGCTACCTCTGACGCGTTCAGCCCAGTTTGAGCAGCGGTGAGCTCATCACCTGCTTTTTCTTCATGCTTGATGGGCATTTATGCAACCTCATCACACTTCTCTACAGTCTGACCACCTCGCGGCGCCCATCATCTGCGCTACGTGGTGGTATCCGCAGCCGAGGGGTAGCAGGAGGCAAAACCTCAACTCCACCAACGACTGCCACGGCATCGTCTTGTTCTGCCACTTAACCCCCGTCCTGGTGCATAGCATTGCGTTTTCGCGTCACGTGGTACGGTGTCACCACCGCATGAACCACAACATCAAGGCCTGCGCGAGCCTCTCCGTTGCGGTCGACCCAGGCCTTTGGCGTGAGTTCACCAGCAAGGGCAATGCTGTCCCCATCGCCCAGCGCCAGCAGTGCTGCAATAGCATCTGGTGCAAAGGCAATGCAGTTGGCAAAGAGCACCTCCCCACTGGCGCTTGCCGCGCGCACCTTAGCGATGACAAAGGGCTTGTCATTGCGCCCCATGCGCTGCTCTGGTTGGCCGTGCAGCTTTCCGGCAATGAGTCCGTCCATCATGCTGTGCCCTCCTGTGCGGAATAGGCCTTTTCAGGCTGCACCACATACACCCTGACATTGCGGCTGTGAATGCGTTTCTGTCGGGTGCTCTTTCCATCGACACCAGGGCTCAGCACACCCGCATGCTGGAGCACCTTAAGCGCGCGGGAGAAGTCAAAGCCTTTCAGGGCCTCACGCATGCCATCTTTAGTAAAGAGGAATTGCACCCCTTCCCCAGCCCCTTCCCACCAGCCCGCACGGTCGCGAACCGCGGACTGAGTGCGGTCGTCGTAAGGTCCTGCGGCATCGGAAAACCGGCTGTCCCCGTGGCGCTCCACAAAGCTCAGTACAGCCTGCACTACCTGGTCTTGCTCTGCATTGCCGGACACCTCGCCGCGCTGCGCTAACCAGGCCGCAAAGCCCACCTCTGCAGCGCTGGTGGCCTCGCCCTCATCCCAACCAGTGATGCCGTAGGCGGTGGCCAGTTCGCCGGCGAGCGCCAGTACTGCCAGGCGTGCGGCGGCGCGTGCCGGCTGCCCATCACCGCTGTCTACGCCGGCCAGCAGTTGCGCCTTAATGGCCTCTAGGTTCTGCACCATGTCCGTGGTGTCGCGGCTGAGCTTCTCCAGGAATGCCCGACCTGCAGTGCCGTACTGCTGGCGGCTGGCGCGCTTGATGGCGTCGGAGAATGCTGGGCCGTTGGGGTGGCCGTGCAGGTTGTCCCACGCACCGTGGATACGCTGCACAGGAATGTCCAGCAGGCGCACGGCCTGGCCGGCTTTCACCCGCTGGCCGGCATCGGCCATGCTGGTGGCTATGCTGCGCTCTCCGGTCGAAAGCACAGAGGTGCGCCAGCGTGTCACAGCCCGTGCACCACCTGTTCGCCCTGCGCGCTGCTTGCCTCGTCCGTTACCCAGCATGTAGACCACTTCGCCCACGTCGCGCGGGTCGCACTCGCTGATTTCGTCCAAGGCCAGCATGCTGTCGTTGAATAGGCTGGCGCTGGCCTCCAGGCCGTTGGCCGTGGCTCTCCAGCTGCGGCGGTAGCTGTCGCCTCCCATCACGCTGCAGGCACCCTGCAGGGCCGTGGTCTTGCCGGTGGAGCTGTCGCCAATCAAGTGCACACCGCCCGACTCTGCGCCCACCAGCGCCAGCACTGGGCCAGCAAAGGCGGTGCACAAGCCCAACACCAGCACAGGATTGCCCACGGCCGGAGCCGCAATGCTCCGGCGCCAGCCTTCCAGCGTGCCGCGTTGGCTGTACTCATCCGAATGCAGGGACTGTGCTTGAAACGTAACTTTCCCAGCTTGTGGGCCAATGACGGTATCCGGCAGGGCAAAGGCTTTGAACTGGCCGCCAGCCCAGCCGGTTTGCATGACCGCTT
Organism: Comamonas sp. wu1-DMT; assembly: GCF_040187805.1. Classification (NCBI taxonomy): domain Bacteria; kingdom Pseudomonadati; phylum Pseudomonadota; class Betaproteobacteria; order Burkholderiales; family Comamonadaceae; genus Comamonas; species Comamonas sp. wu1-DMT. Next base: position 225,348 of record NZ_JBANEM010000003.1, read on the forward strand.
CCATCTTGCGGGCGGGCACCTGGCTTTGCAGATAGGTGGCCAGCGTGTTGCGGCCTGCGTTGCTGGGGTCGAGGTGCACCCCCATGGAGAGCAGCACGCCGCGCAGGTCGCTGGTGTCGCCGCGCAGCATCTCCATCGGCATGGCCCAGGTCTTCCACTTACCCAGCGTATTGCGAAAGCGCAGCAGGCGGCCAAAGTTAGCCCCTGCGCTGTCGTGTGTCACAGCGTCCACATGCAGAGGGCTGCAAATCCACTGCTGCACCAGCGTGGGCGGGTTGTCGCCCTTGCTGGGCTTGAGACCGAAGTGCCAGACCCCAGCGCGGTACTTGCTGCCGTCGCTGGCGGTGTACTCATCGTCCAGCACCACGTAACGCGGGCGCTCCTGCTCGCCGGGGATAGGGTTGTATGCGCTGGCGCTGGGTGCATCTACGACTGGGCCAGCGTCCATGGCATCAATGGTGCCCGGGGTTTCAAACGTCATAGGGCAGGCCCTCCAGATTTCCCTCATACCGCAGCTCGGCGTCAATGGTGATGGCTGCGGGGTCAGCACTGGCGCAGGCTTTGCGCAGTGCAGCCAGTGCTTTGGCTTCGGCCTTTCGGCTGTAGCGCAGGGCGTCGCCTGTTGACTTGTGCTGTGGGTGGAGCCACGGCAGCACCCGCTTGGCAGTGGCTATGCGCACCAGACGGGCGCGGTTCCAAGCAATGGCTGCGGTGGCCACGGCGACCAGGTCGCGCTCACGAATGCGCATATGGCAAGCCCTCCAATACTTCGGCAAAGCACTCGCACACAGCGCTAGCACCCGCCAGTGAAAACAGGTCGTTAAAGTCGGTGGCCTTGCGAGGCCGGCCAGCCGGGAAACTAGGTATAGAAACCAACCCGCCAACGGCCAATGCAGCAGCATGGGCGGAAGTCAGCCCAGGATTGCCTTCGGTAGCGTGGTCGTCGTCGGCCGCCATGATGATGGGCAAGACCGGGAACTTGCGGCGCAGAGCCTGAGCAACAGGTGCCAGGTTGCTGGCGCTGAATGCAGCGGCCACGGCCAGTCCGGTGGCGGCGTGGACGCTGTGCGCTGTGGCCATGCCCTCGCACACCACAATGGCACCATCAGGACGGCCCACGCTGTGATAGCAGCCATGCACACGCCCTCCGGCCATGAAGCGCTTTTCACCTGCTGCGCTAATGGTCTGCAGACTGTGCAACGTGCCGCTGGTGTCGCGCATGGGCACCAGCAGCATGGAACCCTCAGCTCGCAGGCCGAAAGACTGGATGCCTTTGGCAACCAAGTATGGGTGCTGGGCCGTGGCGATGGCAGCCTCCCACCGTGCTGCAACTGTTACCTGCGTTTCACGGTAACGCTGCTGTAACGTTACATCCCTCTGCCGCTTGGCCTCCTGCACTCGCAAGCGCATGGTGTCGCGCTCTGCCTGGGTCAAAGTGCTTTCTGCCTTGCTGCACCATGTCTCGGTCAGACCGGTGCGCCAGCAGCCAAACACGCCCGCGGGCAGGCCATCGTCATGCAGCACATACCAGCCAGCTGAATCGCCGCGCTTACCTGTAGCGCTGAAGCGGTGGAGCTGGCCGTCTGCTTGGATAGTGGCAGGAGCAACCAAACCTGCAGCCTCGATGGCTTGGGCAAAGTAGCCTGCAATCATGCAAGCACCTCCACGCGCTTGGCGGTGTAGCCGATGGCATCTGGTCGCTGGTAAATGGCTGTCTCCGCGGCGGCCATGGCCTGGGAGGATGTGTCATAGAAGCCAGGCAGGCGCTCTGGGTAGCTCGTAGTGATGCCATCTGGAAGCGGCTTGCCTTGCAGCAACAGGCAGGGCATCCACTGGATTTTTGCCATCTGATTTGCTTGTTTCATGACATCACCTCACTTCACATTGCCGACACGACCGCCGCGGTCTTGCCAGCGATGTAAGTACGTCATAGCCACAGCGCGGCACTGAGCTGAGCGCTCTGGGTCTTGCTCTCGATTGGCCATTTGCAGCAGCTGTAGCGCTTCGTCTATCTCGGTCCAAACTCGAGTGAACAGCCGCTCAAAGTCACGCACAGCATCCAGTAAGGCAAATGCCTCAGGCGCAGAGAACTGAACAAGCCACTCACGCAATTCCGAAATAAGTAGCTCTGCTTGGGTGTTGGTAACTGCATCGCCGCGCCAAGACTCACCAACACGTGTGAATTCCAGCGGTGTAATTTCCGACTCGGCATTTTTTGGGCAAAGCTCTGCCCGCACTGCCATCGGGACAGCGTTGTGATAAGCATTCATGATTTAACCCTCTGGGTGGATTGAGGATGTGGTGCGCGATGCAGCGTGGCGGCCTTGGTGGTGCCACAGTTCAGGAGGAGTGGCAGCTAGCCAGCGACGCACAATCTCGCGGCCTACGCGCTCAGCAAAGTCGCAGGCCGTTACGTCGCCAAATTCGGCAGGGTTAGCCTGTGCGATATGCCACAGCTGCGCCAGATAACTGTCGTTGATGCCTGGCAACTTGTCAGCGTCAATCTGAAAGGTGATGCTGGTGGTAGTCATATGGCTCAGCCCTCCAGCGCCAGCGACAGGCCGCGCAAGGCGGTCAGAGCTTGAATGGCTTTGCGGCGCGCGCCAGGGACATTGGCTGCCGGCTGGCGCAGGTAGAACACGGCCATGGACAGCGCGTTATGCGCGTCGGCATGCAGTTGGATAGGGTCAGGGGTGCCCAAGGCGGGCGTGGATGCAGCGGCGCGGATGGCCGTGGTGGTAGACATGGTCTTGTTGGCTCCTGAGCGAGTCAAAAGAACCACCATTTGCGTTTCTACGCGCAGCTGGTGGAGCATGGCGGTTAGAAACACGAGCTCAGCCGTGCGGACATCCTTACGGGTAGCCCCCGCCATGCCCCGTAACCACTGAACTGGTGCATGCGGACGCACCAATCCCAAGAATTTGGGCATGACAAAACCCCGCTTACAGGTGGGGGCTGCAACCTCTGAGCTAATGGTGTTTCTACGCACCGGGCCTTTCGGCTTAGCGCGATTCTGCCATGAAGCGCAGCGCGAATGGAAGAGGATATGCATTACGCGCCCCCCTTTTCATTCCCAACACAGTGCTCCGGATACCCTCGTGCTCCGTTAATTGCAGCAGCAAGACGATAGACCTCTTGGGCTTTAGCGCGAAGAGCTTTGCGAGCCTTGTGAACCTCAGCACACCATTCACCAGCGCCAGCAGCGCGGGCTTCATGGATGCAATCAGCAGGCAGGCGGTATGCGGCAACCAGCGCCATGCGGCCGTCAGCACAGCCGGTTGCGCGAGTCTCGGCAGCAATAGGCCAGCCGTAGCGGTTGCTGAGGTAATGCACGTGGGCAGCAGCACGCATGGTGCTGGCATCGTCTAAGGTATCGGCAGCCGTCAAAACCTCTCCGGCCAACAAGTGGGCCAAAACTTCTGCGCAGGCGCTGCTTTTTTGGCTGGGGTATGTGAGAATGCGCTTGCTACCGGCGCTCAGTTCTGCATTTTTGTGGGGCTGGGCGCTTTCTTTTTTCTGCATGCCTTACCCCTTTACCTGCGCGTCACGCCAGGCCATCAACTCGGCCACGTCAAAGACGGTGCAGCGGCTGGACAGCTTGCGAGGTTTTGGAAAGCCAGGGCGCTCTTTAGACCAACGCCAGAAGGTGGAGATACCTACGCCCAACATGGCTGCCCCATCTTTGGGGCGGGCTGATTGTGTTTGTCCTGCGTGTCGCATTGTTCACTCCTTTCATCTTGCGTGATGCGATGGAGTGAACTGTTCATTCCCTGTGTTCCCTGCTGGCTTCCCCGGGAACTGTGGGAACTGTGGGAACTCAGGGAGCGCGTTCAGAGTCAACCAAGGGCTGCTTCTTTGATTTCTTTCCAGCGGTTCTGAAATGTTTTGAGGGAAACAGTTTGGGCCAATGCCTTGACTACCAGCGCGCCTCGATTTGCCCCCTCACCACGTTTGAACGGTGATGACTCTCCGGCCAACTCTTCCAGCTTGTAGAACAGGTTCTTTGCAGTCGTGCACTGGTGCTCTTGCATCACAGACACGATGTAGCTAGAGGAAACACCCCACCAATTGCGCTGCGCGTGCTCTCGTTCAGCCTCTTGCTTGCGTGCTTGTCGTCGTTCTTCTGCCGCCTGCATTGCTTCAACCTCTACCCTCGCAGTTTCGACTTCATCTTCGGTCAATGGTGGGGGTGGCTGATAGATATAGCCGTTCCAGGTCACTGGTTCAGGCAGCGTGACTGGTGCAGAGGCGTCTCCTTTTTTACAAGCGCCTTCAAAGAACTTGCATAAATCACTGGCCGTCACGCAAGCGCCAGAAGTTCGCTCCGACAATGGCTGTCGCGTTCGTGCGTCACACATGGCGAGCATCCCCATCGATGTGGCGTCATTAATACTTTTCTCCGTCATTGCACGCTGCAAACCGTGCCGCTCGCTATCCGTCTCAGGGTCATGCATAGCAGTTGCGACAAGAGGCGGGATTTCATCTAGTGGCACCAGCGCATCAGGATGGAGTCCGACGAATGCAATTGTTTCGGGGGTTCGGGTGATACGCACACTTGCACCAGACTCAGCCAGGTAGTGCATAGCGTCATCCACCAACAACATTGCGCCCTTGGTGTCTGGATGGCATCGCATGTGGGCGACGGGGTCACGCGCCACCAGCTGACCAATTTCACATGCTTGCATCAGCCCCTTGCGGAATATGTCCGTGGCCTTTTGATGTACATACCAGACCGCATCAGACTCAGCGTCTGAGGTCCCCCCCCTTCGGCTGAATTCCTCCATCTGAAGCATGGATGGCACTTGCCAGCCTGCTGGCCAGTTCATCCAAGGACATTACATCTACAGAATGGGGGATAAATATGGCCTTGCGGCTGCTAGTGGTCTGGCGCATACCCGTGATGCATCCCTGATAGAGGTGCACCAGCAGGCGGGCAGGGTGTCCCGCTTTTCGGTTCGCGGGCCTAGCTGGTGCTAACAACAATTATTGTCCTACTCGTCGTATCCAAGTGCCTTTCTACGTCGCGATTCTTGCTGAGCATAGTCAACACGCCTATCACGCCATAGGTCTAAGAGCCCTTTGCTGATGACCCACAGCACGGCACAAGTCACTAGAACAGATATAGATACCGCGATGAAGTTACCAATGTCTCGCAAATTGAGGCCCAGCCCTTCAATCGCAGAACTTGAGAGATACAGGCCACCACCAATTACTACGACTGCAATAGCGCCCCATTTCAGGAGCTTCAGCACCAGCGGCAGGAGCGCGGCAAAGATGGTCAGTCCAAGCACGATAGCCACCAGCCACACAAATGCAGACGCGATGAGGATTGCGCCAGCAACCATAGATGCCTCCCTTGGTGAATACCGTTCAGCGGCTTTTTTGTAGCACGTGTAGCACCAAGAAAAATGATGGTGCTACGCCTTTATTCCTTATAAATCATTGCTGTAGCACCTGTAGCACCTGTAGCACTCAAAAATAGAAGTCGCGTACGTATTAATTTTCGGCCTTCGACAACTCTCAATGCACCAAGTTTGCTGGCGCTGTCGAACTGCACCCCAATTTGCTCCAGCCCTTCACGCCTTGATGCGCTCCAAGGACGGACGCAGAGTATCCACGCTGCATGGCCGACATGCCTTGCTTTGGTCTTCCCATATAAGCCGAGTGGAGCTCACGCCTGTTTGAAATGGAATATCTCGGCGCCGCGCTTGAGCTGGTCCAGGTAATCGCTCCACCGCTGCATCATCTCCCGGCGCGCTGGCAGGTGGGCCGTGCGGTTGTAGGCTCGACCGTTGGCATCTTTCACCGTGTGGGCCAGTTGGTGCTCTATCAGGTCCACGCGCTCGCCCAACACCTCATCCATGATTGTTCTGGCCGTGGCCCGGAAACCGTGAGCTGTCTGGGTGTCGTAGTCGTAGCCCATGGCCCTCAATGCGGCATTGATGGTGTTAGCAGACATGGGCATGTTTTTGCTGCGAATGCTGGGGAAGATGTAGCGCCCTCCTCCCGTTATCTTCTGCATGTCGCGCAGCATAGAAACGGCCTGAGTGGACAACGGCACGATGTGGTCGTTTGCCATCTTCATGCGCTCTGCGGAGATACGCCACTCTGCCTTATCAAGGTCAACTTCTGCCCACTCCCCCGCACGCAGCTCGCCAGGGCGCAGAAAGACATGCGGAGCCAGTCGCATGGCAGTTGTGCAGTACGGGTGCCCCACATACACATCCAGGTCACGTAGCAGTGCGCCCAGCTTCACCGGCTCGGTGATGGCTCCGTGGTGCCCCCTCTCTGCCTTGGCATAGGCACCTTTGAGGTCGACGGTAACGTCGCGCTCTGCCAGGCCCGCTGCCACGGCGAAACGAAACACCTGCCCGCATATCTGCCCCAGCCTACGGGCGCTGTCGATAGCGCCACGGGCCTCCATCTTCCGCACCACAGCTAGCACATCGCGTGGTCGGATGGCCTCTATTGGCATATGCCCAATGAAGGGCAGAATATCTTTGCGCATCCAATCCGACAGCTTTGTCTGCGTCCTGGGCTTGCGCTCGTTGGCTGTCTTATCCAACCACAGCATGGCCAGCTTCTCGAAAGTGCTGTGCGCCTTGGCAACCTCTGCCGCCTTAGCTTCACGCTTGGCCTGACTGGGGTCTATCCCGTCGGCCAACTCTGCCCGTGCTTCATCTCGGCGCTTTCTGGCCTGGGCCAGAGTTACGGCCGGATAGGTGCCAATGGCCAGGGTCTTCTGCTTCCCAGCGAACCTGTAGGCCATACGCCAGTACTTCCCGACCTCTTTGACGTGCAGGTACAGTCCATAGCCATCAGAGTGCTTTACGCCTGTGGGCTTACTGGGGTCGGCTTTTGCCGTTCGCACAAAGGTGTCGGTCAAGGGCATTTTGTTGGTATCTCAAATGCTGGAGTTTCCAGATGCCAACAAAAATACCAACAATTTGTTGGTATGTCCATGGACCATCAGAGATAACCCAAGACGCTATCCAGACACCACCACAGAGACAAGAAGGCTTAAAAAGTACTTTTCGGAACAATCCGGGACAACTCCAACATCCCTTTCCAAGGAAATCCATTGACTACCTCTTTCGCCTCTGCACTGACTGCCGCACATGACGCGGCCGCTTCCCAGCATTATCCGCAGGGAGCCCTGTATGTGGTGGCGACGCCGATTGGCAATCTGGCCGATATCAGCCTGCGCTCGCTGCATGTGCTGCAGATCGTGGACTGCATCGCCTGCGAGGACACGCGCCACACCCAGGGCCTGCTGCGCAGCTATGGGCTGGACCGACCCGGCAGCCAGTTGCTGGCCGTGCACCAGCACAACGAGGCAGAAGCCGCCCGGCAGGTGATCGAGCGCCTGCAGCAAGGCCAGCGCATCGCCTATGTCAGCGATGCAGGCACTCCCGGTGTCAGCGACCCGGGCGCGCGCCTGTGCGCGGCGCTGCAGACCGTGGGTCTGCGCAGCATTCCGCTACCCGGCGCCAGCAGCGTGACATCGGCCATCAGCGTGGCCGGCGCCGTCACTCCAGCACAGGGCGAAAGCGGTTTTGTGTTTGCCGGCTTCCTGCCCACCAAGAATGCCGAACGACTGGCCGCCGTGCAGAAGCTGGCCGACCAGCCGCGTTGCACCGTGCTGCTGGAAGCCCCGCACCGCATCATCGAGCTGGCCCAGGCTCTGGCCCTGCTGGGCGAGCGTCGCGTCACGCTGGCGCGCGAGATCACCAAGCAGTTTGAAGACATCGCCAGCATGCCGGCCCACGAGCTGGCAGCCTGGCTGCAGGCCTCGCCACAACGTGTCAAGGGCGAGTTCGCCATCGTGCTGCACCCCGTGGCGGTGCAGCAGGAGTCGGGCGAGGCCGAGCGCGTGCTCAAGCTGCTGCTGGCCGAGTTGCCGACCAAGACGGCCGTGAAGCTGGCCGCCGAAATCACTGGGGCCAGCCGCAACACGCTCTACGACCGGGCGCTGGAACTCAAGCGGGCCGCCGAAGAGGAATAGGTAGGTCAACCGGGCGCGGTACAAACCGGAGACGCCTGGCAAGGGCTGCCCCGCAGCCCCCGTTTGGGGAAGCCTGGTTGCGACTCAAGCGTAGGCCAGACCGGTTGCCACGCCACCAAACAGGTCGCCTTCGACCTGCGGCACATCGGGGAAAGCGACGCGCAGCGCATCGCGCAGGGTACGTAGGGCCGACGAGCCGCCGGTCAGATAGATGGCGTCTGGCGCTGCCACGCCGGCCTGGCGCACACAGTCCTGCGCACATTCGACGACCTGCAGCAGCAAGGCCTGCAACTGCTCCTGCAGAACCTCCGGGGAGATGGCCGCCGGCAGGTCTTGCTCCAGCCAGTCCAGCGCTATGGCCGAGGCCGCATGGCTTTGCGAAGCCGCAATCTTGGCCTGCTCCACCGCATCGGCCAGCCTATGGCCTTCACGCCAATCCAGCACCTTCATCAGGCGCTGGTGCAGCTGCTGATCGCTGTAATCGCTCTTGAGAGCGCGCGCCGCAGCCAGGGCCTTGGCTGTGTACAGCCACTGGATCAGATGCCAGGTGGAGAGATCGAAGAACACGCTGCTGGGCACCTCGCGCCCGCTGGGGCCGATGTGCTTGTAGCCCAGCAGCGGCATGACCTGGGCCACGTTGAGGCGATGGTCGAAATCCGTGCCTCCGATATGCACGCCGGTGGTGGCCAGAATGTCCTGGGTGCGGTCGGCATGCCCGGCCTGTTGCGGACCGAGACGCACCACCGTGAAGTCCGAGGTGCCGCCGCCGATATCGACCACCAGCACCAACTGCTCCTCGCTCAGGCGCTGCTCGTAATCCAGCGCCGCCGCAATCGGCTCCAGCTGAAAGCTGACTTCGCCCAGGCCAGCAGCGCGCGCCGCAGCGGCCAGGGCATCCTGCGCCTGACGGTCTCGCTCCGGGTGTTCGTCGACAAAATGCACGGGACGCCCCAGCACCACACGCTCGGGCAGACGACCGTCCAGCGCTTGACGCGCCTGATCGGCCACGCGCTTGAGAAAGATCGCGATGATGTCCTGATAGCTGACGAGCTGCTCGTGCACCGCGGTCTTTTCCAGCAACAGGCTGCTGCCCAGCAGGCTCTTGAGGGAGCGCATCAGGCGCCCTTCCTCGCCTGCCAGATACTGCTGCATGGCATCGCGGCCGAAATGCGTGCTGTGTTCTTCGGTATTGAAGAACAGCGCCGTGGGCATGCCCGTGGCCGCTCCTTCCAGAGGCAGCAAAGTTGCGGTCTTGCCAGGCAGGCGATAGGCAGCAGCAGAGTTGGAGGTTCCGAAATCGATGCCCAGAGTGGCAGACGTGAGAGCTGTGGTCATGAAAGGCGGCGCTGCACCGCGCCGGCCCGCAAAGGCTGACGCGGCCGCAACGAAAACGCCCACCGAAGTGGGCATGGGTGTCAGCGGGGGCGCTATTCTAGCGCCCCTGTTATTGGGCCTAGGCGGCGGCGGTTTCCAGCTCGCTGCCGGAATGCAGTGCCAGTTCAATGCGCACCCCGTGGGTGGCAACTTCGTCCAGTCCCTCTGCTACCGCCTGCTGCGGCACCGACAGCACGACCGCATAAGGTCCTTCGCCGCGAGTGGCCAGTCTTTGGGCCAGGAGGCCTGCAGCCTGTACGGGTGCCGCCAGCACCAGCTCGGTGGTGCCCAGACCCAGCGATACCTGCTGCGTGCTGCCGTCGGCCGAGACCCGCAGCGCGCCGACATCCACGCCTTCGCCGAGCAAGGCCCGCCAGCGCGCCAGGCTGGCCCGCAGGTCCTTCACCGCCACTTCCAGGCGCGCCACGCCGGTCACGCCATTGGGATGCACCCGGGCCTGGCCTTCGGGCACCCGCAAGGCACGCGGCGTCAGGTCGCCGCACAGAAACGGCAGATCCTGGCTGTGGGCGCGTGCATTGCGCCAGCGCAGCTGCTCTCCATCGGGACGCAGACGTCCGCCCTCATAAGGCGCTTCATAGTCCAGGCCGCGCGCCTGGGCCGCCGCCACCACGGCGCCGGTCTCGGAGGGCAGCAGCGCAAAGTCGACCAGGCCCTCACCGTGCTGCTGCAACTGCTGCCACCAGCGTTCCTCGGGCGCGGGCGCACGCCAGGCAATGAGTTCGAAATAGACGCCGTCGGCAAACACCACCAGGGCATTGTGCGTGGAGCGGCCCGGGTGCTCGCCGCCGCGCAGCACGTTGAAGCCCAGGGACTGGTAGTCGGCAATCGTGCGCTCCAGATCCTGGACCGCGATGACGATATGGTCGAGTGGCAGGCTCATGCAAAAGTCTTTCCAAAAGGTTCTCAGGCCGCCAGGCGCTCGGGCGCGCTGGAGTCGGTATGGCGCACCTCGGCGCGGATGGACTGGGGGTTGCGCAGCAGCTTGAGGATGGGGCAGCTTCGCTCCACGGCCTCGAACAGCGCATCGATCTCGGCACGGCTGGCTGGCGAATCGATATGCACGGTGTAGCCGATATCGTGCGGCCAGATCGGCGTCGCCTCATGGCCGGGCTTGCCGCCGCGCGGGTCTATGACGCCCGTGACCTCGACTTCGAGGCTCTCCAGCGGCACCTGGCGCTCGGCCGCCTGGATCAGAAAGATATGGGTCACGCAGGTGCCCAGCACGCCCAGTTGCAGCTCGGGCGAGCTCGGGCCGAGGTTGTAGCCTGCGAAGTCGAGCGGGCTGTCGCTGATGACCTGGTGTTCGCGGATGCGCAGACGACGCACGCCGCTGCGCCCCTCGGCACGCACGCTGGCCTTGAGCCTGGTGGCCTGGGCCGTGCCCGCCTCGATGGCGGCGCTGCGCGCCAGCACGGCCGCGCGTTTTTCGGAAAGATATTCGTTGAGATGGCTCATGAGCGGGCTTTCGATAGAGGAATGCCAGGCCATTGTTGTGAGAGCGGCGCGCCGGGCCAACAAAGGAATTCGTCTGCGCTTATGCGCTTTGCAAATATGCGGCCTCTCACTGTTTAGTTGTTTTTCGTATAACGATGCTACTTAATATATGAACATGAATATTTGGCGTCGATAGCATGAGAACCATGAATCCGGTCGGTTGCTGCGGCGATGCGTCCGGAACCTGAGTTTTCAACGCCATGTGGCGACGAGGTATGAACGTGTTTTTCCCTTCGCAGACGGATCCATCGATAAAACAGCCGGTGAACAAGCCGGCCCAACGCCGCGCCCTATGGGCCGCGGTGGCGGTACTGACGGGCAGCATGCTGCTGGCCGGCTGCTCCAGGCAATCCGGCACGGCCCAGGCCGGCGCATCGGCGGAACCGGTCCAGGGCGGCACCCTGGTCTATCTCGAGCAGCAGGCACATACCAATCTCTATCCGCCTGCCGGGGGCTTTTATCCCAACGGCGGCGTGCTCAACCAGATCACGGACAAGCTGACCTACCAGGACCCCGAGACACTGGAGATCCAGCCCTGGATCGCCGAGTCCTGGACCGTGAACGCCGACGCCACCGAGTACAGCTTCAAGCTGCGCTCCGGCGTGAGCTTCTCGGACGGATCGCCGCTGGACGCGGCCGCCGTGGCGCGCAACTTCGACACCTACGGCCTGGGCAACAAGGCGCTCAAGCAACCGGTTTCCGAGGTCATCAACAATTACGAGCGCAGCGAAGTCGTCGATCCGCTGACCGTGAAGTTCTTCTTCAAAAAGCCCTCGCCGGGCTTTCTCCAGGGCACTTCGGTGATCGGCTCGGGCCTGGTCTCGCCGGCCACGCTGGATCGTCCCTTCGAGGAGCTTGGCGATGCCACGCGCATCATAGGTTCGGGCCCCTTCGTGGTGGCCAGCGAGACCCTGGGCAAGGAACTGGTGCTCAAGGCGCGCAAGGACTACCGCTGGGGCCCGGCCAAGCTGGCCCACCAGGGCCGAGCACGCCTGGATGAAGTCAAGTTCATCGTCACGCCCGAGGACAGCGTGCGCATAGGCGCACTGCTGGCCGGTCAGGCCGGCTTCATCCGCCAGGTCCAGGCCTATGACGAAAAGCGCGTGGAGCAACAGAAGTTCAGCATCTACGCGCCGTCCACGCGCGGTGTGAACAACAGCATCGCCATCCGTCCCGACAACGCCCTCGTGGCCGACCTCAAGGTGCGCCAGGCCCTGTTGCATGGCACCAATACCAAGGAGATCGTCGAAACCCTGTTCTCGCCGCGCTACCCGCAGGCACGTTCGGTGATCGCCTCCACGGCAGCCGGCTATGTGGACCTGTCGGCCAAGCTGGTCTTTGACGAGGCCAGGGCAAAGCAATTGCTCGACGAAGCCGGCTGGAGCCTGGGCGCCAACGGCCTGCGCCAGAAGAACGGCCAGGACTTCGTGCTCTCGACCTACGAATCCCTGCCCCAGCCACAGAACAAGGAAACCCTGCAGCTCGTGGCCCAGCAATGGGCCAGGCTGGGTATCAAGCTCAATGTGCTGGCCGGAGACTCGGGCAGCCGCACGGTGGACACGCTGGACCCCGACAAGACAGGCGTGCTGCCGGGCATGGTGGGCCGCGCCGATCCTGACGTGATCAAGAGCAATTACTACCCGAGCAACCGCAATGTGCTGCTGCAAAAAGGCGGTGTGAGCCAGAAGGTCAAGTCCTTCGAGGACGGCAAGCTCAACCGCCTGTTCGATGCCATCGCGGCCGAGACCGATGCCAACCGGCGCCTCGCGCTGACCGGCGAGGTGCAGAACTATCTGATCGACCAGGCCTACGCAATCCCGATCTTCGAGGAGCCCCAGGCCTTCGCGGGTGCGACCTGGGTGCGCGAGGTGGGCTTCGAGGCCGTGGGCCGTCCCAGCTTCTACAGCACCTGGCTGGCCAAGCGCTGATTGCGCACCGATCAAGGAGGCGCACCCATGCCACGCCGCTATCTGCTTGGCCGCATCGCACAGGCCGCCCTGGTGCTGTGGGCGGCCTTCACGGCCTCTTTCATCCTGCTGCAGTTGCTGCCGGGCGATGCCGTGCTGATCAAGTTCCTGAACCCCGAGCTGGGCCTGGGCCCGCAGGAAATCGCCGACATCCGCGCCGCCTATGGCGCCGACCAGCCCGTCTGGCAGCAATACCTGCATACGCTGGCTCAGTTCCTCACGGGCCATTTCGGCTACTCGCTGCAGGCCGGCGTGCCCGTGAGCCAGGGCCTGGCCACCAGTCTGCCGCCCACGCTGCGCCTCGCGGCCCTGGGCTTTTCCACGGCGGCGCTGCTGGCCATCGCTCTGGCGGCTGCGGCCAGCCTCGCGCCTCTGGCCTGGCTGCGCAATGCCCTGCAAGCCCTGCCCTCGGTCTTTGTCTCCGTGCCCGTTTTCTGGCTGGGCATCATGCTGATCCAGGTGCTGTCCTTCCGTCTGGGCTGGATTCCCGTCATCAATCCCGGCCCCTGGGAAGGCCTGGTCCTGCCCACGCTGACGCTGGCCGTCCCGATTTCGGCGCCGCTGGCCCAGATCCTGCTGCGCAATATCGACAACGTGCTGGCCCAGCCCTTTGTGGCCGTGGCGCGCGCCATGGGCGCTTCTCGCGCCTGGGTGCTGCTGCACCATGTGGCGCGCAATGCCTTGCTGCCGACCTTGACGATTGCCGGCGTGCTGTTCGGCGAGCTGCTGGCCGGCGCCGTGGTCACCGAGGCCGTGTTCGGCCTCAACGGCCTGGGCACGCTGACCCAGCAGGCCGTGGGCAACCAGGACACGGCCGTGCTCCAGGCCGTGGTCGTGGTCTCGGCCGCCGCCTTCGTGCTCATCAACCTCGCCGTGGACCTGCTCTACCCGCTGCTCGATCCTCGTTTGCGTCATTCTGTGGAGAACCGGGCATGAACACCGCCGTCTCGACCGCCATTCCCAAGCCACTGGCATCCGGCGTCGCCTCGACCGCAGCGCCCAGGCTGGCGCCCCCGCCGGCACCGGCCGCAAAAAGCCTGCGCCCCATCCTGATCGATCTGCAAAGGCTCAGACGCCTGTCGCCCACGCTGGCCCTGGCCTTGCTGGTGATTGCCACGGCCGCGCTGTGGGCCCTGGTTCCGGGCTGGTTTGCGCATCAAAATCCCGTCGTCGGCCAGGCCGGCCAGCAACTGCTGGAGCCCGGCCTCGCGCACTGGCTGGGCACGGATGCGCTGGGGCGTGATCTCTGGGCCCGCGTGGTGCATGGCTCGGTGCACTCCTTGTCGGGCGCTTTCGTGGCCGTGGCCGTGGGCCTGGTGGCGGGCACGCTGATCGGCCTGCTGGCCGGTGCAGCGGGCGGCCGCGTCGATGACGCGCTGATGCGCCTCATCGACGTGCTTCTGGCCGTGCCCTCGCTGCTGCTGTCGCTGACCATCATCATCTTGCTGGGCTTTGGCACCATCAATGCAGCCATCGCCGTGGGGGCGGCATCCGTGGCCGGCTTCGCGCGCCTGGTGCGCTCCGAGGTGGTACGCGTGCGCCGCTCGGACTATGTGGAGGCTGCCTTCGGCAGCGGCGGACGCTTTGCGGCCGTGCTGTGGCGCCATGTGCTGCCCAATTCGCTGACCTCGGTGGTGGCCCTGGCCGCTCTGCAGTTCGGCTCGGCCATCCTGTCGATTTCCACGCTGGGCTTTCTGGGCTACGGCGCGCCGCCGCCCACGCCCGAATGGGGCCTGCTGATCGCCGAAGGGCGCAACTATATCGCCACCGCCTGGTGGCTGACCACGGCGCCGGGCCTGGTCGTGGTGGCCGTGGTTCTGGCCGCCAACCGCATCGGAGCCTCCTTCGCGCGGAGGCCGGCATGAGCACCCTGCTGCAAGACCGCCCCGCCACGGCAATCCCTGCCGCAGCCGCCGCCCCGCTGCTCGAAGTCCAGGACCTGGTCATCGCCTACCGCGACCACAGCGGCCAGGAACAGCGCGTGGTCCACGGCCTGTCGTTTTCCGTGGCGCCCGGCGAAGTCGTGGCCCTGGTCGGCGAATCGGGCTCGGGCAAGACCACCACGGCCCAGGCCGTGATTGGCCTGCTCGCCGACAACGGGCGCCGCGAGCAAGGCAGCATCCGGCTGCAAGGCACCGAGGTCTCGGACTGGAGCGCCGCGCGCTGGAACAGCATCCGCGGCCGCGTGCTCAGCCTGGTGCCCCAGGACCCGACCACCTCGCTGAACCCCGTGCGCACCGTGGGCGACCAGGTCGGCGAAATCCTGCGCATTCACGGCCTGCGCGACCGCTCTGCCATCGAGGCGCGCGTGATCGACCTGCTGACCCGCGTGGGCCTGTCCCAGCCCGCCCTGCGGGCGCGCCAGTATCCGCACGAGCTGTCGGGCGGCATGCGCCAGCGTGTGCTGATCGCCATCGCCATCGCGCTGCGGCCTGCGCTGATCATCGCCGACGAGCCCACCAGCGCGCTGGATGTCACGGTGCAGCGGCGCATCCTGGATCTGATCGACGAGCTGCGCCGCGAAACCGGCACCGCCGTGCTGCTGGTCACCCACGACCTGGGCGTGGCGGCCGACCGCGCGCATCGCCTCATCGTCATGCAGGGCGGTCGCATCCAGGAACAAGGCCCGACACTGGAGCTTCTGCGCCATCCGCAAAGCGCCTATACGCGCCGCTTGCTGTCGGACGCACCTTCGCTCACGCCCGCCCCCCGTCGCACACCGCCTGAGACGGCGATTGCCACCGAGGACTGGGCCATCGAGGTCGAGGACCTGGTTCACGACTTCCATGCCCCCAGCCAGGGGCGCGGCATTTTCCGCGCCGTGGACGGCGTGTCGCTGCGCCTGCGCCGGGGCTCCACGCATGCCATCGTCGGCGAGTCGGGCTCGGGCAAGACCACGACCATACGCGACATCGTGGGCCTGGCACGCCCTACATCGGGTCGCATCCGCATCGCCGGCGCCGAACTCACGGGCCTGCGCGGCGAGGCCCTGCGCCAGCTGCGGCGCAAGGTCCAGCTGGTCTACCAGAACCCGTTCAGCTCGCTGGACCCGCGCCAGCGTGTCTTCGACATCATCGAGGAGCCGCTGCTCAACTTCGAGCCGCTGCCGCCCCAGGAGCGCCGCCAGCGCGTGCTTGACATGCTCGAGCGCGTGGGCCTGCCTGCCGCCGTGCTCGAACGGCGCCCGCATGCGCTCTCGGGCGGCCAGCGCCAGCGCGTGGCGATTGCACGCGCCCTGGTGCTGCAACCGGAGGTGGTGGTGCTGGACGAGGCCGTTTCGGCCCTGGACGTGACCGTGCAGGCCCAGATCCTCGCCCTGCTCGCGCAGCTGCAGCAGGACCTCGGCCTGAGCTATCTCTTCATCTCGCACGACCTTGCCGTGGTGCGCCAGATCGCCGACACGGTGTCGGTGCTGCGCGCAGGCAAGGTGGTGGACGCGGGCAGCGTCGAGGACGTGTTCCTGCGCCCCACCAGCGACTACACGCGCGAACTCATGGACGCCATTCCCGGCAAAAGGAGCATTGATTTTGTCCCCCACCCCGCCTGACACTCTTGCTCGCGTGCGCCCTGCCCCACGCCTGGGCTTCTTCAGCCGCCTGCTCGATGAGGTACCGGCCGGCGAACGCTACCGCCTGGTCACCGAGCAGATCGCCCATGCCGAAGCCCAGGGCTTCGACTCGGCCTGGATCGCCCAGCATCATTTCCACGAAAGCGAGGGCGGCCTGCCCTCGCCCCTTGTCTTTCTCGCGCATGTGGCGGCACACACGCGGCGCATCCGCCTGGGCACGGGCGTGGTCACGCTGCCGCTGGAAAACGCGCTGCGCGTGGCCGAGGATGCGGCCGTGCTGGACCTGCTCTCGGACGGCCGCCTCGAGGTGGGCCTTGGCACGGGCGGCACGGCGGAGTCCTTCGAGGCCTTCGGCGTCACAGGCAGCGAGCGCGGCGCGGTCTTTGCGCGCAACTTCGCCGTGCTGAGGGATGCCTGGGCCGGGCGCGAGCTGGCAGGCGGCGTGCGTCTGTACCCCGCAGCCCCGCATCTGCTGGAGCGCGTCTGGCAGGCCACGTTCTCGGTCGAAGGCGGGGCACGCGCTGGTGCCAACAGGGACGGCCTGATGCTCTCGCGCACACAGCCCCGACCCGAAGGCCGCCCCCGGGCCACGCTGTCCGAGATACAGAACCCCATCATCGAAGCCTATCTCGCGGCCCTGCCCGCAGGACGCGCACCGCGCATCCTGGCTTCGCGCACCCTGCTGGTTTCCGACCAGCGCGCCCAGGCACTGGAATGGGCCGAAGCCGGTCTGCGCCGCGCGGCCCAGCGCCATGCGGCCCTGGCCTCAACCTCCTCCACGCAATGGGCAACGCGCGTCGATCCGCAGGCGCCGCTGCAGCAGCTCATTGAAGCCTACGACGTGCATGTGGGCACGCCCGAGGAGGTGATCGCCTCGCTGCGCGCCGACACGGCGCTGGCGCAAGCCAGCGAAATCGTGTTCCAGGTCCACTCCATCGACCCGCCGCACCAGGCCATTCTGCGCTCCATCGAGCTGACGGCAGCCGTCGTGGCGCCGGCTCTGGGCTGGCGCCGCAGCGAGGCCCCCGCCGGCGCTTCACAACCCCCAGTCCGGACCGAACTGCTTCAAGCCGCATGACCATGAGCAACACCGCACAGACCCGCTTTCCCGAAGATGTGATCGACCATCTCGCCGATATCGCTGCCGGCAGCACGCTCGATCAGGTCCGCCGCCACCGTAGCGAGGCACGCACCCAGGCCCAGCAAAGCTTTGCCGCGCTGTTCACCCCCGCCGAGCCGGTTGCAGGAACCGTCTCGCTGCGCGAGCGCCTGACGCTGGCCGCCTTCACGGCAGGCCTACATGGCGAGCCTCGCAGCACGGCCTTCTATACACGCGCCCTGGCGGGCGAGGATGCCGATCTGGCCGATGCCGTGAGCTCGGAAGTGGTGCGCGGGCGCGCTGCCAGCCTGCAGCCCGGCAGCGGCCCGCACGGTCCCTACGGGATCTATCCGGCCGGCCCCTTGAGCCGCGAGGACCAGAGCGGCCCCAACTACGCCGTGGACCCGGCCCATGCGGCTTTGCTGGGCCCGCGCCTGAGCGCCGCGCTGGCCCATGCCCATCTGCTGGCCTACCACCCACGCGATGCGAGTGCCCAGGCCTTGCTGGCGCTGCAGCAGGCCGGCTGGAGCGAGACCGATATCGTCATCCTGTCCCAGCTCGCCTCTTTCCTGTCCTTCCAGATCCGCCTTGTGGCGGGGCTGCGCGTGCTTGGCGCACGAGCTGCAGTCACCACGGCATCTTCCACCCTCGCCCTGCAAGCCCAGCCATGAGCACCACGCACAACACCTCCCCCCAGGTCTTCACCCAGGAACAGCTCGACTGGCAGCCATGGATAGCTCCGCTGCAGGAGAGCGAGCTGAGCGAGCGCCACCATGCAGGCCTGGTGGACGCGGCGCGCGCGCGTTCACCCTATTTCCGGCTGCTGGCGCGCGACCCCGACACGCTGGGAGCACGCACGCGCACCGACAAGGACATCTTCTACAACCCCGACGCCGGCCTGCCGCGCGCCGAGCGCGAACTGGCAGCAGCTGCAACCTCACGCACCAATGGCTGCATCTACTGCGCTTCGGTACATGCGCGCTTTGCCACGCGTTTCTCGCAACGCGCCGCCGATGTGCAGCGCCTGCTCGATGAAGGTCCGGGCACCGACCTGGGCCCGCGCTGGAACGCCATCGTCGCCGCCGCCGTGGCCTTGACGCAGACGCCGCCCGCACTGGAGTCCAGTCATATCGATGCGCTGCGCGCCGCCGGCCTGGATGACGCGGCCATCTCCGATGCGCTGCAGGGCACTGCCTTCTTCAACTGGGCCAACCGGCTCATGCTGTCTCTGGGCGAGCCCCTGCGCACGAGCAGCTGACAGCGCGGCTCACCACAGCCCCAGCAACTTCCACCAGGCGCTGCCGACGACAGCGAAGATCAGCAACTCCAGCACGCACATCACAGCCCCCACGCGCCACCAGACACCTAGAGTCACATAGCCGCTGCCGAAGATGATGGGTGAAGTGCCGGTCGCGTAGTGCGTCAGCGTCATCATGATGGCCGAACCGGCCGTCATCATCAGCATGAAGGGGACGACGTAGTCAGCCGGGATCAGTTGCGCGCCCACGGTCAGAAAGGCCAGCATCATGGCGCTGATATGGGCCGTGGTGCTGGCAAACAGATAGTGCGAGAAGACGAAAACGCCCACCAGAATGGCGGCCACGGGCAGCCAGTCCAGGCCGCTGGCGACGATGGCGCTCTTCAAACCCTCGGCAAACCAGGCGACCACACCGAGCTTGTTGAGCTGCTCGGCCAGCATGACCAAGGCACCGAACCAGATCAGGGTGTCCCAGGCGCTTTTCTCGGACAGCACATCATCCCAATCGATGGTCCCCGTGATGATCAGGGCGAACAAACCGAGAAAAGCCACCACGGTCGGGTCCAGCGTGAACGCCGGGCCGAACAGCATTTGCGGCACATTCGCCCATAGCAACAGCATCACGCCGAAGGTGCCGAGCATCACGCGCTCCTTGCCTGACAGCGGGCCCATGCCTGCCATCTCGGCGCGCGCGTACTCCACGGCATTGGGTGTGGCCTTGAGTTCGGGTGGCGACAACAGATAGATCGCCAGCGGCATCAACAGCAGACACAGCAGCCCTGGCAGCAGCATGTACAGAGCCCAACTTGTCCAGCTCAGGTGCAGGGACTGACCCGTGGCCTTGGCCACCAGGTCCACGACCAGCGGATTGGGCGCCGTCGCGGTCAGGAACATCGCCGAGGTGATCGGATTGGAATGGTAGTTGACCAGCGCCAGATAGGTCCCGACCTTGCCTTGCGTTCCCTTGGCCGGATCCGATTCAAAGGCATTGGCGATGGACTTCATGATCGGATGCACGATGCCGCCACCGCGTGCCGTGTTGCTGGGCGTGAACGGGGCCAGTACCAGCTCGCAGATCGCGAGTCCGTAACCTATGCCTATGGTGCGCTTGCCCATCAGCGCAATGAACAGCAATCCGATGCGGTTGCCGAGCCCCGTCTTCTTGAGACCGCGCGATATCAGAACCGCCACCACGATCAGCCAGATCAGAGGATTCGCAAAGCTGCTCAGCGCATCCGTGATCGCACCTTTGGACGAACTGGAGGTGACCTGGGACAGCGACACGATGACAATCGCCATCAATGCCATCACGCCTATGGGCATGACCTTGAGGATGATCGCCACGATGGTCGTCAGAAAGATGGCCACCAGTTGCCAGGCCTTGCTGTCCAGTCCCGCAGGTACCGGCGTCAGCAGCAGACCGGTCAGCACCAGGGTGGAAATCAGTGCAGGCACGACCCGAAACGGAACGGCCGATTTGAAGTAACGGAACATCGAGACGATCTTCTCGAACATAGAAGTCCTTTTCTTTACCTGCAGCGCATCGAGACACCATACCTCAGCTCAGCAAAAGCCAGGAGTCCCCGACGGACATTGGCGCTCGGGTCACAGACTGGCATCATGATGCAGTGCCGCATGGCTTCGACTCCAGGCCGACTTTTACGTTGCCAAAGTTTGATCGACGGCAAGACTTGCAGAAGCAAAACCAATGGCAAGACCTCGTACATGTCAGTATTCAAGCATTGGGCACATGCCCATGGATTCAGCAGGAGAGACACTCTAAATGCCAGCGAACCGATTCCTGCCCGATGAATGGGAAAGCCGCCTTGAAGAAATAGATCTAGCGATACTGCATCAGGCTGCTATCTGCAAGATCCGGCTGCTTGAGCCCGGTGCCGTCGAACGCGTGCTGGCCAACGATGCCGGCATCTGCGGTGCCGAACATGAGACGGCATTCAGGACCTTGCGCGGCCTGCTCTATCTGCACTACACCGAGGTACTTCATATCAGCGAGGTACTGAGCCCGGAAATCGCTCAGGTGATTGCCAGCCGGGTGCGCGAGCATCTGAGCCGGCGCTCGGGCACAGCGTCGGGAGGTATGACGAGCTGATACCAGCGCTGCCGCCCTTCAATGGAAAATGGACAAAAAAAAAGGTCACGACATTGTCGTGACCTTTTCAATTTGGTTGCGCGAGAAGGATTTGAACCTCCGACCTTTGGGTTATGAGCCCAACGAGCTACCAGACTGCTCCATCGCGCGGTATTTCCAAATTATAGCAGGCTTTGCAGCCTGCCCTGGCTTATTCAGCTGCTGCAGCGGCTTCTTCAGCGCGCTCAACCAGTTCCACATAGGCCATGGGAGCGTTGTCGCCCACGCGGAAGCCCATCTTCAGGATACGTGTGTAGCCACCGGGACGCTGAGCGTTGCGGGGACCCAGCACGTTGAACAGCTTGGTCACGCTGTCGCGGTCGCGCAGGCGGTCGAAAGCCAGACGACGGTTAGCCACGGTATCAACCTTGGCCAGAGTGATCATGGGCTCGATGACGCGACGCAGTTCCTTGGCCTTGGGGACCGTGGTCTTGATTGCTTCGTGCTCGATCAGCGAGTTCATCATGTTCTGCAGCATTGCCTTGCGGTGTGCAGAAGTGCGGTTCAGTTTGCGGAGGCCGTTGCCGTGACGCATGGTGCTTTTCCTTTGCTCCCCGTTTTTATCCGGAGATCTTTTCTAAATTAAATCAGGCAGCCGTATCAGGTACTGCCCGAGGCACTTGGACTTTGCCGGATCAACTCCAGCAAAGTCCTCTATTGTAGCAATTAACGCTTTTCCAGGCCAGCGGGTGGCCAGTTTTCAAGCTTCATGCCCAGAGTCAGACCGCGGGAAGCCAGAACTTCCTTGATCTCGTTGAGCGACTTGCGACCCAGGTTGGGAGTCTTGAGCAGCTCGTTTTCGGTACGCTGAATGAGGTCACCGATGTAGTAGATGTTCTCCGCCTTGAGGCAGTTGGCAGAACGCACGGTGAGCTCGAGCTCGTCCACAGGACGCAGCAGAATGGGATCGAACGACGTGGCAGCGCCGCGGCCACCGGCAGGAGC
Organism: Comamonas sp. wu1-DMT; assembly: GCF_040187805.1. NCBI lineage: Bacteria > Pseudomonadati > Pseudomonadota > Betaproteobacteria > Burkholderiales > Comamonadaceae > Comamonas > Comamonas sp. wu1-DMT. The sequence goes on from NZ_JBANEM010000003.1 coordinate 247,228, forward strand.
GTCGAACACGCTGGCGATATCGCCACCGTCGAGCTGGGCAAACACTGCCAGCTGCTCCACCAGGATCTTGGCGGATGCACGCACTGCGTCTTCAGCGGTGATGGCACCGTTGGTTTCGATTTCCAGAACCAGCTTGTCCAGATCGGTACGCTGTTCCACACGTGCGGATTCGACAGCGTAGCTCACGCGCTTGACGGGCGAGAACGAAGCGTCGAGCACGATACGGCCGATCGACTTGGTCGATTCGTCACCGTAGCGGCGCACGTTGCCGGGCACATAGCCGCGGCCCTTTTCCACCTTGATCTGCATGTCCAGCTTGCCGCCTTGCGACAGATGGGCGATCACATGATCAGGGTTGACGATTTCTACGTCGTGGGGGGTCTGAATGTCACGGGCAGTGACAACACCTTCGCCATCCTTGCGCAGGCTCAGGGTGACTTCGTCACGATTGTGCAGCTTGAACACCACACCCTTGAGGTTCAGCAGGATGTTGGTCACATCTTCCTGGACACCGTCGATGGAGGAGTACTCATGCAGCACCCCAGCAATCGTCACTTCCGTCGCTGCGTAACCCACCATGGAGGAGAGCAGAACACGGCGCAGGGCATTGCCCAGCGTATGACCGTAGCCACGCTCAAACGGCTCCAGAACAACCTTGGCACGGTTGTGACCAAGTTGCTCGACATTGATTGTCTTGGGCTTCAGCAAATTCGTTTGCATGCAGACTTCCTCTCAATACCCTCGGCTCGTTACACCGGTAAGGCTGGTGAAGCACCCACGGCGCGATGCCTCGCGCCGTGGGGACGGTTTACAGAAATGTCGCTGCTAAAGATTAACGCGAGTACAACTCAACGATCAGGGATTCGTTGATGTCAGCTGCGAATTCATCGCGGTCAGGAGACTTCTTGAAAGTACCTTCTGCCTTGTCAGCAGACACTTCAACCCATGCGGGGAAGCCCACTTGAGCAGCCAGTTGCAGAGCCTCGACCACGCGAGCTTGCTTCTTGGACTTTTCACGCAGGGCAACCACGTCGCCTTCCTTCACGGAGAAAGAAGGAATGTTCACGGACTGGCCGTTCACAGTGATAGCCTTGTGCGACACCAGCTGACGTGCTTCAGCGCGAGTGGAGCCGAAGCCCATGCGGTACACGACGTTGTCCAGACGCGATTCCAGCAGCGACAGCAGGTTGGCACCAGTGTTGCCACGCTTGCGGTCAGCAGCTTCGAAGTAGCGGCGGAATTGCTTCTCCAGCACGCCGTACATGCGCTTGACCTTCTGCTTTTCGCGCAGTTGCAGACCGTAGTCGGAAGTGCGCTGACCGGAAGTGCGGCCATGCTGACCAGGCTTGGTGTCGAACTTTGCCTTGTCTGCGATGGAGCGACGTGCGCTCTTCAGGAACAGATCGGTGCCTTCGCGGCGGGAGAGTTTTGCCTTAGGGCCAATATAGCGTGCCACTTGATTTCCTTTGTGTCATCTACCGTGCGCAAACACGGGAGCCGCCCGCGATGCAAATGCACCTGGGCGGCGGTGGGCTTGATAAAAAATTAGATACGACGACGCTTTTGAGGGCGGCAGCCGTTGTGGGGAACCGGAGTCACGTCCGAGATGGAAGTGATACGGATACCCAGAGCACCCAGGGCGCGAACCGAGGATTCACGGCCAGGACCGGGACCCTTGATTTCGACTTCCAGGTTCTTGATGCCCTGTTCGATAGCAGCACGACCGGCCACTTCCGAAGCAACCTGAGCAGCAAAGGGAGTCGACTTACGCGAACCCTTGAAGCCCTGGCCACCCGACGAAGCCCACGACAGAGCGTTGCCTTGACGGTCGGTGATGGTGATGATCGTGTTGTTGAACGAAGCGTGCACGTGCGCGATGCCGTCAGAAATATTCTTACGGACCTTCTTGCGAACGCGAGCAGCTGCGTTGTTTGCGGGAGACTTAGCCATAATGATCTTTCAATCTCTTATTTCTTCAGAGCCGCAGCACCCTTGCGCGGACCCTTGCGAGTACGGGCGTTTGTGCGGGTACGTTGACCGCGCATGGGCAGGCCGCGACGATGACGGAAACCGCGGTAGCAACCGATGTCCATCAAGCGCTTGATGTTCATCGTGGTTTCGCGACGCAGATCACCTTCCAGAGTCATGGGATTCAGGAAGTCACGGATCTTTTCCAGATCAGCGTCCGTCAGGTCCTTGACCTTCTTGGAATACTCGATACCGCATGCTTCGCAGATCTTGCGAGCTGTAGTGCGACCGATGCCATAGATGGCAGTCAGGCCGATTTCAGCATGCTTGTGCGGCGGGATGTTAATGCCAGCAATACGTGCCATATTAGTCCTCTAATGCTTTCAATCAACCTTGGCGCTGCTTGTGGCGCTGGTCAGTGCAGATCACGCGCACAACACCTTTGCGGCGGATGATCTTGCAGTTACGGCAGATTTTCTTGACCGAAGCCGAAACTCTCATTCTTTTCTCCTAAAACTTTCCATCCACTATCGGCCTATCGACCGGGAAACAATGCCCGCGATAGATCGATGGGCGTCTACTAACTTTTGGCAGGCTGCCCCCTTGGGCAGCCTTGTCATCAAATACCAGCCTTAAAGTTCGCTTTTTTCAGGAGCGACTCGTATTGCTGCGACATCACGTAGTTCTGCACTTGCGCCATGAAGTCCATTGTCACGACCACAATGATCAGCAACGATGTACCACCGAAGTAGAACGGAACGTTGTACTTCAGGATCAGGAATTCGGGCAACAAGCACACGAAGGTAATGTAGATCGCGCCAGCCAGGGTCAGGCGAACCAGAATCTTGTCAATGTAGCGGGCTGTCTGTTCGCCAGGACGAATCCCGGGGATGAAAGCGCCACTCTTCTTCAGGTTGTCGGCAGTTTCCCGGCTGTTGAAAACCAGGGCCGTATAGAAGAAGCAGAAGAAAATGATCGCGGCAGCATAAAGGATGACATAGATTGGCTGACCAGGGGTCAACGTGCTCGCAATATCCTTCAGCCAGCGCATGGATTCTCCTGCACTGAACCAATTCACCACCGTAGCGGGCAGCAAGATGATCGACGAAGCGAAGATGGGAGGAATCACACCTGCCATGTTCAGCTTCAGTGGCAAGTGCGAAGACTGACCACCGTACACCTTGTTGCCGACTTGCCGGCGTGCGTAATTCACCAAGATCTTGCGTTGACCTCGTTCGACATACACGACGAAATACGTCACGGCTGCCACAACGAGAACAATGAAGATTGCCGCCAGAATGCTCATGGCACCGGTGCGCACCAGTTCCAGCAGACCGCCGATGGAGCTCGGCAGGCCTGCGGCGATACCGCCAAAGATCAGTATCGAGATACCGTTGCCCAGACCACGTTCAGTGATCTGTTCACCGAGCCACATCAGGAACAGGGTACCGGCCGTGAGACTGACCACCGCAGTCATGCGGAAGCCAAAACCAGGGTTCAGAACCAAGCCTGCGGAGCTTTCCAGGGCAACAGCAATTCCCAAGGACTGAAACAGCGCCAGGCCCAGAGTGCCGTAGCGGGTGTACTGGGTAATCTTGCGACGACCCGCTTCACCTTCCTTTTTCATCTGCTCGAATGTCGGGACCACGTAGGTCATGAGCTGCATGATGATCGATGCCGAGATGTACGGCATGATCCCCAGTGCGAACACTGTGAAGCGCGAGAGCGCTCCACCCGAGAACATGTTGAACAGATTGAGAATGCCGCCCTGCTGGCCAGAGAACAGCTGCTGCAGCTGCGCTGGGTCGATGCCCGGAACGGGGATATGCGCCCCGATGCGGTATACGACCAGCGCAAGCAACAGAAAAACCAGACGACGACGCAGGTCGCCGAATTTTCCAGTCTTTGCAATTTGAGCTGCGCTAGTAGCCACGGATGTCTTCTTTCAGAACTTTAATCAGGCGATGCTGCCACCGGCAGCTTCGATGGCAGCCTTGGCACCGGCGGTAGCGCCGATACCATTGAGCTTGACAGCCTTAGTCAGTTCACCGCTCTTGATGATCTTCACGACCTTAGCGATAGAGCCAACCAGACCGGCTTGCTTCAGAGCAGCCAGATCGACTTCGGCCAGGCCGAGCTTATCCAGCTCGGACAGGGTCACTTCTGCATTGAACTTCAGCAGATGCGACTTGAAGCCACGCTTGGGCAGGCGACGCTGCAGAGGCATTTGACCGCCTTCGAAGCCCACCTTGTGGTAGCCACCCGAACGCGACTTCTGACCCTTGTGACCGCGACCGGCAGTCTTACCCAGACCAGAACCGATACCGCGACCCACGCGACGCTTGGCGTGCTTGGCGCCGTCTGCAGGCTTGATGCTATTGAGTTCCATCATCAATCCTTTCAGAGAACCTTCACCAAGTAGGCGATCTTGTTAATCATGCCGCGCACTTCAGGAGTGTCCTGCAGTTCGCTGACGCTGTTCAGCTTGCGCAGACCCAGGCCACGCACAGTCGCACGGTGCGACTCTTTGGTGCCGATGGGGCTACGAACCAGCTGAATCTTGACAGTTTGTTGTGTTGTCATGTGCTGGACTCCGATCAGGCGGTGAAGATGTCTTCGACCGACTTGCCGCGCTTTGCTGCCACGTTCGCAGGGGTCGTGGAGTTCTTCAAAGCGTCGAAAGTTGCGCGAACCATGTTGTAGGGGTTCGACGAACCGTGGCTCTTGGCCACGATGTCGGTGATACCCACCACTTCAAAAACAGCGCGCATAGGGCCGCCAGCGATGATGCCGGTACCCTTGGGAGCTGGGTGCAGCTCGACCTTGGCAGCGCCGTGATGGCCCTTCACCGAGTGGTGAATGGTGCCGCTCTTCAGTGCAACCTTCATCAGGTTGCGACGGCATTCTTCCATCGCTTTTTGCACGGCAGCAGGCACTTCCTTGGACTTGCCCTTACCCATGCCAACGCGACCGTCACCGTCGCCAACCACGGTCAGTGCAGCGAAGCCGAGAATACGACCGCCCTTCACAACCTTGGTGACGCGGTTGACCGCGATCATTTTTTCGCGCAGACCGTCGTCACGACCTTCGTCTTGCACTTTGGGGGAAAATTTAGCCATTTGTATCCGCTCCGCTTAGAACTGCAGGCCCGCTTCGCGAGCGGCTTCTGCCAAAGCCTTCACGCGGCCGTGGTATGCAAAACCGGCGCGGTCGAAAGCCACTTTCTCAACGCCAGCAGCCTTAGCCTTCTCAGCAATGCGCTTGCCGATCAGCGTGGCGGCGGCCACGTTGCCACCCTTGCCAGCGGCGCCGAGTTGCGAACGCACTTCGACTTCTGCAGTGGAGGCCGAAGCCAGCACGGTAGTGCCGTCTTCCGAAACCACGGAGGCGTAGATATGGAGATTGGTGCGGTTCACGCTCAGACGTGCAACGCCTTGCTGGGCAATGCGGATGCGAGTCTGACGGGCACGGCGCAGACGCTGCTCTTTCTTGTTCAACATCATGCAGCTCCTTACTTCTTCTTGGTCTCTTTGATCACGACCTTCTCATTCGCATAGCGAATGCCCTTGCCCTTGTAAGGCTCGGGAGGACGAACGGCACGGATCTCAGCAGCCAATTGACCGACCACTTGACGGTCAGCACCCTTGATCACGATTTCAGTCGGAGTGGGGGTAGCGACAGTGATGCCGGCAGGCATCTCGAAGTTGACGGGGTGCGAGAAGCCCACAGCCAGGTTCAGCTTGGAACCTTGTGCAGCGGCCTTGTAGCCCACGCCAATCAGCGTCAGCTTCTTCTCGAAGCCTTCAGTCACGCCCTTGACCATGTTGTTGACCAGCTGGCGGATGGTACCGGCCAGAGCGTCAGCTTCACGGGAATCGTTGGCGGGAGCAAAGGACAGCTTGCCGTCGTTGTTGCCGATGGTCACCAGGCCGTTCAGAGCCAGCGACAGATCGCCGCCCTTGCCCTTGACCTTGATGGTTTCAGCGTTGATGGACACATCCACACCTGCGGGGATGGTCACAATAGCTTTTGCTACGCGAGACATTTCAGTATTTCTCCTTAATGTCCGTTAGGCCACATAGCACAGCACTTCACCGCCGATACCGGCAGCACGTGCTTTGCGATCAGTCATCACGCCCTTGGGAGTAGTGACGATGGCCACACCCAGGCCGTTCTGGACCTGAGGAATTGCGTGACGACCCTTGTACACGCGCAGGCCGGGACGGCTCACACGTTCGATACGCTCGATCACAGGGCGACCGGCGTAGTACTTCAGGGTAATTTCGAGTTCGGACTTGCCACCTTCGGACTTCACTTCGAAGCCGTCGATATAGCCTTCTTCCTTCAGCACTTGTGCGATGGCAACCTTCACCTTGGAGGAAGGAGCCGACACAGTGGCCTTGGAGACCAGTTGTGCATTGCGGATGCGGGTCAGCAAGTCAGCGATGGGATCACTCATGCTCATGTTTAATCTCTCCTGCTTGCTTACCAGCTGGCCTTGGTGACACCGGGGATGTCGCCAGCAAAGGCCAATTCACGCACCTTGGCACGACCCAGACCGAATTGGCGGAAGGTACCGCGAGGACGGCCAGTGATCTCGCAACGGTTACGCTGGCGAGTGGGGTTCGAGTTACGGGGCAGCTTCTGCAGACCCAGGCGAGCGGCGTCGCGCTCTTCGTCGGAACGCTTCACGTCGCCGGCGATTGCCTTCAGTTCTGCATACTTGGCAGCATACTTGGCTGCCAGCTTTTCGCGCTTCAGTTCGCGCTGAATCATTGCTACTTTAGCCATGCGCCACCTCAGTTCTTGAAGGGGAATTTGAAAGCGGCGAGCAGTGCCTTGCACTCTTCGTCGTTCTTCGCTGTTGTCGTGATGCTGATGTTCAGACCACGCAGAGCGTCCACCTTGTCGTACTCGATTTCGGGGAAGATGATTTGTTCTTTGACGCCAACGTTGTAGTTGCCGCGACCGTCGAACGAACGACCCGAGATACCACGGAAGTCACGCACGCGGGGCAGAGCCACGGTCACGAAACGGTCCAGGAATTCGTACATCTGAACGCCACGCAGGGTCACCATGCAGCCGATAGCTTGGCCTTCGCGGATCTTGAAACCAGCGATAGCCTTCTTGGCCTTGGTCACCACAGGCTTCTGACCAGCAATCTTGGTCAGGTCAGCCACGGCGTTGTCCATCACCTTCTTGTCGGCCACGGCTTCGCTCACACCCATGTTCAGAGTGATCTTGGTCAGACGGGGCACTTCCATAGCGGAGGTGTAGCCGAACTTTTCCTTCAGTTCAGCCGCGATCTTTTCGCGATAGAGTTTTTGCAGTCGTGCCATGTGTTACTCCTTAGGCGGCGATTTCAGCGCCATTGGACTTGAACACGCGAACACGTGTGCCGTCGGCGTTCACCTTGATGCCCACGCGATCGGCCTTGCCGGTCGCTGCATTGAAGATAGCCACGTTGGATTGGTGGATAGGCATGGCCTTTTCCACGATACCGCCGGTGGTGCCCTTCATGGGGTTAGGCTTGGTGTGCTTCTTGACCAGGTTGACACCGTCCACGATCACGTGGGAGTCATCCTTGCGCAGAGAAACCACGCCACGCTTGCCCTTGTCACGGCCGGTCAGCACGATAACTTCGTCGCCCTTGCGAATCTTGTTCATGGTGCTATTCCTTTAGAGAACTTCAGGGGCCAGCGACACGATCTTCATGAACTTTTCGGTACGCAGTTCACGAGTCACGGGGCCAAAGATGCGGGTGCCGATAGGCTCCAGCTTGGCGTTCAGCAGCACGGCGGCATTGCCGTCGAACTTCACGAGCGAACCGTCTGCACGACGGATGCCCTTGGCGGTGCGCACCACCACAGCACTGTAGATCTCGCCTTTTTTGACGCGACCACGAGGAGCTGCTTCCTTGACGCTCACCTTGATGATGTCGCCAACACTTGCGTAGCGACGATGAGAACCGCCCAGCACCTTAATGCACTGAACAGACTTCGCGCCGGTGTTGTCGGCAACCTCTAACCGAGATTCTGTTTGGATCATTTCAATATTCCCAACTTGCTCCAGCAACGCTCGACAGCCCCAGAGTCTTCTCAAGGGCTGATCAAGCAGCCGGTCAGTCTTGGGCCCGTCGTCCACCTTCCGGACCATTCCGGAGGGCTTCCCGCTGGGCAGAAAGTTCCACGCTTTTAAACGTGAAGCAGGAGATTGTCGCAGGAAATCCTTTGTGCGTCAAGCGTTTAGCCTGCAATACCCGCACTGATTTCACTGGCGCAAAGCCTGGCAGACAGGCCTTTCGCACTTGCAACCAAAACAATAGCGCATAGCGCTCTTAGAGCATTGATTTCAAACAATAATCCATCTGAAATCAACAGATAGAAAGCGCTGACAGCTCACATTTTCGCAAGACCTGCGGACCACAGCCTGTTGCCCGTACGCCACGCCCCGCAGGGCGGCCGCGCGGATCAGCCCTGGGCGGGCAGATATTGGCGGGTCAGGGCCAGGAAGTCGTTGAGCTGCACATCCTGGGCCAGCTCCTCGGTCAGGATGGCCGCCACGCGGGGCGCGATCTCGGCAGCCTTGCGGGCATCGAGGAAAAGCAGGCGACTGCGACGCGCCAGCATGTCCTCGACGGTGCGCGCGTATTCAAAGCGGGCGGCAAAGCGCACCATGGCTTCCGAGAGACCATCCATCAGCCAGTTCTGCGCACCAGGCAGCGCAGCCACGGCGGCAGCATCCGTGCCGTAGGAGTGCAGGCCCTGGCTCTGATTCATGCTGTGCGTGACGGCCGCCTCGGCCGGCGCACCGACCAACGGCAGGTTCACGGTCACCCCTGCAGGGCGGCTGGGCAGGCGACCGATCTGGAAGCATTCGGCCAGCACATCCTCGGACATGGCCCGGTACGTCGTCCATTTGCCGCCGGTGACGGTCACCAGGCCGGTCTTGCTGGCCATCACCGTGTGCTCGCGGCTGATCTTCTTGGTGTTCTCGCCATCATCGTCCTGCGGCTTGACCAGGGGGCGCAGGCCCACCCACATGCTGCGCACATCGGCCAGCGTGGGCTGGCGATTCAGATATTTGCCGGCCTCGCCGAGAATGAAGTCCAGCTCTTCGGGGAAAGGCAGGGGTTCGCGCGCCAGATCGTGACGCGGCGTGTCGGTGGTTCCCAAAATGACCTTGCCCAGCCACGGCACGGCAAACAGCACGCGACCATCGGCCGTCTTGGGGATCAGCAGCGCATGATCCGTGGGCAGGAACTCGCGGTCCACCACCACGTGCACGCCCTGGCTGGGCGCCACCATGGGCTTGACGGGCTTGCCCTGGGCCTCGGCATCCTGCTGGCGGAACAGATCCACCCATGGTCCCGTGGCATTGACCACGCACTTGGCGCGCACGGTGAAGTTGCGGCCCGATTCCGCATCGCGGCAGATCAGGCCGGCAATCTGCTGACCCTCGTAGATCAGCTTTTCTGCCGGGCAGTAATTGATCAGCAAAGCGCCCTTGGCCGCTGCGGTACGCGCCAGCGCCAGCGCCAGGCGCGCATCGTCAAACTGACCATCCCAGTACTTGACCCCGCCCTTGAGACCTTTTTGCTGCACGGTCGGCAGGTATTTCACGGTCTTGGCGCTGGAGAGGAATTCGGTAGCCCCCAGGCCGGCCTTGCCGGCCAGCGCGTCGTACATCTTGAGGCCGATGCCGTAGAACGGCGTATCCAGCAGCTTGTACGAGGGCATCACAAAGGCCAGAGGCTGGGCCAGATGCGGCGCATTGTGCAACAGGGTCGTGCGCTCGTGCAGTGCTTCGCGCACGAGGGAGATATTGCCCTGCGCCAGATAGCGCACGCCGCCGTGAACCAGCTTGGTGGCACGCGAGGAAGTGCCCTTGGCGAAGTCCAGCGACTCCAGCAGCACGACCTTAAAGCCGCGCGCCGCCGCATCCACCGCCACGCCCAGCCCCGTGGCACCGCCGCCCACGATAGCCAGATCGAAGCTTTCGGTCTGCGCCAGGCGCTCCAGCAGTTGCGCGCGCGTTGTAGCCAAGGGTTGAGTGGACTGGTTCATGGAACGACTTCTGCGGTGATCGCCGCGCCGCCATCATCCAGCGATGAGACGCGCACAGCAAAGAACAAATTTCAGATCGAATATTTTCGCTCTTTTTCGCTTTTAGTGCATTACAAATCCCAAATATCGATTCGTTTTTGCGCGATTCAAGCCAAAACCACTAGCCCAGCGCCACCCCGGTCAGGCCGCAACATCGGCAATCGGCACGCTTGCACACTCTCAATGCATGAACTGCATTCTTCTTGCAGCGCCAATTGTTACTGCTGCAACAACTCGCCACGATGACATATAACCGCAGCTTGCTGTCAGACTTCAGACTCGGCGTGGATTCATTTTTGTTTTTTACCGGGCAATTCCATAGAAAATCACCCTATTAGAGGTTCGTTTGGATTCGCTCACAATCCCTGCACTGCCCGCTGCGGCTGGCGCTCTCCCCTATAGAGCTCTTCACCTGCAGCCCGTCCATGCGCCAATAGCACCTATATAACCAGTCATCAGTCATGAACAGCAATCCCCGCCAGTTGCAGCTTGTCGAAGAAGTCCGCGCCCGTCAGTCCACCTCGGTGGAGCAACTGGCAGAAATCCTCGGGGTCACGCTGCAGACCGTGCGCCGAGACATACAGAAGCTGGCCGATGCCGGCTTGCTGGTGCGCTTTCATGGCGGCGTGCGCGTGCCCAGCGCCACCGTGGAGAACCTGGCCCATACCCAGCGCCAGGTATTGCATGCCGAAGGCAAGATGCGCATCGCACGCGCCATTGCCGAAGCCATTCCCAACGGCTGCTCGCTGATTCTCAATATCGGCACCACCACCGAAGCGGTGGCCCAGGCCCTGCTGCAGCACAAGGGGCTGCGCGTCATCACCAACAACCTCAATGTTGCAGCCATCCTCAGCAGCAATGCCGATTGCGAGGTCATCGTCGCCGGCGGCGTGGTGCGCACACGCGACCGCGGCATTGTCGGCGAGGCGGCCGTGGACTTCATGCGGCAGTTCAAGGTGGACATTGCCGTGATCGGCATCTCGGCCATCGAATCGGACGGCAGCCTGCGCGACTTCGACCTGCGCGAGGTCAAGGTGGCCCAGACCATCATCGGCCAGTCGCGCGAAGTCTGGCTGGCAGCCGACCACAGCAAATTCAGCCGCCAGGCCATGGTGGAGCTGGCCCGACTGAATCAGATCGACCGCCTGTTCACCGACGTTGCGCCCTCCGCGCCATTCGATGCCCTGTTGCGCGATGCCGAGGTGCAATGCACCATCGCCCAATGAATGCTGCCCCCTATCTGATCCGCCCCGCGCTGCCCGAGGATGCAGCAGGCATTGCCCAGCTGCTGCACGATATAGGCTGGTTCAAGGCCTATGAAACCCATTCTGCCACCCAGAACACCGAGGCCGTGCAGGCGCTGCTGGACGAGCTGCAGGCCGGTCCGGAGCGCTCTCTGATGCTGGTGGCGCAAGACAGCCAGCAACGCATTCACGGCTACTGCGCCGTGCACTGGCTGCCGGTCGCCGTGCTGCAAGGATGGGAAGCTTATGTGAGCGAGCTGTTTGTCGCCGAGGCAGCGCGCGGTGCAGGCCTGGGCCAGCAGCTGCTGGACGCAGCCACCCAGGCTGCGCGCGAGCGCCATTGCATACGCATCTGGCTGGTCAACAACCGCGAGCGCCCTTCCTATGTGCGCGGCTTTTACTCCCGGCAGGGCTGGAGCGAGCAGGCCGAAATGGCGCGCTTTGTGCTCCCCCTCTGAATCACGGACAACCCATGACAACCTATCTGCTCGCCCTGGACCAGGGCACCTCCAGCTCCCGCTCCATCGTCTTCGACACGCAAGGCCGCATCGTGGCATCGGCCCAGCTGGAGCTGCCGCAGATCTACCCGCAGCCGGGCTGGGTGGAGCATGACCCGCGCGAGATCTGGCGCACCCAGCTGAGCACCGCCAAGGAGGCGCTGGCCAAGGCGGGCCTCAAGGCCGCCGATATCCGCTCGGTGGGCATTACCAACCAGCGCGAGACCACCATCGTCTGGAACCGCAAGACCGGCACGCCCATCCACCACGGCATCGTCTGGCAGGACCGCCGCGCCGAACCCACCTGTGTGCAACTGCGCGAAGCCGGCCACAGCGACACCATTCTGCGCAAGACCGGCCTGCGCATCGATGCCTATTTTTCAGGCACCAAGCTCAAGTGGCTGCTGGACAACGTGCCCGGCGCACGCGCCGCAGCGCAGGCCGGCGAGCTGGCCTTCGGCACGGTGGATTGCTGGCTGATCTGGCAGCTGACGGGCGGCAAGCGCCATGTCACCGATGTGAGCAATGCCAGCCGCACCATGCTCTTCAATGTGCACAGCAACCAGTGGGATGCCGATCTGCTGGCCCTGCTCGACATTCCTGCGGGCCTGATGCCCGAAGTCCTGCCCTCTGCCGCCGATTTCGGCCAGACGGCCGACGAGGTGCTGGGCGGCTCCATCAAGATCGGCGGCGTGGCCGGCGACCAGCAAAGCGCGCTGTTCGGCCAGGCCTGCTTCGACGCCGGCATGGCCAAGAACACCTATGGCACGGGTTGCTTCATGCTCATGCACACGGGCAGCAGCTTCCAGACCTCGAGCAACGGCCTGCTGACCACATCGGCCGCCCAGGCGGGCAGCCAGCCCCAGTTTGCGCTGGAAGGCAGCGTCTTCGTCGGCGGTGCCGTGGTGCAGTGGCTGCGCGACGGCCTGCAGGCCATCGAGCACAGCGGCCAGGTACAGCAACTGGCCGAAAGCGTGCCCGACAGCGGCGGCGTGATGCTGGTGCCGGCCTTTACCGGCCTCGGCGCCCCCTACTGGAAGCCCGATGCGCGCGGCACCATCACCGGGCTGACGCGCGGCACGACGATGGCCCATATCGCTCGCGCGGCCCTGGAATCCATTGCCTACCAGAGTGCGGCCCTGCTCGGCGCCATGAGCCGCGACGCCGTGGCCACGGGCGGCACGCCGGTCAGCGAGCTGCGCGTGGACGGCGGAGCCTGCGTGAACAATCTGCTGATGCAGTTCCAGGCCGACCTGTTGGGTATTCCCGTGGTGCGCCCGGCCTGCGTGGAAACCACGGCCCTGGGTGCGGCCTATCTGGCCGGCCTGTCCAGCGGCGTCTATCAGAGCACCGAGGAGCTGTCGGCTTTGTGGAAGGCCGAGCGCCGCTTCCTGCCCACGCTGAGCAAGGACCGCGCCGACGAGCTGATGCAGCGCTGGGAACAGGCCGTGCGCCAGACCACAGCGCAGTAAAGCCGCTGCACTGGGCGCTGGCCAGGCAAGCGCTCAAGCCATCAAAAAAGGGATGCCAAGGCATCCCTTTTTGCTTGTGCAGCAGCCGCGTTGAACGCTCAGTCTTCGTCACCCAGCAGCGCCTTGTGGATCACGGCACCGATGATGGCGCCCACGATGGGAGCCAGCCAGAACAGCCACAGTTGCTCCAGCGCGATGGCCGGCCCGAACAGCGCCGGGCCGGTACTGCGGGCGGGGTTGACCGAGGTATTGGTCACGGGAATGGAGATCAGGTGAATCAGCGTCAGGCACAGGCCGATGCTCATACCCGCAAAGCCCACGGCAGCCTTCTTGGTGGTGGAGCCCAGGATCACCAGCAGAAACACTGCGGTCAGCACCACTTCGGTCACCAACGCCGCCGCCATATTGAACTTGCCCGGCGAGTGATCCCCGTAGCCGTTGGTGGCCAGATCGGCCACCTGGGCGCCGGCCTTGCCACTGGCAATGAAATACAGCGCGGCGGCCGCCACAATGGCACCCAGCACCTGGGCAATGATGTAGCCGGGCAGCTCGGCAAAGCGAAAACGCCCCGCCACTGCCAGACCGACGGAGACCGCTGGATTGAAGTGACCGCCGGAGACGGGACCGAAGGCGTAAGCGCCTGTCAGCACCGTCAGGCCGAAGGCAAAGGACACACCCAGCAGGCCGATGCCCACTTCGGGAAAGGCCGCTGCCAGCACCGCGCTGCCGCAACCGCCAAATGTCAGCCAGAAAGTACCCAGAAACTCCGCCGACCATTTTTTGACATTGGATGCCATGATTGCTCCCTATTTCCGATGGCGTTGTCCGTGCAGCCCCGCGCGGCACAGAAATGCTGGCATCTTAGAAAGCGATCAGCGAAAAGTACAAGGCACAAATGTGAACAATCCACGACAGCTCTGCCTTTGGGGCCTCTCGTTGATCTGCGCCTGCCTCGCTGCCTGCACGACGGCGTCGCTCGCACCCCACCGCATCTGCAGCACATCCGAGGCTCGGCCCTGGTCCCTGCTTGGGGAAATCCGCTGGCAGCACGACAAGCAGTTTGCCGACACACCAGTGGGCGGCCTGTCCTCGATCGACTACGACGCGGGCAGCAATCTGTACTACCTGGTCAGCGACGACCGCTCCGCCCACGGGCCGGCGCGCTTTTACACGGCGCGCATCGAATACGACGCCAGCGGCCTGCACCAGGTCAGGCTGCAAAATGCCCGACCGCTGCTCAGCCCTGCCCAGGCCCCCTACCCCAGCCACCGCCAGCCCCTGCCCGGCATCGCGACGCCCGACGCGGAAGCCCTGCGCGTGCTGCCGGGAGGACAGTCCCTGCTGTGGAGCAGCGAGGGCGACTTCACACGCGGATTCGGCCCGCAATTGCTGCAATCGAGCAAGGATGGACACTGGCTGCGCGAATGGCCGCTGCCGCCCGAGCTGGACCTGCCGAGCAGCAAGACCCAAGGGCCGCGCAGCAACTTCACGCTTGAAGGTCTGGCGCTGAGCCAGGATGGCCGAACGCTCTGGCTGGCCATGGAGGCAGCGCTCAGACAAGACGGGGCCCTGCCCGCAGCTGACCACTCGGGCGGCCCGGTGCGCATCACCGCCTATGACATGGGCACGCAGCAGCCCGCGCGCCAGCTTGCCTATCTGCCCGATGCCCTGCCTGCCGACCTGTGGCTGCAACACGGTGCCATCAACGGCATCAGCGCCGTGCTGGCCGACGGCCCTGAACACCTGCTGGTGCTGGAGCGCTCCTTTGCGCCACCGCTGCGCTTCGGCGCCCGCATCTACCGCATCAGCACCCGCGCCGACGCCAGCAGTGACACGCTGGGCCAGAGCCGGCTGCAGCCTGGCAGCTACCAGCCCGCCGACAAGAAGTTGCTGCTGGACCTGGCGGATGCAGGCCTGCAATCCGTGGACAACCTGGAGGGCTTGAGCTGGGGACCACCGCTGCCCGATGGCCGACGCGTGCTGCTGCTGGTCAGCGACAACAACTTCAACCCCGCCGAAGTCACCCAGTTCGTCGCATTGAGCGAGGAGCCCGGCCGCTGCGGCACAGGTTTATAGTGCCGTTCTGCACCTGAAATCCGAATACAGGCTTGCCCACTTGCTGCATTGCAAAGCGAATCGAACCATCATGAGCCAGACCGACCACTCGACCTCCGTCTTCCCTCCCATCGCCTTTATCGGCGGCGGCAATATGGCCAGCGCCATCATCGGCGGCCTGATCCGCCAGGGCGTTCCGGCCAGCAGCATCACCGTGGTCGAGCCTTTTGAAGCCACGCGCGCTGCGATCAAGACCAGCTTCGGCATCGACGCCCTGCCCGCCGCCACCGAGGCCCTGCAAAGCGCCCAGCTGGTGGTCTGGGCCGTCAAGCCCCAGAGCTTCAAGGAAGCGGCCGCTCCCGTTGCCGCCCACACCCGCCACGCCCTGCACCTGAGCGTGGCGGCCGGCATCACCACCGACAGCATTGCGGCCTGGACCGGCACCCACCGCATCGTGCGCGCCATGCCCAATACACCGGCCCTGGTGGGCAAGGGCATGACGGGCCTGTTCGCCCGCCCCGAGGTCGATGCCCAGGGCAAGGCCCTGATCGAGACCGTGATCGGCAGCACCGGCGAACTCAGCTGGGTGGACAAGGAAGCCCATCTGGATGCCGTGACGGCCATCTCCGGCTCCGGCCCGGCCTATGTATTCCTGTTCCTCGAAGCCATGACCCAGGCGGGTGTCGACATGGGCCTCAGCGCCGAGCAAAGCTACAAGCTGGCCGTGGCCACGTTTGCGGGCGGCTCGGAACTGGCGGCACGCTCCAGCGAAAGCGCCGAAGTGCTGCGCCAGCGCGTGACCAGCAAGGGCGGTACCACCTACGCGGCCATCACTCATATGCAGGAGCAGAAGTTGCCCGAGCATTTCATCGAAGCCATGCGCAAGGCTCAGATCCGCGCACAGGAGCTGGCCGCCGAGTTCGGCAAATAAAGAAAACCGGCCTCGGCCGGTTTTTTTAAGTCATTCAGGCATTCATCGCTTATCAGTCAAGCGCTTTCAGCTATCAAAACAGGACTATTTCAACGCAAACCCTAGCGCCACACCCGCAAAGATTGCGGCGCCAATCCAGTGGCTCTTGCTGAAGGCGACAAAGCAGCCTTCGCGCGTACGGTCCTTGATCAGGCTGAAATGCCAGACGATCTGGGCCGCTGCCACGCCCATGCCCAGCCAGAAGGGCCAGCCCAGTTGATAAGGAGCCAGCACCCAGGCGATCAGCCCCCAGCACAGGACAAAGAACAGCATGATCGCCGCGACATCGAAACGGCCCAGGGTGATGGCCGAGGTCTTCATGCCGATCTTGAGATCGTCATCGCGGTCCACCATGGCGTATTCGGTGTCATAGGCCAGCACCAGAAACATATTGGCCAGCCACAGCGTCCAGGCCGTGGCATTGACCTCGCCCGTCACCGCCGCAAACGCAATCACGATGCCGAAATTGAAGGCAATGCCCAGAAAGGCCTGAGGCATGGCAAAAAAGCGCTTGGTGAAGGGATAGAGAATCGTGAACAGCACGGCAGGCACCGACCAGGCCACGGCCTCCCAGCGTGTTGACAACACCAGGCCGAAGGCCACCAGCGTGAGCACCAGGCCGACCATGGCGGCTTCCCTGACCGAGATCTGGCCGCTGGTGATGGGGCGCTGGGTGGTGCGTTTCACATGCCTGTCGAAGTCGCGGTCGGCAATATCGTTGATGGTGCAGCCCGCGCTGCGCATCAGCACCGTGCCCAGCACAAAGACCACGAGCAGATACCAGCCCGGAAAGCCCTGGCCGGCCACCCACAGTGCCACCAGCGTGGGCCAGACCAGCACCAGCCAACCCGCGGGACGGTTGAAGCGGATCAGATCAAGATACAGCGACAGCTTGGAGCGCGGCGAAGCAGGGGTGGAGGCGGACATGAGACAGGTTCCGAAAGGCAGGAGATCACGACCGGGCCCCCAGGCCACGATCAGCGCAGCGGCAATTGTGCCTCGGCCTGCGGCGGCCCGATGGCGCCGCCCCCATGCTCGACACGGTCTGTCAACCAGAGCACCAGGGCCGTCCAGCCCAGGCCCAGGCACAGGCCCGCCAGCACATCGCTGGCATGGTGCACGGACAGCAGCACGCGACTCAAGCCCGTGCTCAGGGCCAGCAGCGTGGCCACCGCAAAGACCCAAGTCCGCCAGCGCCGCGGCAGGTGACGAGCGGCCAGCCAGGCCAGCATGCCGAAAATCGCTGCCGTGCCCGCGCTATGGCCGCTGGGAAAGCTGAAGCCGGCCTCATGCACCAGCCCGTCCAGCGGGCGCGCGCGCTGCATGGTCCCCTTGATGAAACGCACCCACAGCCCGGTGCCGGCCACCGCCACCACCCAGCTCAGCAGCTGCAGACCCTGGCGCCGCCACAGCAGCCACAGACCCACAACCAGACTCAGCAACCCCATGACGCGCCAATCCCCAAGCAGGGTCCATGCCCGCACCAGAGGCTGCAGCATGGGCGGCAGGGCCGCGCTCACCGCGCGCTGCAGCTTCAGGTCCAGGGCCATCAGCCCCTGAGGCGGCAGCACCGACTGGGACTGGTGCACGCCGACGCTCAGCAGGGCCAGAAGCACAGCGGCCAGTGCCGCCACCGCCAGCAAGCGACCGCCATCCGGCCTGAAGTCCGCGCTGCGGTCCTGCCACAGCCACTCGGCCCGGCCCTGCGCACGGCAACGCAGCATGCAGGCCCCAACCAGCAGTAGCAGCAGCAACACCCAGATGACATGGCTGTCCACCCATTGCGCCAGCAGGACCACGGGAGTCGCTGCAGAAAACACAGACATTCCTTTCAAAAGCAAAAGCGAAAAAGCCCTGACGGGCCTCCAGAGGCTAGCCCGTCAGGGCTTGGGGAAGACCGGGACGAGCTGCTGCCGCGGCGCGTCTCACTCCTCGAGCAGGGAGCGCAGCATCCAGGCAGTCTGCTCGTGCACGGCCAGACGCTGGGTCAGCAGATCGGCCGTGGGCTCGTCGCCGGCCTTGTCGGCACGTGGGAACAGCTGGCGAGCCGTGCGCGCCACGGCCTCGTGGCCCTGCACCAGGATGCGCACCATCTCCAGGGCCTTGGGCGGCTGGGCCGGGGCATCGGGCAGGCTGGTGAGCTTGCCGAACTGGGCATAGGAGCCAGGTGCATGGTGGCCCAGTGCGCGGATGCGCTCGGCCACGGGATCGACGGCATTCCACAGCTCGGTGTACTGCGCCATGAACATGGTGTGCAGCGTGTTGAACATGGGCCCCGTGACATTCCAGTGGAAGTTGTGCGTGGTCAGGTACAGCGTATAGGTGTCGGCCAGCAGCGCCGACAGCCCCTTGGCGATGGCGGCGCGGTCCTCGTCGCTGATGCCGATATGGATGCCTGCGGGCACCTGCGGCGCGGCGTCCGACTTTTGTTTCTGCGATTTGTCCTTGCCTTGCTTGGTCATGCACTCACCTTTCAGGTTTAACGAATCCAGGCTCCCGCCCTCTTCGAGCCGCTAAAGCCACGCTTATTACGACAGACGCTGCACCCCCGGCAGCGGGCAGGCGTAGACGGCATTGCGCAGTGCGGCAATCGCCTCATAGCGCGTGAAGCTGCGTCGCCAGGCCAGCACCACACGGCGGGTGGGCGGCGCAATGCCGTCTTCCTCATGAATCGGAAGATAGCGAATATGAGGCTCATCGGCGCGGCGACGGCGCTCAATGGGAGCCAGTGCATCCTCGGGCACGGACAGTCGCGGCACCAGGGTCACGCCCATGCCGGCGGCCACCATATATTTGATGGTTTCGAGAGAGGAGCCTTCGAAGGTGCGGCGAATGCCCTCGGAGTTGCTGGCATAGCGCGCGAATTCGGGGCAGACCTCGAGCACATGGTCGCGGAAGCAGTGACCCGCGCCCAGCAGCAGCATGGTCTCGTTCTTGAGATCCGTGGTGGACAGGCTTTTCTTCTGCGCCAGCGGGTGGGTGCTGGGCACGGCGGCCATGAAGGGCTCGTCGTACAGCGGAGCCAGTGCCAGACCGGTATCGGGGAAGGGCTCGGCCATGATGGCGCAGTCAATCTCGCCCGTGCGCAGCATCTCCAGCAACTTGACGGTGAAGTTCTCCTGCAACATCAGCGGCATCTGCGGCGTCATATTGATGGAGTTGCGCACCAGATCGGGGAGCAGATAGGGGCCTATGGTGTAGATCACGCCCAGGGTCAGAACGCCTGACAGCGGGTCCTTGCCACGCTTGGCAATTTCCTTGATCTCATTGGCCTGCTCGAGCACGCTTTGGGCCTGGCGCACGATCTCCTCGCCCAGCGAGGTCACCGAGACTTCACCGGCACTGCGCTCGAAAATCTTGACATCCAGCTCTTCCTCCAGCTTCTTGATCGCCACGGACAGCGTAGGCTGGGACACATAGCATGCTTCGGCGGCGCGGCCAAAGTGCTTTTCCCGCGCAACGGCCACGATGTACTTCAATTCGGTAAGAGTCATAGAGAGGGGGTCTTTGGGATTCTCAATAACAGCATTGATTCATCCTGTTTTTGCATTCAATCACAAATTGCCAAGGCAAAAGATTACATATATTCCTGCAAAAACGTAACTCTTTACGTCTTCAAACGCAGGTTTGGGTATTTCAGGCCTTCAAATATTCGGCCTTTCCACCCAGCCAGCGGCTGACATGGCGTGCAGCCAGCGCAGGAAACTGCTCAAGCATAAGCGGTGCCAGCTCGCGCGCCCAGTCCAGCAGCATCACGTCCTGCTCGAGATCGGCAAAGCGCAACATGGGTGCGCCCGACTGCCGGGCGCCGAGAAACTCTCCCGGGCCGCGAATCTCCAGATCCCGCCTCGCGATCTCGAAACCGTCATTGGTCTCGGCCATGGCCCGCAGGCGTTCCTTGCCTGTATCGGACAGGCGCCCGTTGTCATTGACCGAATACAGCAGCACACAGGCCGAGGCTGCAGCGCCGCGCCCCACACGGCCGCGCAACTGGTGCAGCTGCGAGAGGCCGAAACGCTCCGAGTGTTCAATGACCATCAACGAGGCATTGGGCACGTCCACACCCACCTCGATCACCGTGGTGGATACCAGCACTCCCATGACGCCGGCAGAAAACAGCTCCATCACGGCCTTTTTCTCGGCCGTGGGCATGCGCGAGTGCAGCAGACCCACCATGACACCAGGCAGCATTTCGCTCAAATATTCATGGGTAGCCGTGGCATTCGACAGATCCAGCGCTTCGCTCTCCTCGATCAACGGGCAGACCCAATAGACCTGACGCCCACTGGCGACCTGGGCGCCGATGCGCTCGATCACCTCGTCCTTGCGGCTGTCCGAGATCAGCTTGGTGACGATAGGCGTGCGCCCTGGCGGCAGCTCGTCGATGGTGGAGACATCGAGGTCGGCGTAATAGCTCATGGCCAAGGTACGGGGAATCGGTGTGGCGCTCATCATCAGCAAATGTGGCTCCATTCCCGTGGCCGCGAGTTTTTGCCGAAGCGCCAGACGCTGGGCCACGCCAAAGCGGTGCTGCTCGTCGATCACGGCCAGGGCCAGATTCTTGAACTGCACCTGCTCCTGAATCACGGCATGCGTGCCCACGACCAGCGCCGCCTCGCCGCTTTCCACCAGCGCCAGCATCGCGGCGCGCTCCTTCTTTTTCTGGGCGCCGGCCAGCCAGGCGACCTTTTTGCCCAGCGGCGCCAGAATCGGCTCCAGCCAGCCGACCAGCTTGCCGAAATGCTGCTCGGCCAGGATTTCGGTCGGAGCCATCAACGCGCATTGCCAGCCGGCCTCGATACAGGCCACGGCAGACAGTGCTGCCACCACCGTCTTGCCCGAGCCCACATCGCCCTGCAGCAAACGATGCATGGGAATACGGCGTTCCATATCGGCTCGAATCTCTCCCACCACTCGCTGCTGCGCCCCCGTCAGGCCAAACGGCAGTTGCGCCAGAAACTGCTGGGTCAAGTCAGCCATGCCGGCCTGCGGCCTGAGCACGGGCGCGCGCAAGCGGGCGCGCTCGCGCTTGGCCTCGTACTGGGACAGCTGCTGGGCCAGCAGCTCTTCCGCCTTGAGTCTTTGCCAGGCCGGGTGGGAATGGTCCTCCAGCGTGACCAAGGCCACATCGGGCGTTGGATGGTGCAGAAAAATGAGCGCATTGCGCAAGTCATATGCCGGCTGCAGTCCATTTTGACCATAGAACTGCGCAATGGGAGGCGACTGCCCCGGTGGCAAGGTCTCGGACAGATCGGCACGCAACAGCGCCGAGGCAATGGCCCGGCGCAGATAGGCCTGGGGCAAACTGGCAGTGGCTGGATAGACCGGTGTCAGCGCCGTGGGCAGCTCGCCGCCCGCCACCCGGAATGCAGGGTGCATCATCTGCCGCCCCCAGAAACCGCCCTTGACCTCGCCGCGAATGCGCAGGCGCGCCCCGGGCGCCATGGTCTTTTGCTGCGACGGATAGAAGCTGAAGAAGGTCAGCAGACAGGTGCTGCTGCCGTCATCCACGGTGACCTTGAGCATGCGCCTGGGGCGCAGCTGCACCTCGCTGTGCGTGACCGTGGCTTCGATCTGCACCGTCTCGCCATCACGCGCGTTCTTCAGCGGCACGATGCGGGTTTCGTCCTCATAGCGCAGCGGCAGATGCAAAGCCAGATCGATATCGCGCGTCAATCCCATCTTCTGTAAGGCCTGCTGCGCAGGGCTGACGGTCTTTTTGGGAGCTGCATCCTGGTCCATGCCCGCCTTTTTCTCACGAGCGGCAGCGCGCTTGACAGCAGACTTCGGCTCGGTAACAGGCTTTTTTGACACAGACAACTGAGACTCCTTGACTACACTCCCCGCGACAGGGAAAGCAATGTATGTATATACAGCATATTCAGGTTCGCAAACAACTGCCGCCAGCGCAATAACGTCAAAATCGCTACCATTCTCAAATTGTTACTATGTGTTTCCTCGTAAATCCATGTTGAAGCGAGTTGATGTCGAGCACCTGCGCCCGGGGATGTTTGTGCACGAGTTCTGCGGCTCGTGGATGGAGCACCCCTTTTTGCGTACCCGCCTCCTGCTCGATCAGCCCAGGGACCTGGAACGCCTGCTTGCCACCACCATCCGCCAGGTGTGGATAGACACCGGCAAGGGGGCCGACATCGCCCCCGACATCACGCCCGCAGAAGTCTTGGAGTCGCCAGGCGACGAAGCTGTGCCCAGCTCGCCGGTACGGCCCACCAGAACCAGCGTGGAGTTGCAGCAGGCCCATCAGATCATTGGGCAGGCACGTGATGTGCTCAAGACCATGTTCAAGGACATTCGCCTGGGCCGTCCGCTGGACCTGCCTGCCTCAGGTCTGCTGGTCGACGAGATGGCCGAGTCGATCAAGCGCAACCCCCACGCCCTGATCAGCCTGGCGCGACTGAAGACTGCGGACAACTACTCCTATATGCACAGCATTGCGGTGTGCGCGCTGATGATTGGTCTGGCACACCGCATGGGTCTGGACGAGCACCAGGTGCATCAGGCCGGTATCGCAGGCCTGCTGCACGATATCGGTAAAAGCAGAGTGCCGCCGGATGTTCTCAACAAGCCTGGGCCGCTGGATGCCGAGGAATGGGTCATCATGAAGTCCCACCCTCGCTGGGGCTACGAAATCCTGTTGCCTCAGGGGCTGGACGACGCCGTTACCGACGCCTGCCTGCATCACCACGAAAAAGTCGACGGCACGGGCTATCCCGACGGACTGAAGCAGGACGAGATCAGTCTGATGGCGCGCATGACGGCAGTCTGCGATGTCTATGACGCAATCACCTCGGATCGCCCCTACAAGCAGGGCTGGCACCCGGCCATCGCGCTGCAGCGCATGGCGCAATGGGCGCCCCATCATTTCGACAAGGCCATCTTCGAGCAGTTTGTCCAGACGGTGGGCATCTACCCGCTGGGCTCGCTGGTGCGGCTGCAGTCGCAGCATCTTGCCGTGGTGCTGGATGTCTCGCCGACCTGTTTGCTGACCCCGAAAGTGCGGCGCTTTTACTGCCTCAGCCAACAGCGCCGCATCACACCCGAGATTCTCGATCTGGCTTGCCCCCTGGCCAACGACAGCATAGTCGGGCGCGAAGACCCTGCCGACTGGCCCTTCAGGAATCTCAACGAGCTCTGGAATCCAGCCGCTGCTCAGCCCTGAAGCCGGCAGCCCTAATGGCGATTTGCGACAATCGCCCACTTGTTTGATTGAACTTGGAACGGGCCTCGTACGGCCCTCAAGCACCGCATGTCTTCCTGCCCCCGTGAATTCACACTCAGCGATTTCGACTTCGACCTGCCCGAATCCCTGATTGCCCAGCACCCCACCGCCGTTCGCAGCGCCTCGCGCCTGCTTGACGGCCGCAGCCTCCCTCCCACCGACCGCATCTTCCGCGAACTGCCCGATCTGCTGCAGCCCGGCGACCTGCTGGTCTTCAACGACACCAAGGTCATCAAGGCGCGCGTCTTCGGCGAAAAAGCCAGCGGCGGCAAGATCGAGCTGCTGGTCGAGCGCGTGCTGCAGAACAACGAGGTCGTGGCCCATATGCGCGTGAGCAAGAAGCCCTTGCCCGGTGCCAAGATCCATCTTTGCGGCGGCCTCAAGAACGGAGGGTTCGAAGCCACCCTGCTGGGCCGCTGGCCGGACGAGAACGGGCCGCTATTCCATCTTTCCTTCAAGGGCAACCAGGGCGAATCGCCCTATGAATTGCTGGAGCAGTTCGGCCACCTGCCGCTGCCGCCCTATATCGAGCGCCAGCAAAACGCCGAGCACGACCCTGATGAAAAAGAAGACAGCGAGCGCTACCAGACCGTGTTCGCAGCCCACCCTGGTGCCGTAGCCGCACCGACCGCCGCCCTGCATTTCGACGAGACCGTTCTGGCCGCCCTGCAAGCCAAGGGCGTGGAGCGCGCCAGCGTCACCCTGCATGTGGGAGCCGGCACCTTCCAGCCCGTCAAGACCGAAAACCTTGCCGACCACACCATGCACAGCGAGTGGTACGACATTCCCCTGCCCACATTGGCCGCCATGGAGCGTTGCCGCCAGCGCGGCGGCCGCATCATTGCCGTGGGCACCACCACGGTGCGCACGCTGGAGTCCTGGGCCAAGTACGGCAATATCAGCGGCGACACCAGCATCTTCATCACACCGGGCTTTCAGTACCAGGTGGTCGACATGCTGATCACCAACTTCCATCTGCCCAAAAGCACGCTGATGATGCTGGTCAGCGCTTTTGCGGGCTATGAGCACATCATGGGCATGTATCAGCATGCGATTGCCCAGCATTACCGCTTCTTCAGCTATGGAGACTCCATGCTGCTGGAGCGCCGGCGCTGAT
Source organism: Comamonas sp. wu1-DMT (assembly GCF_040187805.1). Taxonomy (NCBI): domain Bacteria; kingdom Pseudomonadati; phylum Pseudomonadota; class Betaproteobacteria; order Burkholderiales; family Comamonadaceae; genus Comamonas; species Comamonas sp. wu1-DMT. Next base: position 271,896 of record NZ_JBANEM010000003.1, read on the forward strand.
CTGCAACACATTGGAGCCGCTGTGCCGGCTCCTGGCATAAGGAGTTACAGAAACACTGGGTCCAATCTTTTCTTAGTGGTAGATTTCATCGTTTTGTCAAAGTGCTTATTCATTTAGAAAAATCGATGGAAGTTCAAACCCCACAAGATGAAGAGCTAGATCTGCTGGATCTATTGGTCACTCTCGCAGAAAACTGGAAAATTCTGATTTTCGGCCCGCTATTGGCTGGCATTGCGGCTTACGGAATCGGTCTGGCGATCCCCAAGACCTACGAGAGCAGCGCATCGGTTCAGGTGGAGCGTCCCGGCTCCAGCTTTACCGCCCCCATGGCCGCCAGCCTGGCCATGTCTGCTGACGTGCTGCATCAGATTGCCCCTGTTGCGGGCCTGGACGATGGCCTGACCAAGGAAGAAATCTATAAAAAGCTCAGCAAGCGCATCACCGTCAATGTCGGCAAGCAGGACAAGCTGCTGAATATTTCAACGCAGGCCAAATCGCCCGAAGCGGCTCAAAAGCTCAACCAGGCACTGCTGGACACCTTGTTTCCCCTGAGCAAGCCACGCGGTCTGGAAAAAGAGCAGCTGGAGGTGCAGCTGGCCTCCGAGAAGACACGCCTGGAGGAGTCGCTCAAGCTGGAGCATGACACATCCGCCAATCTCTCCTCCGGGAAAAGTGTCACCGAAGCCACCAGCCGCCTCTATGGCGAACTGCTGACCGCGAACAGCAATCGCCAAAAGGGGATTCTGGACATGGAGCGTCGCCTTGAAGGTCTGGACAACGACGATGTGATCCAGATGCCGACCCTGCCCGAACTTTCCATCAAGCCCAAGAAGTCCATGCTGGCCATTGGTGCGGCTGTGGGCACCGGTTTCCTGCTGCTGCTGTTTGTCTTCATCCGGCAAGCGCTGCGCACCGCCAAGGAGTCTTCGACCGAGCAGGCCGAAAAAAATTGCGCGTATTCGTAACGCCATGCCCTGGTAATCCTTCATCACCCCATCCAGTGCCCGCACCTAACAGTGCGGGCATTTTTATGGGCGTCACAACCAAAGCCGACAACTTCGCCCCCTAGAATTCCTCGCTTCTCTTGTCGCAAATCGCTACGGACATGTTCCCCGGCTGGCTCTCTCCCACACTTTCCCCGTCAGCGCAGTCTGCCATCCGCGGTGTTCTGCTCACCATATTCGCCTGTGCGCTGTTTGCCGTTCTGGATAGCGCCACCAAGTTCACGGGAACGCTGCTTCCGGTTCTCATGGTTTTGTGGCTGCGCTTCACGGCCCAGGCTCTGGTCACCAGCGTGCTGGTTTTGCCTCGGCACGGCCTTTCGGCACTGAGAACCCGGAACTTGAGCTTTCAACTTCTGAGAGCGATCTCGGGGCTGTTGACCACGGTCTGCGCCTTTTTCTGCATAAAGAACATGCCTTTGGCCAATTTCACGGCCATCTGGTCAGCAGCGCCGCTCTTTATCGTGGTGGCCTCGGCGCTATTTTTCAAAGAGCAGGTCAGTCCTGCCCGTTGGTCGCTGCTGGTGATCGGTCTGCTGGCAGTGATTGCCATCGTCCGACCGGAAAACGATGGACAGCCCTTGGGCCTGGCCGCCCTGTGGCCTGTTGGTCTGCTGGTATCGGGCACCATCTACCAGGTCCTAGGAAGTCGCCTGTCTCGCCTGGATTCACCTCCAACCACCCAGCTTTACTCGACCTGGCTGCCCTTGCTGCTGACCACGCCTCTCATAGGCTTTGTATGGCAACCCATCGATGACTGGCAGATCTACGCAGCAGCAGCTGTGATGGGCCTTTGCAGCGGCATTGGCCACCTGATGCTGCTGCAGGCATACACCCACGCCACGCCCGCAACCGTGGCGCCTTTCCTCTACAGCCAGATCGGCTTTGCCATGCTGATGGGCTGGCTGTTTTTCGGGCAGCTTCCCGACAGCACATCGCTGCTCGGAATGACGGTGGTGACGCTCAGCGGCCTGACGGGCGTCTGGCTTGGAATCAGGGAAAAGCGCTGAGACAGCCCAATCTGGCCATCTCAATAGCCGTGTCTGAGCTTGAACTCCCTGGCCTTGCCGAAGTGTCCGTTACCGATAAAGGGCACGGGAGGCCTCAGGGCCGATAACGGTGAAGGGTGGTTGCTCATCAGCACCAGATGGCCACGATCCTGAGGAATGAACACACGCTTGGACTGGGCGTGCGAGCCCCAGAGCATGAAGACCGTGGGCCGCCCCTGCTCTGCCACCTGGCGGATGATGGCGTCGGTCAGCTCTTCCCAGCCTTTTTTGGCATGGCTTGCGGCCTGCCCTTCTTCCACCGTCAGACTGGTGTTGAGCAGCAGTACACCACGCTGAGCCCAGCTCACCAGACTGCCGCCTGGCTGGGGAAACGCCGGAAACGGCGTGCCCAGTTCACGCTGCATTTCCTTGAAGATGTTCTGCAACGATGGCGGAACGCGCACCCCGGGTGCTACAGAAAATGCCAGACCCTCGGCCTGCCCACGACCATGATAGGGGTCCTGCCCCAGGATCACGACACGCACCTCCTCGGCGGGCGTCAATTCCAGGGCCCTCAGGGGCTTGGGTGGAAAAATCACGGCCCCTTCATCCAGTCTTTGCTGCAAAAACTGCAGCAAGCCCTGGCCTGTGCTCCCTGCAAAGAAAGAGTCGACAACGGCTTGCCAGTCTGGCGAGACAGGCCAGTCCTGCGGATCTGCACTCATCAACTGGGTAGGCGCAGCGGTGTTGGCACTCATGCTCTGGCTAGTGAAGTTCATGCCTGGATTTTCTCAACTTCCAGAGTCATCTCGAATGATTTCCTCAAGGGTTCTCACCTATTTTTAGGCTCAAAATACCTGATTTCAGTGAGTGACACATTCTGACAATTTGCAAAGAATCGACTCCAACATAGCTGACCACTTGGCGGCTCAGGCTCACAAGGAGTTATTCATGCACACATCTTCTGCCAGTCACTCACAAGCCTCTGCCGTGCAGGCCTTCTTTTCCTGCGCCCGCCCTGCGTTCACCTTGAGTCCCCAGGGCTTCAAGTTTGCCGACTGGGAGTTGAGGCTGCGCTCGCGCAGCCTCATCAGCGCTGCCGGGCATGAGGTGGGACTGACCAAGAGCGAGTTCGCGCTGCTGTTGGCCCTGCTCAAACGTCCCAGGCAAATCATGAGTCGTGAGCAGATCATGGATCTGACGCAGGCCGAAGACGATGTCTTTGACCGTGCCATCGATGTGCAGATGCTGCGCTTGCGCCGCAAGGTCGAAGCATCGAGCCGCGCGCCCACGCTGCTCAAGACCAAGCGTGGTGCCGGCTATTTTCTGGATGCCGATGTGCAGGTTCTGCGCTGAACCCGCACAGCAGCCAATCGCTCACTGAAACAACTGGGCCAGGGCCTCGCCCGGCTCGCGGGCACGCATAAAAGCCTCGCCCACCAGGAAGGCGTCAATGCCGGCGTCACGCATGGTCTTCACATCGTCGCGGCTCAGGATGCCGGACTCGGTCACCAGCAGGCGATCTGCAGGCACATCCTTCTTGAGGGCAATCGTGGTCTGAATATCGACCTCGAATGTGCGTAGATTGCGGTTGTTGATGCCCACCAGCGGCGTCTTGAGCTTGAGAGCACACTGCAACTCCTCGCCGTCATGCACTTCCACCAGCACATCCATGTCCAGGCTGTGCGCAATCTGCTCCATCTCCGCCATCTGCGCATCATCCAGGCAGGCGGCGATCAAGAGCACGCAGTCGGCGCCCATCACCCGAGATTCGTAGATCTGATAGGGGTCGACCATGAAGTCCTTGCGCAGCACCGGCAGCAGCGTGCTCGCGCGGGCCTGCTTGAGATAGTCTGGTTGCCCCTGGAAGAACTGGCGATCGGTCAGCACCGACAGGCAGGCCGCACTGATCTTGCCGTCGCCCACCATATAGCTCTGGGCGATGTCGGCAGGATCGAAGTCGGGACGGATCACGCCCTTGCTGGGACTGGCCTTCTTGACTTCGGCGATCACACCGGCCTGTCCCTTGGCAATCTTGGCACGGATGGCGCCCACGAAATCGCGCGTGGAGACACGGCTTTCCGCATCGCGGCGCATCTCGGCAAACGGCACGGCCTTCTTGGCAGCGGCAACTTCCTGGACCTTGACGTCGCAGATTTTCTTGAGAATGTCAGACATGGTTTTCCTTGTTGGTGGCGGCATCCGCTGGGCCGCGCAAGACCTTCATGATGACGCGGTGCATGCCTATGCCCACCACGATGAACAGCAGGGAGAGGCCCAGCACGATCCAGGTGCCGGCATCGCTCCAGATGGGCGCATCCAGCAGGCTCATGCGGCTGTGCCGAGCTTTTGCGAATAGGCCACCAGCTCCTTGAGCTTGGCCAGTGCCGCGCCGCTATCGATGGCCTTCTGCGCACGCTCCAGCCCCTCTTCGATCGAGCCGGCCACATTGGCGGCATAGAGGGCGGCACCGGAGTTGAGACAGACGATATCGCGCGCCGGGCCTTGGTCCCCCTGCAGCACGCCCATCAGCATGGCCTTGGACTCCTCGGGATTCTCGACCTTGAGCGAGCGCGTACCCGCCATGCGCAGACCAAAGTCCTCGGGATGGACTTCATACTCGCGCACCACGCCGTCCTTGAGCTCGCCGACCAGCGTGCCCGCGCCCAGGCTGATTTCATCCAGGCCGTCGCGGCCATAGACGACCAGCGCATGCTCGGCTCCCAGGCGCTGCAGGGCACGCACCTGAATGCCGACCAGGTCTTCGTGGAACACGCCCATCAGGATATTGGGCGCGGATGCCGGGTTGGTGAGCGGACCCAGGATGTTGAAGATGGTGCGCACGCCCAGTTCCTTGCGCACGGGGGCCACGTTCTTCATGGCCGGATGATGGTTGGGCGCAAACATGAAGCCTATGCCCACATCGCGTATGCAATCGGCGATCTGCGCGGCGTTGAGGTTGATGTTGACGCCCAGCGCCTCCATGGCATCGGCACTGCCCGACTTGCTGCTGACGCTGCGCCCGCCATGCTTGCTCACCTTGCCGCCCGCTGCCGCAATCACAAAGGTCGAGCAGGTGGAGATGTTGAAAGTGTTGGCGCCGTCGCCGCCGGTGCCGACGATATCGACCAGATTCCTCTTGTCGTGCACGTTCACCTTGTTGGAGAACTCGCGCATCACCTCGGCCGCAGCCGAGATCTCGCCAATGGTTTCCTTCTTCACGCGCAGGCCGGTGATGATGGAGGCCGTCATCACGGGCGAGAGCTCTCCGCGCATGATCATGCGCATCAGATGCAGCATTTCGTCATGGAAGATTTCACGATGCTCGATGGTCCGCTGCAGCGCTTCCTGGGGAGTGATCATTGCAATATCTCTCTATGTTTTTGAGAGCTGCTTGCGCTTGCCTTCACTTGATTTCTCATTGTTTTCATTCTGAAATCAAGCAGTAGCAAACGTTAGCAGCTATCAATAAATCTACGGTTATTTCTGGTCGAGAAAGTTCTTCAGCATGGCATGGCCGTGCTCGGTCAGAATGCTCTCGGGATGGAACTGCACCCCCTCGATGGCCAGTTCGCGGTGGCGAACCCCCTGGATTTCACCATCTTCGCTGGTCGCCGTGATTTCAAGGCACTCGGGCAGCGTGTTCCGGTCGATGACCAGAGAGTGATAGCGGTTGACCGTGAACTGCCTGGGCAGGTCGGCAAACACGCCCTTCTGGTCGGTGCTGATCACGCTGGTCTTGCCATGCATCTGCTGGCCCGCCCGGATGATGTCGCCGCCAAAGGCCGCGCCGATGCTCTGGTGACCCAGGCAGACACCCAGAATCGGCAGCTTGCCCGCGAAATGCTTGATCGCCGCCACCGAGATGCCCGCCTCGTTGGGCGAGCAGGGGCCGGGCGAGATCACCAGCCGCTCGATGCCTTCGCGCGCGATCAGCGCCTCGACTTCGGCCACCGTGGTTTCGTCATTGCGCACCACGGTCACCTCCGCGCCCAGCTCGCCAAAGTACTGGACGATGTTGTAGGTAAAGCTGTCGTAGTTATCGACCATCAGCAGTTTCATGGTCTTACTCCCCTGATTTCTTGGGTTCACGCAGGCGCGCAAATTCCTGGTGTTCGTAGGCGATGCAGGCTTCCATCAGCGCGCGATAGACGGTCTCCATCACATCAGGCTGGCCGCCTTCCTGCGCCGTGCGCTCACGCACGCGGCTGACGATGGCTTCGATGCGCGCCTCATCGCGCACCTGGCCCACGTCCCCCTTGATGCGCGCCGCCTGCTGCATATAGCCGATGCGCGTGACCAGCAGCGGCACCAGTACATCGTCGAGCGCATTCACATTGCGGCGCACATCTTCCATGGTGGTGCAGTGCTGCACCAGATCAATGGCTTGGCTCATTCCAGACCTTCCTCAACCAGTTCTGCGGCGCGCAACAGGGCGCGGGCCTTGTGCTCGGTTTCTCTCCATTCCAGCTCGGGCACGGAGTCGGCCACCACGCCGGCAGCGGCCTGCACATAGAGCACGTTGTCCTTGATGACGCCGGTACGGATCGCAATCGCCAGATCCATGTCGCCGGCAAAGCTCAGATAGCCGCAGGCACCGCCGTAGATGCCGCGCTTGCTGGGCTCGAGCCGGTCGATGACTTCCATGGCATGCACCTTGGGAGCGCCCGTCAGCGTGCCTGCAGGGAAGGTGGCCTTGAAGACGTCCATATTGTCCATGCCGTCCTGCAAGATGCCTTCCACATTGCTCACGATATGCATGACATGGCTGTAGCGTTCCACGGCAAAGGCTTCGGTCACCTTGACGCTGCCGGTCCTGGCAATGCGGCCGATATCGTTGCGCGCCAGGTCGATCAGCATCACATGCTCGGCACGCTCCTTGGGGTCGGCAATCAGCTCCTGCTCGGTGGTCTTGTCGGCCTCCACCGTATTGCCGCGCGGACGAGTGCCGGCCAGGGGTCGAATCGTGACCTTCTGGCCGTCGGGCGTGCGCTCCTGGCGCACCAGAATCTCCGGGCTGGCTCCCACCACATGGAAATCTCCGAAATGGTAGAAGTACATATAGGGGCTAGGGTTGAGCGAGCGCAGCGCGCGGTACAGCGACAGCGGCGAGGCCGTGAAACGCTTGTGAATGCGCTGGCCCACCTGCACCTGCATGAAGTCGCCCGCCGCGATCAGCTCCTTGGCCTTTTGCACGGCGTCCAGATAGTCCTGCTTGTCGAAGCTGCGCTCTGCGGGATAGCTCTCGCCGGCGCGGATCTGCGGCGCGCTGACGGAATAGCGCAGTTGGTCCTTGAGCTGGCGCAGACGCTTCTTGGCGCGGGTATAGGCTTCGGCCTCGCCGGGGTTGGCGTAGACGATGAGATAGAGCTTGCCCGAGAGGTTGTCGATGACGGCGACCTCTTCGCACTGCAGCAGCATGATGTCGGGCGTGCCCAGGCTGTCGGGCGGGCAGCTGTTCTCCAGCTTTTTCTCGATGTAGCGCACGGCGTCATAGCCGAAATAGCCGGCCAGGCCGCCGCAAAAGCGCGGCATGCCGGGCGTGACGGCCACCTTGAAGCGCTGCTGATAGGCCGCGATGAAGTCCAGCGGATTGCCGCCGGCTGTCTCCACAACCTTGCCATCTGTCACGACTTCGGTCTTGGCTTCAGTGCCAAAGCCCGAGGCGCGCACAAAGCTGCGTGCCGGCAGGCCGATGAAGCTGTAGCGGCCGAAGCGCTCGCCGCCGACGACGGATTCCAGCAAGAAGCTGTACTTGCCGTCACCATTGGCATGGGCCAGCTTGAGATAGAGGGAGAGCGGGGTTTCGAGGTCGGCAAAGGCCTCGATCAGCAGCGGGATGCGGTTATAGCCTTGGGCCGCAAGCGATTTGAATTCCAGTTCCGTGATCACGGGAGAAGCTCCGGGAGTCATGGCGCATGGTGCATCTGCACGGATTGATTACGGGCAGATGACGCGTTTGAAGAAAGGATGCGCCGGTTCATTCCAATTGGCCCGAAGTATGCAACGCATGGGGCCGCGGGGTGCACGCCGGGCTCGTGCCGGGTGCTTCAGCAGTTCGGATGTGCAGGCTTACGCCAGGGCCAGGCTCCCCGGTCTCCACAACCTGCATTGAACGTGCGATGAATGAACATGATGCGGACAGTGTAGCGCATAGCGCCGCCGCGCAAACAATGACGCTCCGATGCCATGCAATGACTTCCATGCTGGGGACAGACCTGATTGCGGCAATCACGGGCAAAAACAAACATACCGTTTTCACCGGAACGCGGGCCCACGGCGCGCAAAGCGAAGCGGTCACCAGAACTGCTCGGCCGGAAATCACGAGGAGACAGCCATGCCCAGTGCCCGTTTGATGCCAGCCCTGCTGCTGGCAGCCGCTCTTGCCTGCCCGGCCGCTCAGGCACAAGGCATGCCCTCCGAGCCCGTGAAACTTCATGGTGTCATCTATGCCCCCAGCTTGCAATCCCAAGGCAGGACGCTGGAACTCAATGGCGCAGGCACCCGCTACAAGGCCGTTTTCAAGGTCTATACCGCCGGCCTGTATCTGGAAAAACCGGCACGCAGCCTGCAGGAAATCGCCGCCCAGCCCGGCCCCAAGCGCATCAGCGTGACCATGCTGCGCGATATCGACTCGGCCGAGCTGGGCAAGCTGTTCTCGCGCGGCATGGAAGACAATATGGAGCGCGCCGCCTTCTCCAAGCTGATTCCGGGGGTGATGCGCATGAGCGAGATCTTCACCCAGCACAAAAAACTGCTTGCGGGCGAGAGCTTCATGGTGGACTGGCTGCCCGGCCAGGGCGCCCTCGTGACCGTCAAGGGCCAGCCACAGGGCGAGGCCTTCAAGGAGCCCGAGTTCTTCAATGCCCTGCTGGGCATCTGGCTCGGGCCCAGGCCCGCCGATCAGCAGCTCAAGAAAGCGCTGCTGGGCGAGGCTGGCTGACTCACTTGAGCAGCTCGCGGTAATAGTTGGGCAGCGCAAACAGCGCGCCGTGCACCTGCTCGTTGTAGTACTGCAGATCCCGCACCTTGCGCTGCCTGAGGCGCTCGGCCACTTGCTGCGCCTTCAGCTCCAGCGGATCCAGCTCATCGGAGGCCACGGCCAGCCCCCAGTAAGCGCCGTAAAGCGGAATATAGAGGCCGTAGCAGCGCACCACGGCAAACTGCTGGCGCAGGCTGCGCACCAGCTCGGCCACCTGCGGACCGTGGAAGACAGGGCTGCCCAGATGCAGCACCAGCGCGCCGCCCGGCGCCAGCACGCGCTTCATGCGTGCCAGCGAATCAAGCGCGTACAAGGCGCTGGCTGGCGTGTCGGGATCGGTCAGATCCATCAGTGCCAGATCAAAGCGCTCATCCGTTGCCTCCATCAGGGCCAGACCGTCGCCTATGCAGACTTCAACACGGGCATCATCGAGCGCACCGCGATGTACGGCCTGCAGATGCTGGCGCGAGAACTGCACCACGGCCTCGTCCAGCTCGGCCAGCACCACGCGCTCTATGCTCGGATGCTTGAGCAACTCCTCGGCAGCCCCACCATCGCCCCCACCCAGAATCAAGGCCTTGCGCGGCGCGGGGTGGGCCATGGCGGCCGGATGCACCAGGGCCTCGTGATAGAAGAACTCCTCGCCCTCGGAGGTCATGAAGCGATCATCGAGACGCAGCACCTTGCCGAACTGCGGCGTCTGCAGCAGCTCCAGCTTCTGGTATGGGGTCTGCAGCGTCTGCAACGCCGTGGCGCGATAGCCAAAGCGTGCATGGGGCGTGAGCTGCTCCAGGGCCCAGCCGGATTCGGGCTCGGGTGCAGGGTCCACGTCATGGTCTGCCGGCTGCGCCATGCCGATGTCGCCGCGCATCAATTGCTGGCGCAACACCTTTTTCGGCGCAAAAGCGTCGATCACGCCTTCCATCAGCCTGCGGGCCTTGCCCGAGTTGTCGGCCGAAAAATTGCACACATAGACGTCAATGGTGACACTGCCCGTCTCGGGCCAGGTATGTATGGCCAGATGGGACTCCGCCAGCAGCACCGTACCCGTCACCCCGCCGGGCTGGCCTTCATAGGGCGGGAACTTCACCCAGGTGTCATCCACCAGGGTCAGCCCCGAGGCCGCAGTCTGTTCGCGGCAAAGCCCGGCGATGGCGTCGGCATCGAGCATGTAGCGCTCATGGCCTGCGCATTGGTAAAGGTCGGCAGTCAGGTGCAATCCGTGCATGTGGCGTGAGTCCCCCTTCGTTCTCTGCCGACTGCAAGGCGATGCACGAGCCGACATGGGTTCAAACAAAGCAAATGACTCTAGCAAATATGCTTATCCGCACTCTTTCTTGCCAGATATGCGGACCAACAGACGGCATCACACCACAAGCTGCTCCAGCGAATCCAGATGGGCCCTGGCCTCGACCGCCGTGATGGGCTGGCCGTGGTTGTAGCCGTAGGTCATCAGCACCACGGGGCAGCCGGCGGCATGGGCGGCCTGGGCATCGTTGCTGGAGTCGCCCACCATCAGCGTGCGAGCGGGTTCGCTGCCCAAGGCCTTGCAGGTTTCGACCAGCGGCATGGGGTCGGGCTTTTTGCGCGGGAAGGAGTCGCCACCGAACACGCAGTCGAAAAAGCCGTCCAGCCCCTTGGCGGCCAGCAGGGGCTGGGCAAAGGACAAGGGCTTGTTGGTCAGACAGGCCATGCGCAAGCCCAGGGACTGGAGTGCCTGCAGACCTTCGGCCACGCCCGGATAGACATCGGCAAACTGGCCGTTGATGGCCAAGTAATGGTGCTCATAACGCTGCCAGGCGCGGGGATACAGGGCATCGATGTCCGGCGCCTCCACATGCGCCAGCACGGAGCGGATCAGATGCTCGCTGCCCTTGCCCACCATGTTCTCGATGATCTGCGGCTTGATGGCCGGCAATTGCAGATCGGCCAGCATGCGGTTGAGCGCTTCGGCAAAGTCGCCCAGCGTATTCACCATGGTGCCATCGAGGTCGACCATGACGGCATCCAGTTCCAGGGCGGCGGCGGGAGCAGGCAGATTCAGCTTCATACAACTATTAATTCAATAGCTGCATGCGCTTTTCAATATTGGGCTTGCAGCCAAAAACACTAAAACTTTCATACCCCGACTCCAAAAGCCGCGCTCGTGTATCGAGCGCAGCCGAAGTCAGGGCAGGAAACCAGGCCTGGGCGGCCTCGCCACCTCGGTGCGAAGGTGCTGCGGGTCGCAGCGCCTTAAGCGGGAGTCAGGCCAGATTCTTGCGCATGGTGTCGATGACAGCCTTGTAATCCGGCTTGCCGAAGATAGCGCTGCCAGCCACAAAGGTGTCGGCACCGGCATCGGCCACAGCGCGGATATTGGCTTCCTTGATGCCGCCGTCCACTTCCAGGCGAATGTCTTTGCCAGAAGCATCGATCAACTTGCGGGCCTTTTCGATCTTACGCAGCGTGCTATCAATAAAGCTTTGACCGCCGAAGCCGGGGTTCACGCTCATCAAGAGGATCAGGTCGATGTCTTCGATCATCCAGTCCAGCACCTCCAGCGACGCGGCGGGATTGAACACCAGTCCAGCCTTGCAGCCGTGGGCCTTGATGTTCTGAACACTGCGGTGCACATGCTGCGATGCATCGGGGTGAAAGCTGATGTAGTCCGCTCCTGCCTTGGCAAAGGCCGTGGCGAGATCGTCCACGGGCTGCACCATCAGATGCACGTCGATGGGCACAGGCTTGCCATCGGGTGTGACCGAATGGGGTTTCAAAGCCTGACAGATCATGGGGCCGAAGGTCAGATTCGGCACGTAATGGTTGTCCATCACGTCAAAGTGGATCCAGTCGGCGCCGGCCGCAATGACATTACGCACTTCTTCACCCAGACGGGCGAAGTCGGCTGACAGGATGGAGGGGGCAATACGGTAGGTGGGGCTCATGGATTGCAATTGTCGCAGTTACCATTAGCTCATGCCGATGAATGAGTTTCTGGTCCAAGTCCAGCCCGCCTACCTGCCCGAGCAATCCGCTCCGGCCGCCGGCGTCTATGTGTTTTCCTACACCATTACCGTCACCAACACGGGTGAGGTGCCCGCGCAGCTGATTGCGCGGCACTGGATCATCACCAACGAGCTGGGCCATGTCGAAGAGGTCAAAGGCCTGGGCATGGTGGGCCGACAGCCGCTGCTGCAGCCCGGTGAATCCTCCGAGTACAGCAGCGGCTGCCAGCTGCGCACGCCCACGGGTACCATGCGCGGCAGCTATCTCTGCGTGAATCACGAGGGCGAGACCTTCGAGTGCGAGATTCCGCTCTTCGTATTGCAGATGAATGACTCCGGCGACCCCATGCCCATGCCCGAGAAGCGCGTTCTGCACTGAGGCAAGCACCCACATTTGCATGAAGAAAAGCACTCTTGACCTGCCCGGCCTGCTGGCGTCCCTGGACCCCGATGCTGGCCTTGCGCAACGCCATCTGTGGCTGATCCATCTGGCCGAATGGATACGCGCAGCCGAACCCTCTGTCGAAGGCGCCGTGCAGCGCGTGAAACAGATCGTCGAGGCCTTCGAGGCCGATCCCGAAGCCCTGGCCCGGCTGCGCCGCTGGAGCCAGACGCTGATGGAGACGGTGGACATCACCGCCCTGCTGGCCGATTTCGGCTTTGCCCCGCGCACCGCCATGGCCAGCGAGGTTGCCGAGCGCCTGCGCTACAAGTTGCTGCCCAGCACGCCCGAGACCGAGGATGCCTCCGAGCTGTTCATGCTGGTCTTCCCCGACCGTTTTGACGCCCGCTGGCTGCATGCGCTGGACAGCCAGCTCATGGCCCGCATCACCACCTTGCTGACCCCGCAACAGCTCGAAGAAGGCGTGAGCTTCTGGGAGCGCAACCTGCTTGACGCCATCACCTATTGCGCGGGCCAGATTCTCTCCACGGGGTTTGCTCCAGAGCTGCGTCTGCGCATGAGTGAGCAGGCACGCGAGGAAAAGCCGTTTCATGCGCTGATCCACGATGTGGAAAACCTGCGTGTGGAGGTCATGCTGCCACTGCGCACCACCGACAGGCGCGACGCCGCAGCCGCCCAGCTGCGCGAACGGCTCGAGGCCTGCCGCGCCGCCGTATCGTCGGTGTACTCCTATGTCGAGGCCGAAGGCATTTCCGTCGGCCTGATCTTCCGCCTGCGCCAGGTGCGTGCGCGCATTCTGCGCATTCGCCGCCTGCTCGATTGCCTGCTGGCAGAAGACCGTGCCTACGAGACGTCCGAGCTGCTCTCCAACCTCGTGGCCGTGGGCATAGAGCGCCGAAGCGTGCGTGCGCTGATGTCCACCAACTCGTCCTTGCTGGCCGCCAAGGTGGCCGAGCGCAGTGCCGAAACCGGCGAGCACTACATCACCCGCGACGGCAGCGAATATCGCAAGATGGTCGCCAAGGCCGCGGGCGGCGGCTTTGTGATGGCCTTCACCACGCTGGCCAAGTTTGCACTGTATGCGTTGGGCCTGTCCGTCTTCTGGTCGGGGCTGGCTGCGGGCTTCAACTACGCCATCAGCTTTGTGCTGATCCAGATGCTGCACTTCACGGTGGCCACCAAGCAGCCGGCCATGACGGCGCCGGCCATGGCGGCCAAGCTCAAGGACATCCAAAGTGATGGATCCATCCAGGAATTCGTCGACGAAGTCGCCCATCTGGTGCGCTCCCAGGTGGCCGCCATTCTGGGCAACGTGCTCATCGTCTTCCCCGGGGCGTTGCTGCTGTCTCTGGGCTACGCCTATCTTGTCGGGCACCAGGCGCTCAGCACCCCGCATGCGCGCCTGGTGCTGGACTCGCTGAGTCTGCTGGGGCCGTCCGTGCTCTTCGCCGCCTTTACCGGCGTGCTGCTGTTTGTCAGCAGCCTGATTGCCGGCGGTGCGGAGAACTGGTTTGTGCTGCGCAACATCGATTCGGTGATTCGCTACAACCCGCGCATCACACGCTTTCTGGGCACGAGCCGCGCGGATCGCTGGGCAAGCTTCTTGCGCAAGAATGTCTCCAGCTTGGCATCCAACATCTCGCTGGGTTTCATGCTGGGCCTGGTGCCTGCATTTGCGGCCTTTTTCGGCCTGGGGCTGGAAGTACGCCACGTCACCCTGTCCACCGGCCAGATCGGCGTGGCCGTGGCATCACTGGGCTGGGAGGTGCTGCATGACGATCTGCTGTGGTGGGCAGTGGCCATGCTGCCATTCAATGCGGCGCTGAATGTGGGAGTGAGCTTCTACCTGGCTTTCCGCGTCGCCCTGCGTGCCCACAACGTCAGCGGCGTGGACCGCTCGCGCATCTACAAGGCCATACGCCAGCGCTTCTGGCGCAGGCCGCTGAGCTTTTTCTGGCCTTGACCTTTAACCGCCGCGACCAGCGGCCACCAGGCCGCATCATCGCGAGCGGCCAGAGACCTTATGGGTGAATTCGATCTGATCCGCCGCTATTTCCAGCGCCCCGTACGTCGCGCAGCCCTGGGCGTGGGCGACGATTGCGCGCTGCTGGCCCCGGCCCCCGGCATGCAGTTGGCCATCTCCAGCGACATGCTGGTCGAGGGCCGCCATTTCTTTGCCGACGTGAACCCGCGCCTGCTGGGTCACAAGGCTCTGGCCGTCAATCTCAGCGATCTGGCCGCCAGCGGCGCCAGGCCTCTGGCGTTCACGCTGGCCCTGTCTCTGCCCCGTGCCGACGAAGACTGGATCAGCGAATTTGCAACCGGCCTGCTGACCCTGGCCGATGCCCATGACTGCGAACTCATCGGCGGCGACACCACGGGCGGCCCGCTCAATATCTGCATTACCGTGTTCGGCGAAGTACCTGCCGGCCAGGCCTTGCTGCGCAGCGGCGCCAGGGCCGGCGATGAGATCTGGGTCAGCGGCACTCTGGGCGATGCACGCCTGGCACTGGAGGCGATGCTAGGCCGCGTGCAATTGCCTGCCGAGCTGCTGCAGCAGACCCGCCAGCGGCTGGAAGCCCCCACGCCGCGCGTGGCCCTGGGCCTGGCGCTGCGCGGCATTGCCAGCAGCGCGCTGGATGTCAGCGACGGCCTGCTCGGCGATCTCGGCCATATTCTGGAACTGTCCAGCGTCGGGGCCACGGTAGACAGCCGCTGCACCACGCCCTTGATGGCCGCAGCCGCCTATCCGCACAGCGATGCATGGCAATTCGATTCAAAGCTGCAACAGCAATGCACACTGGCAGGCGGCGATGACTACGAGCTGTGTTTTACCGCCCCCGTAGCCCGGCATGCCGACGTGCTGGCAGCAGGCGCTGCCAGCGGCACGATCGTGCATCGCATAGGCCGCATCGATGCCGAGCCGGGCCTGCGCGTGATCGACGCAAATGGAGCCCTGCTGCAAAACCGCTGGAAATCCTTCGACCACTTCGACGGATGAACGCAAGGAACGCGATCCGGACGCAAGAGGCACAAGGAAAGGGATAGGAAACCGCCTGGGTTAAGCTCAAACCCTTAGGACTTACGCAAATAGGAATGCAACAAGGGCCTGCCTGCTGAGGCAGTCGTCTTGCCTGAACCCATTTTGCGTAAGTCATGTCCCTGTCCACTGTCCAAAAGAGCTGCCAATGCGTTCAAGCCGTCTTCTGCCTGTGTCCATGGTCTGTATTGCAGCTGCTTTGCCCGGGCTCGTCCTGGCCGACGCCAGCAGCCTCAGTGTCTCGGGCAATCGCGCGCCCATCACCGAGGTCACGCTCTATCCCGGCATCGCCGCCGTACAGCGCGAGGCACGCATCGAAGCCCAGACCCGCCTGCTCAGCTTTGAATGCCTGCCCGCCAGCGTGGATACGCAAAGCCTGCAGATCAGCGGCGACGAAGGCGTGCGCGTGGGTGAGATCAAGACCCTGATGCAGTCCAGGCAGATGGCTGCCAAGGAATGCACCAGCCCGCTGGACCAGCAGATTCGCAGCCTGGAGGATCAGCTCGCGAACATCGAGGCCGAAGAAAGCGCAGCCAGGCTGGTGGGCGATTTTCTGCAGGGCATGAGCAAACCCGGCGACGAAGCCAGAATCAGCCCCGCTCAGATCGCCGGCACCAGCCAGGCCCTGCGCCAGACCAGCCGCGACAACAGCCTGCGTGCTCACCAGATTCAGCGCCAGAAGCAGGATCTGCTGGCGCAGTTGCAGCCTCTGCGCCAGGAGCGCGACCGCACGGGCTCCGAGCAGTCTCAGGTCATGAAAGTCAGCGTGCAGCTGGCCAGCGCACGCGCTGCCAATGTGCGCCTGAGCTATCAGGTGCGCGGCCCCAGCTGGCAGCCTAGCTACCGCGCTCAGTTGAACACCACCAAGCAGCAGGTGCAGCTGGAGCGCCAGGCCCTGGTCGTGCAGGCCAGTGGCGAGGACTGGAGCAATGTGCGCCTGCGCCTGTCCACCGGCCAACCCAGCCGCAGCACCCAGGGTGTCATGCCGCGCCCCTGGACGGTGGATATCGCCCAGCCACTGCCCCCCGCCGCTCCGGCACCAGCCCCCATCGCCATGATGGCGCGCGGCGGAGCCAGGGCAATGCGCGAAGAGGCAGCAGCACCGGACTTGCCGGTGCTCGATGTCTCCAGCATCAACACGGCCTACAGCACGCAATTCATCGTGCCGTACAAGATCAGCGTGCCCTCCAGCGCCGAGCGCATCACGCTGTCGCTAGGTCAGGAAAATCTGGCCACCAGCCTGCTGACCCGCACCGCGCCGGTCATGGAAGAGGCGGCCTATCTGATTGCCACGCTGCAGGCTCCGCCAGGCATCTGGCCGGCGGGCCCGGTAGCACTGTTCCGTGACGAGGCGCTGGTTGGCAATGGCAGGCTGGACTTTGGCAACGCCCAGGCACTGGCGCAAGGACTGTCTTTTGGCCGCGATGACAACGTCGTGGTGCGCCGCCTGCCTGCGCAAAGTCATACCGGCAGCGGCGGCTGGGTCAGCAGCAAGACCGAGCGCAACATCGTGCGCAACTACGCCGTCGAAAACCGTCACAACCAGCCCATCGCGCTGCAGGTGCTGGACTCGGCCCCTGTTTCGCGCAATGAGCAGATCAAGGTCCAGTCGCAATACAGCCCGCAGCCTGCCACCATCAGCTGGAATGCGGAAAACGGCATGGTTGCCTGGGAGCAGAATCTGGCCGCCCGCAGCACGGCCCAGTTCCAGGCCACGCACCAGATCCGCTTCCCCGAAAACCAGCCCATCTCCGGCCTGCAATAAGGCAGGCGCGTATCATCACGCCATGACGGACGATTCATTAAAAAGCGCCGCAGCGCATGTGGGTATTGCGCAAGCAGCTATCAATAACAAAGCACACCCCAGCATGAGTGCGGCGGGAATCGCCCACCCCAGCGTGAAGTTCATGCTGCAGCATCCGGCCCATCTGATTGCCCTGGGCTTTGGCTCCGGCCTGCCCCGCGTCGCCCCCGGCACGGTGGGCAGCCTGTGGGCCTGGCTGGCCTATCTGGTGCTGGCACTGTGGCTGAGCCCGGCACAGATCGGCTGGCTGATTGCCGCCAGCATTCCCGTAGGCTGGTGGGCCTGCACCGTCACCGCAAAACATATGCGCGTGGCCGACCCCGGCCATATCGTCTGGGACGAAGTGGTCGCCATGTGGATTGTTCTGTGGCTGTGCATGCCCATGGGCTTCTGGGGTCAGCTGGCCTGCTTTGCGCTGTTCCGATTTTTTGATGCCGTCAAGCCCCAGCCCGTCAAATGGGCAGACCGCCTGTTCAAAGGCTTCGGCCCGCGCGGCGGCTGGGGAATCATGTGGGATGACCTGGTAGCCGCTTTCTGCACCCTGCTGGTCGTGGCTCTCTGGCGACATTTCTTCTGACTGTGCAAGCCATGGAGGAGACGATGAGCACACAAGCAAGCGGCATCGAAGAACTGGTACGACAACTAGCCGCCAGACTGACCGAAAAAGGCTGGATGCTGGCCACCGCCGAAAGCTGCACCGGCGGCATGATTGCCGCAGCCTGCACCGATCTCGCAGGCTCCAGCCAATGGTTCGAGCGTGGCTTCGTGACCTACTCCAACGAGGCCAAGACCGAGATGCTGGGCGTTCCCGCCGAGCTGATCGCAAAGCACGGCGCCGTCAGCGAAGAAGTCGTGCGTGCCATGGCCGAAGGTGCCATCCGTCACTCACGCGCCCAGGTCAGCATTGCCGTGACGGGGGTTGCCGGGCCTGAAGGTGGATCGGTCGAAAAGCCGGTGGGGACGGTTTGGTTCAGCTGGAGCGTGAACGCCGAGGTTCAAGCCCATGCGCTGCTGCTCGAAGGCGATCGGGCGCAGGTGCGCCGGTCGTCCGTACGTCATACGCTGCAGCAGTTGCTCAAACTCATAGGCGGTTGACGACCTCAGTACACCAGTTGCGGCTGCAGGCCGCAGCTGAGCTGCGCGCCGATCTCCGTCTGCGCCAGATTGATACCCAGGGCCTTGAGCAGTGCATTGAGCAGCGGGTCCAGCAACGGGGACAGCAAGCCCTGGACAATGCCTTGCAACAAGCCTAGCAAGGTGCTCAGCACCCCACTTACGACACCAAGCAGCGCCTGGATTCCGCCAGGGCTGGCCCGGGGATCACTGGGCAGAGGCTGCAGCAGATTCAGGCTGCTGACCGTAGCCCCCAGGCTGCCCACAATATTGTTGGCGGACAACGCTTGCCACAAGGGACTGTCGCCCAGGCGCGGTGGGTTGTCGAAGGTGAATTGCGGGTTGGTGTTTGCTGCTACGGGAGTATCGACCTTGATACCTAGCCCGCCAAAATACTGGGGCGTGGGCTTGCCAAAACCGTCGCACCCTATGCAGTCCAGGCGCAGCACCGGCAGGGCCGCGTTCTGGAGCGGTGCCTTGCTGCCAAAAACCTGATTTTTGGCCTCAGTCAGAGAGTTGCCCAAACGGCCGAGATGGATATCGGCCGCCGCCGTGCGCGCATTGGTCACCAGTTTCTTGCTGCCAGCAGCACAGCTGTAATCCGTCACATAGGCTTGGCCTCCGCCGAGGTCCAGGCTCAGATCCAGCCGCAAAGGAGCCAGCGAAGGCGAAAGCAGAGTGACCGGATCGACATATCCATCCGCATTGCCAAGCAAAAGATTCACCAGACTGATGGCCGGGCCTAATGTTTTGAGCAACGCATCAACGGGCTGCAGAATACTGAGCCCCGGCATATTCACCGATGCCAGCACACGCACCTGTGCGGTGCGCACATAGATGCGATCGGCGCCCAGAGGGGCGAGCTTGGCCCGTGCCGGATCCCCCACGGATGACATCTGTGGCGGCTCTATCACCTTGGCAAAGACATTGAGATTCAGCAGGCCGGGAATGGGCACCGCCACGGCTGCAGAGACGGCGCTATTGCCGTTGCCGACCTGTATGAAGCCCTGCACCAGATCAAAGGCATTCAGACCCAGATTCAGCGCCGACGAATCCAGCCCGGTCTGCAGATTGAGCAGTTGCGAAAGCCTGAGCGTCAATGCCGGAGCGCCCAGTGTGGCTCCCACTAATTGATTGAGCGCCTGCAGCGCCACGCTGGCAGTGCCCGCACTTTGCTGCACGGCGTCCACCATGGTTTGCAACAATACGCCCACGGTCACATCGGCGTTGACCAGTTGATCGTAGTTCCCTGCCTGGATCCCCAGGCGCGGAGCCAGCAGATCCAGAAACTGCAGCAGATTGACCTGCGTGCCCAGCAGCCCATTCCAGCCCACTACGTCCAGGTTGATATTGGAGCCCAGCAGGCCGCCCAGAAGCGCGTTCAGAATGGACGACTGCGTGGTGCTGATCTGGGCCAGGGTCGTGCGGATGGTCAAGGCCGCCGCCTGCTGAGGGCGCCAGGCCACAGCCTTGGCCGTCACCACTCTGGAGCCATTTGCGCCGGTCTCCCAGACGAAGAAGAAAGGCACGCTCCGGCTCAACTGCACCCGGCTCGCATTGAAGGGGTTCTGCCCCACAGCAAACATGTCGCTGGCGGTAGCTCCTGTACGGCTCTTGTTCCAGTTCCCGCACTCGGCAGTGATCTCCTGGGTTTTCGCGCCATTCTGAAAGGCATTGTTCTGCGCGCTGGCGGCACAGTCCTGCATGCTGCTCACGGAAGCCCCCGCCAACGCGGCCAGATCCGCAATCTTCTGCAATTCCCGCTTTTGCCAGAACACATTGCCGATATCGATGGTTGCCAGGCAGATCACGGCAATCATCAGCCATAACGCCCCCAGCATCGCCACGGAGCCCGATTGGCGACGAGTGCGAGCACGGCTCAGGCCTTTGGCAAAAGACTGCATGCAGAGAGCCTCTCTGACCGCTTAGCGGCTACCACCTGTCTTGCTGCCCACTTGTGTTTCCGCGCTTTCCGGGATCTTGTGGGTAAAGCTCTCCAGATAGCGCAGGTAGCTGCGCTGGGCCACATCGCTTGTCACGGGATAGGCATTGCGCGATGCGTACTGACCACTGGCCTGCAGCGCCAGCAGATAGCTGGTGGCATCGCCCACCCGATTGCTTGCGGGCGGCGTCAGGGAAGCATTGCCGGGAGCCGGTGTCTGGGTTACCGCGGCCTGTGCAGTTGCTGCAGGCATCGCTGCCGCACTTCGGGGCGCACTCATATTGCTCACGCCCGTGCTGGAGCCGGTACTGCTGCCGGCCTGTGCCATGGCGACCGAGGCCGTGCCCAGTGCCATCAACGCCAGGGTGAATGCGCGGGCCCGTTGGGTGAATGCTGTCTGCGTATTCATGGGGACTCCTTGAAGGTTCAGGGCCAGGCACGCTCGGGTGCACTCTTCTTGGCAGAGGCCGCAGGCTTGCTGCCGGCATCTTCATCGGGCGTCTCGAAGAACAAGCCGCCCGCCGCCGCGCGCTGGGGCAGCATGGCTTGCACCGCCTGTTTGCCACCGGATTCACCAGATTGGCGAACGGCGGCAGGATGTGCCGCAGCCATCACCACCACAGCCTCCGGCATCGATCTTGTCGGGCGCGCGATCACGGGCTGCACCGCAGGCTCGGCCTGTGAAGCCGGTGCCGGCGGCGTCTGCTGCAGTTTTGCGAACATCGCCTCGGTAAGTAGAGGCTGTGCAGGCTTGGGCGTCTCCTGCTTCGCGGGCTGAGAAGCCGTCGCCACGGCCGCCTCCAGGGGGGGGCGCCACTTTTGCTATTAATACAGGAGCATTTTGTGCTTTAAGTATGGCAACTTCAGGTTGTTTCGGCTCTGAAATACCTTCCAATGGAGCGGCAGCCGCTACATCGACAGGAGCAGCTATTGTCTGCACAGGCACAGGCGGCACGTAGGCATAGGTTTGCGGAGCTGCCGGCATCAATTGGCTCGCCCCCTGACCAGGGTGACGCGGCCGTCCTGCATCAAAGCTGCCGCCAGAGACCATCCACTGACCACCGCTGGGCCCCCGCTCCACATTCCGTGCCATCATGGGCGTAGCTGCGGGCAGCGGCAACGGGGACTGGGACGTTTGAGCAGGAGGCGGCACAGACTCCGCTGCCTTGACTACCACTACCGGAGCCTTTGCTGCTTCAGGCTCCGGTACGGGCTTTTTTGCGGCGGGTACCTCCTGCACTGCAGCGGGCTCCGGCACTTCGGCGGATTTCCCGGAGCTGGCCACGGCCTCGGGCGCGGTCTTCACTTCCGGACGGGAGAGGTTGACGACCTTGCCGGTCGCAGCTGCGGCAGGCTTTGCCGCGGCCAGGCTTGCAGTCCTCAACCACTCCCCGGCCTGCTCCTTGACCAGTTGCTGGGTCTGTGCATCCAGCTTGCGCTGGCGCATGAACTCCTCGGCCTGTGCGCCCTGGCCGCTGACCATCATGAACAGACTCAGATTGACACTGGCCTGAGCGTCCTCGGGGTTGAGCTGCGCCGCCTGCATCAAAGGGATGCGCGCTGCATTCAGATCACGCGCACGCAGATAGGCATAGCCCAGATCGGTCAACAGGCGCGAGTCCACGGGATTGCTCATGCGCGCCTGCTCCATCTGCAGAGCGGCACTGCGAAAGTCGCCCTGCTCTGCGGCCACACGGCCCAGGCCGTAGCGTGCGGCTCCGTCCTTGGCGCTGCCCAGCAGGCCCTGGTAAATGGGGATGGCCGCACTGAGCTGCCCCACCTGACGCAATGCATCGGCGCGCAACAGCCGCGAATCGCTGGAAGCTCCCCACTGCTTGTCCAGCGCATCCAGGTGCGCAATGGAGGCATACCAGAGCGACTTGGACTGCATCTGCTTGACCAGCGCGAGGTAAGTGTCCTGCGTGTCGACCACCGCCTCCTTCTCCAGCGGTCTATCTGCTGCGGCCTTGGCTGCGGGCGACAACACGGGCTGGTTCTGCCCCAGCAGATTACCCATGCTGGAGCAGCCCGACAGCAGGGCCATGGTTGCAGCGGCCAATGGCAGCATCAGATATCGGCTTTCTTTTTTCATTTCGTCATCCCTCCCAGCGCCCGAATCACGGCAAGGAACCCCGGTCCGGCGGTAATGATGATCAGGGCCGGAAGCAACGTGACCACCATGACGGCAGTCATCTTGACCGAGATCTTTCCTATCAACTCCTTCATCTTGGCCTTGCGCTGCTCGCGCAGACGTTCGCCAAAAATGCGCAGCGGCTCCTGCACGGCTCCGCCGTATCTGTCGATCTGAATCATCAGTGATGTCAGATTGGCCAGGTTGTCGTTCTGATAGACCTCGCTCATGCGCCCAAAGGAACGCTCACGCGTGCTGCCCCGGCTGTACTGCTGGTTGGCCAGCTGTATCTCTCGCGAAAGCACGGGCATGACGTTGCCAAAGTCAGAGCCTATGACCTGCAGAGTCTGGTCCAGACTCATGCCCGTGCCTTGCAGCAAGCCCAGCAAATCGACGAGCAAAGGCAGCTCGCGGGCGACGCTGGCCCTGCGGCGGCGAGCCACGCTGCGCAGCACCCATTTGGGAAGCAGAAAACCTATGGTGAACGCAGCAAACAGGTAGAGCAGAAATTGCTTGCTGCCCGAGAAAACAAAGGCAGCAAGCAGTACAAGCAATACAGAGACCACGCAGCGCGCTATCAGGTATTGCAGCTGCGCGCGAGTCGATCCCCAGCCGCATTTGCTCAGCAGAATGCGGTCTTCCTGTGCAACCAGCGCCTTGCCAAACGAGGTATTGAGCCAGTGCGCAGGCAGGTCCCCATCGCCATTGAGCGAACGCAGCAGATCTGCGGGCCTGGCAGGCGTAGCAGCCTCATTCGCCGCAGCCGCGCCGCTGCGACTCAGTGCATCCTGAACCACCTGACTGCTGCGTTCGCGTCGCTGATGTGCATAGGCAATCAAAGCCGCCCCGATCAGCGCCGCCAAGGCCAGAAATGCCACGCTCAGCAGCAGCAAAAGACGGGATGTCTCCATCAATCTGCCCCCTCATCTAGCTTGGCCATGCGGTATAGCAGCAGCACACCAAAGACCTGCAAAGCAGCTGCCGCCCAGATGATGTTGCGGCCACTGGCGTCATTCCACATATTCAAAAAGTAGCTCGCATTGAAGGAAATGATCAGACAGCACACAGCCACCGGCAGCAGGCTCAACACCCAGGCGGACAGACGCGTTTCGGCCGTCATGGCAGACAGATCCTGCTCGGCCTGTTCGCGGTCGCGCATGAAATTGGCCACACGCTCCAGCAGCAGATCGACCCGCCCCCCATAACGCACGCTGATGCGCAGAATGGCTGCCAGCAAGTGCAACTCGTCCAGCCTGGTCTGCCTCGCTACATGGGCCACCGCATTTTCCAGATCCATGCCCGCGCGGGCCAGACTGGCGGCTTTTTCCATGACCGACTGCAACGGGTCTTTGGTGCTGGCTGCAGCCATCTGGAACGCTGCCTGAACGGAGTTGCCAATGGTCACCAGGCGCACCGTGTTGTCGAGGAAGCCTGGAAGTTGCTGTGTGAGTCGCACACGATACTTTTGCGCACGCGTATAGAGCAAAAAGAAAAAGCCAATTCCCAATACCACCAGCGCCGCACTACCGGCCAGCCAGCCAACAGCAAAGCCAACGATCAGAAACGCCGCGACAGTCAAGGCCAGACTGCCATAGAAAATTCCGGCACTGGCCGTCCCCAACAAAACGGCGGGAACCGGCCAGCCTGTCCTTTTCTCATGACCCAGCAAAGTATCCGCCACGGAGTCGTCAAAAGCCGATGCCGCTGCATCCTTGGCGACAAACCCGGCCGCAGCGGCTGCGCTTTTTTCCAGGCTCTGCTCCAGATGCCTGGTCATACGGCGCGTCTTCTGCTGCCGGCTGGCAAGCATCCACAGCGCAATCGCGGCAGCCGCAATCAGCAGCGCCAGACTCAGGAGCAAAAACGCATTGCTAGCCATGGCGCAGTCCCGCATGGTTTGCGCCGTTGCCTCCGGCGTGCTGCAGCACCGCGCGATAGCGCGTCAGCTTGGGCGTATGCGGCACCATGCCCAGCGTGCTCCATCGCTCCAGATCCTCGCCGTCGGGTTGCGGCAGCAGCTCGTGACGATAGAGCTCCTGCGTGGCAATCACGCTATCGATGATGCCCGTGACTTCGGTGATCGATGTGATGCGCCGCTTGCCATTGGGCAGGCGGCTGATCTGCACGATGAAATCGAGCGCATTGGCAATCTGGCGGCGCAAGCTGACCTCGCTGCCCTGAAAGCCTGCAAAGCCGGCAAGCATCTCCATGCGATGCAGACACTCGCGCGGAGAGCTGGCGTGGATGGTAGCCATGGAGCCGTCGTGACCTGTGTTCATGGCCTGCAGCATCTCCAGCACTTCCGCGCCGCGCACCTCGCCCACCACAATGCGATCCGGGCGCATGCGCAAGCTGTTGCGCAGCAGATCCCGAATGGAAACCACTCCCGCGCCTTCAAAGCCACCGGGACGGCTTTCCATGCGCACCACATGCGGATGAGGCAGCGTCAGCTCAGCCGTATCCTCAATCGTCACCACCCGCTCATTGGCGGGGATAAAGCCCGCAATCGCATTGAGCATGGAGGTCTTGCCGCAACTGGTGCCGCCGCTGATAAGAATATTGCAGCGCTCGCGCACCGCCAGCTCCAGCAAGCGCGCCATGCCTTCGTCCATGGTGCCGAAATCGACCAGATCCTGGACTCGCAGCGGATCATTGCGGAACTTGCGTATCGATACCGCCGGCCCGTCCAACGACAACGGCTCTATCACCACATTGATACGCCCTCCATCCGGCAAGCGCGCATCGACCATGGGCGTGGATTCATCGAGGCGGCGGCCCAAGGGAGAGATGATGCGGCGCACAATGCGCAGCACATGGGCGTTGTCGGTGAAGTGCAGAGCCTCCTGCTGCAAAATTCCCTTGCGCGAGACAAAGACGCGCTGATAACCGTTGATGAGAATGTCCTCGACCTCCGGGTCGGCCATCAGGTCGTCAAGCGGCCCCAGCCCCGACAGCTCCTTGTTCAGAGCCTGCGCAATCCATTGCACCTCCTCGTCATTGACTGGAAAGCGCTGCTGACGCACAAATTGCTCCAGCTCCTGGTGCACAAACTGGCGCACACGGCTGGTTGACCATTTGGCAAACACCGCGCCAAGCTCCTCCACACGCGTCAGCAAATGCTCGTGTGCGACGTTCTTGATCAGCAGCAGTTGCTTGGAGTCCGAAAAATGACTGCTTTTTTCGGCGAAAACAATGTCCATGCTCATTCGCCTCTCCTCAATCGCTTGGCCCATTGCCCCAGAACGCCCGATGCTGGCGCCGCGACCTTGTTGGCCGCAACCGCTCCGCTGAGCAATGCTCTGGCCATGCTTCTGACACAGGTCACATAAGGATCACCGCGCAGCGACTGCGACAACAACTGTCCACAGCTGGCGGCATTCAGCAAAACCGTGGATCGATCCGGAACCACGTGCAGCAATTCCAGACCAAGGCGCTGCGCGACCTCTTTGGCTGGCAGGCCGGCCTGCACATTGAAGCGGTTGAGCACCAGTTTGAGCGTGCTGCGATTCACGCCCTTGGCATCAAGCTCCTTGAGCATCTGTGCCGTAGACACAATGCCTCCCAGCGACTGGTCACAAACCACCCAGCCGTTTCCGCTCTCGCGCAGCAAAGGCGCCAGAAAATCAGCCTGCACCATGCCGCCCAGATCGATCACCTGCACCCCAAGCAAGCTCTTGAGCGTGTTGACTACGCCCGCTGCAGCCGCAGGGCTGACTTCGCGCAGCATGCCCAGATCGGAAGGCCAGGCCAGAGTCACGGTGCCCGTAGAGTGCTTTGCAAAGGCCGAGTCGATCAGCGTCGCGTCCAGGCGGCGCGTATTCTGAACCGCATCCACAAAGCTGAAGTCACCCGCGATGCCCAGATACAGCAAGCCATCGCGTGCCGGCAAGCCCAGGTCCAGCAATGCCGCATGTGCAGACTCATCCAGCGGCAACTGACTTGCGCCAAAAGGCCTGGCAATCTGCTTTCTGTTCTTGCTACCTCGCATGTCATAGGCATGCATCTCCTGGAACATCACGGCCAGATGCGTTGCCAGCGTAGTCACCCCCATCCCGACACGCGCTCCCAGCAAAGGTAGGGAGAAACCTTTGGTTTCCGGCTCCAGCGCCACAGCCGCAGGCAGCTGACTGCGTACATGCATCTGATGCCTGATGGCGACGCTGGCCTCACTTTCGGACGCATCCCAGTCAATGAATTCAGCCACACCACAGCGCAGGGCTGCGCGCATGGACATTGGCTCTACGGCGGATCCAGCCCCCATGATCACCACCCCAGGGAATATGACGCGCAGATCGCTGACCAGGGCGATGGCAGCCTCCGTCATGGGAGCCGAGAAATCCACCACCACCACGCCAAGCCCTGGCGCCGAAATCGCTGTGTGAAGCGCAGCCAGATCGCCTGTCACCGGTATCACTTCCGCATCGCTACCCAGAGCACTCGCCAGCCAGAAAGCGTGCGATGACGACTGCGTCACCAGCACCACGCGTGCATTGCTGCTCACCGAGCCTGGCTGCGCGGTATGGAGTTGGGATGAGTCCATGCGCATATTCATGCCTCTACCCAGACACTCAGCGCGAGAAGCCTGGCGCCACGCTGGACGACAGGCCGCCCGCCACCCATGGACCCCATACAGCAGGATCACGCTGCTCGGTGCGCCCGGGCAGCAGCGGCTCCACATTCACATCGCGAGCCAGCGGCTTGACGAGGCGCGGAGTCACCACAATCGCCAGCTCGCTCTCCTTTTGCTGAAACTCCTGACGCTTGAACAGCACCCCCAGAATCGGGATGTCGCCCAGCAAAGGAACCTTGTCGGTACCTGATGTGGTGTTGCGGCTGACCAGGCCGCCAATCACAAAGCTTTCGCCGTCACCCAGCTCCACCGTGGTATCGGCACGGCGAGTGGTGATGGACGGAACAGTCGCGCTGTTCAGGACAATGGTGTTGGCATAGTCCAGCTCGCTGGCCTCTGGCGCCACCTTGAGCACGATGCGATCGTTGGACAGTACGGTGGGTGAGACTGTCAAGCCGATGCCGTAAGGCTTGTACTGAATGGCCACCATGCCCGTGCCCGCAGGCACGGGAACCGGCACTTCGCCGCCCGACAGAAAGTTGGCGCTTTGGCCGGACAAGGCCACCAGGGTCGGAGCCGCCAGCACCCGCGCCAGATTGTTGCCTTCGAGCATGCCGATGTTGACGCCAATTCCGGCCTTATCGAACTGCATCAGCAAGTTGAAGGCCTGGGTCAAAGGGTTTGCTGCCGCGCCTGTGGTGGAACTTCCGCCGCCAGTGCCATAGGACCCGCGTCCAAAAATACCAAAGCTGAAGCCCGAGCTGTTGGGCGCCGTGCTGAACAGGTTGAGGCCCACCTTCTTCATCTGGGTCTTGTTGAACTCGACCACCTTGACATCGACCTGCACCACATTGCTTTTGAGCTGAACGCTGGAGAGATCGACAGTCTTGGCCTTGTCGGCCAACTGCGCATTCGCCAGCTCGCCGGCAAATTGCTGTTCTATCAGGCTGGAGGCCTTGGCCGTGCGCAATTCCACTCGCTGCTGCACATTGAGCATATAGGTCTGCGCCTGCACTTCACCGCGCGGCCATACCATGAACGATGTGCTGCCAGGCTTGAGCGGGCTCAGCAGAATCTTGGCGGCAGCACCCTTGCCCGCGCGCTTGATATGCACCGCCGCAATCGTGTCGTCGCCGATTGCGATGCGTTCCACACCGCCAGGCAGGTTCAATTCATGCTGAGCGCCCATGACCAGCTTGATTTCCCTGGCTGCTGTCGCTTGCTGCGCTCTGCTTTCGCCCGCATTGGGCACTTGCTGCGCAAGGGCCGGGACAGTGACAACACTCAAGGACAGGCTGCAGAGCAGATACAGCGACTTCAGCGAAAAGGTGCGGGATGCGATTGAAACAGTCTTGTTGTTCATAGATCAATACCGCACGGTTTGGGAGTTGGCGCCACGCACGAATTCAACGGGCAGGGAAGAGTCTGCGGAAGCGGTACGTGTGCGCGGCACTGCTGGCTTGGCAACCCCGGCTGTCATGGGCTTGGCCGCATTCATGCGCGCAGCCGAAGTGCCTGCAGAACCGGCCAGGCTGCTCATGGCCACACCAGCCTGCGCTGCGTCAGCACCTTCCAGCGGCGCTGCAACAGCTCCTTTGGACATGGCCACAGTCAGCACGCCGGGCAGCGGCGCAAACTTTTCCATATCCGGCTCTGTCATATCCGTCGGATTGCGCAGTGCGAGTACCAAGCTGCCGTTAGAGCCTCCCAAGGCCAGTTGGCTCACCTCTGCTACAGGTACTGCAAGCACTGCAGTGCGGGCGTTGTCGGGGCCATTGGCCTGCTTGCCTTCTGCTTTCTCAGCCGTAGTCAGTGCATCGACTGACGCCGCGCCATAGGCCAGCACACGCTTGCGCGAGAGCAGCAAGCGCGCCTGGCTCTGGTCGATTTCATTGCCATCGCGGCGCAGTACAAAGAAGACATCGACAAAGTCCCCGGGGCGTATGCGATTGCCGGCGCCAATGCTTTCATCGACCTTGACGGCGACGGCACGCTCACCTTCTGCGACCTTGAGGGCAAGGCCCGTCACCATCTGCCCTTGGAGTACAGGCGCGCCCTTGGGAATGTCCACCGCGGGAACGGAGCCAATAGCTGCCTGAATCTCGCCATAAGCACCATCGGGCTTGACGGGCAACTGCGCGAGCTGCAGATCCTCGGCCTTGAGTGTCTGACCCGCCGGAACGGCCTGTGCAGCCACCACCACGCTCATGCCGGCATTGGGTTTGCTGTCGCTGGCGGATGCGTGATCCTGAGGGGCCGGAGCCTGAGGAGCCCTGGCGAGCATCCATCCATAAACGCCCAGAGCCAATGCCACTGCCAGCAAAACCCCGACTGCGATCTTTGCGACATTCACCATAGATTTCCCTCTTCTTACTTTGCCTGAAAGAGCAAGGCTTTATCGTTTTCAGTCAATCAAGCTAATTTGTGCGACCGCTTGCCCCTGCAAAAGATTTGGAGTGGGTAGACCCAGAAAAGGTCCAAGCATCTTCGGAATCAGCGGAGCAGAGGCGTAGTTGTAGTTCACCTGCATGGTCACGCAGTTCACTTGGCTGGCATCGCTGGAGGCCGTGAATGATGCTGACCCCGTGCCACACAGACCAGAAGTGGCATACAAACCAGCAGCATTACTAATACCCGTACCGCAGGCCGTAGAACCAAGGCCTGCTCCAATTTTTGAAACCCAGTCTGTCGCAACAGCAGCAGTAGCACATGCGGCAGCCAAACGAGCATTCAACTGAGCCGATTTGGTCATCGCGCCGCTGGCGGGAACCGAGGGATATCGCACTGCGGCTCTTGCGCCTTCGGCGGCAGCCAAAGTCAGAGTCTGCTGTGCAGCAAAGATCAAGCCATAAGTAATGATGGCGTAGAAGATCAGAAAGAAGATGGGAAAGAGAATGGCAAATTCAATTGCGGCTGCACCTTGCTGCTTTTTGAGTTGCATGATCCCCTCCTTTCTCATTTTCTATGTATTCAGTATCAGAACAATCACAGTGGCTAACGAAAGATAGGCCACATAGGGAATGAATCTCTTCTTATTTTTTTGATACCCTTCACTCAAAATCATGGAAGGGATATATAAGTATTTCAAACTACTTCTAACTACTAGACCATGGATCACTGCAAAGCCGCAGCTCAAAGCCCATATTGGAAGCAATAATTCCCAACCAACCCATGTGCCAAGTGCGGCAGCGAACTTCACATCCCCAGCCCCCATCAACCCAAAGAAATAAAAGATAAGAAATACAAAAAATACAGCGCAAAAACCAAAAACCCCATCAGTTAAATTAACCTTGAAAGGTTGAGCTTCAGGAATCAGAGAGAGTATAAAAATACCCAATCCAAAACCTGAAACGGTCAGCCAATTATTTACCTTTCGCCATCTAGCGTCAGAAACCGCAGCTACACACAGCCACAGCAAAAAGAGCAATCTCAAATAATCTCTCAACCCCATTTCTACTTGAGCTTATTACGCAGGAGCTTTTGTGCCGACTTTTTCCAATGAGGTCGCTATTTTTTCAAAAACCACCTGCAGGTATTTCCCAATATCAGTTACAGCAGCTAAAAGTCCTACAGCAATCAACCCTGCGATCAGGCCGTACTCAATCGCCGTTGCACCTTCTTCATCACGCCAGAATTTGATGATTTGGTCTTTCATGACTAGCTCCTTCAACAATCAGGTTTGTAGATCGCTGTGGCTGTTTTCGACCACCGCGGAACCAATCTTACGAAGCAAGAAACATCTTGAAATATTTGAAATAGCTATCAACAACTATGCAGCATAGTTCTCGGCAATTTCAATCAATGTGTAAGTAAGCACCTCCACATAAAAAAGCCAATAAAAACAAAGACTTCAAAAAACACAGGGACGCATCTGTAATTTTCTTGACTGTTCCCTCACATATGTCTTCCGGTTCAATCTACGCAATCTTCATTTATTTCCTACAGATTAATGGATTTCATCCTACATTCGATGATCGGGTTAACCCTTGCGTTTAAATGAAAAAACAGAAAGGCCTGCAAATAGCAGGCCTTTCTGAAACAAAAGAGATCGCTCAATAAAGTGATTCGGAAATCACTGCAGGGCTTTAATCAGTTTGAGAGCGATGTCCTGCAGCGGCGGCTGCAGTTTTCTATAGCAGTCGAGCAAGCGCTGCTCATCACTGGGTAGCGATGCGGTCTCGGAATGCAGGCCTGCCATCAATTCCAGCGCCGTGGTCTGCAGCGCGACGGCCAGTCTTGCCAGCGTGTCATTCTTGAGAGTGCGAATGGCTCCGGACTCGATCTGCGAGATGGCGGATGCAGTGACATCCGCCATCTGCGCCAGGCGTCCCTGGCTCAAACCCAGCGCCTGTCGCCGGGCGCGTATGCGTTCACCTAAATGCGTCATCTATCCCACTAACTCACACTGCACGCCAATGGCTGCACAAATATCACGCAGCTTTGTGTTTGAGCCTCCTTAACCAAGACGCTTTATAGAAAGCCTCTGGATCGCAGCAGCACCCAACCCGGAAGCAGCCAGCAAAGGCCGCCCCGCGAGGATGCTGCGGCCCTGCAAAGGGTCTCAGGGGACGGCTCTGGTCAAGCCCCGTGGCACTTCTTGAACTTCTTGCCGCTACCACAGGGGCAAGGGTCATTACGGCCGGGCTGCTCGCCCTTGATGATGGTTTCCTGGCGTGGGCCCATGCTCTTCCACAGGCGGTACAGGTCATACACGGCCCAGATGGCTTCGCCAAAGGCGTCCACACGTTCCTGGCTGGTCGAGGCGGGGCCGGCTTCGTCGTACAGATTCAGAGCCGGCTCGTCCGTGTCGTCCTCGGTCAGGTTGACGATGAACTCCATGGCAGCGTCCAGCAACTGGGCTGCTTCCTTGTCGCGTGGCGCGGCCCACTCGTCGGCCCAGTTCTCCACCACGAACATAAAGCCCAGCGCCCACACTTGCGAGAACGAGGGCACTTCTTCGCCGGCCAGCTCGGCCTGCTCGGCTTCGGGCAGGATGGCGATGGCGCCACGCGTATCCAGCGCTTCGGGCTGGAAGGCTGCGTCGTCGGCCAGGGACTTGATGTCGGCATCCAGTTGCTCGCGCACTTCGGCCAGGCGCAGCTCGAACAGTTCCATGAAACGTGCCTGCTGGGCCTCGTCCTTGAAGACTTCCAGCTTGGGCAGAGGCTGGCCTTCGGCCACTTGCAGGGCTTCGCCATCGCCCAGCAACATGGGCATGTATTCAGCAGCGGCAATGGGGCGGCGTGTGCAGACCAGAGCGGTCAGGAAGCCGTCACAGAATTCCCACTGGGGAATTTCATCGCCACGGGTGCGCAGCTCGTCGAGCAGCGCGTCCAGCTCTTCGAGCTGATCATTGCTCAGTGCGCCCTCGGGCATGTCGGCGAGAGCCGCGTCTTCTGCGGCGGAGTTAGGTGCTTGTTCTTGCATAGGGAAAGGCTTTTATGATGGCCCGAACCATTTCATCACTATCGAAGTGCAGGGCCGGGCGATGGACCAAGGGGACAAAGCATCCAGGACGGATGCCCCCGTACAGGCTGAATTTTAGCGGGCCGCCATCAACACACCCTGCCATGGGAGTATCTGCAGTGCATCGCTTCTTCAATAGTCTGCCCCTGCGCTATGGCGCCCTCTTCATTTCCGCGCTCGTGCTGGGCATTTCGCTCTACACGCTGACCACGGCGGGCAAGGGACTTGGGTGGTTGATTGCGTCTTTGCTGCTGGTGCTTCTCGGCATCTGGGATCTACTGCAAAAGCAGCACGCCATACTGCGCAACTATCCCGTCATGGGGCATATGCGCTTCATCTTCGAATTCATACGCCCCGAGATTCGCCAGTACTTCATCGAAGGCGATACCGAGGCCCAGCCGTTCTCGCGCGCCCAGCGCTCGCTGGTCTATCAGCGTGCCAAGGGTCAGGTCGACAACCGGCCGTTCGGCACCCAGCTCGACGTGAGTCAGCAGGGCTATGAGTGGGTCAACCACTCCCTGCAACCCACCAAGCTCAGTTCGCATGACTTCCGCCTCTGGATTGGCGGCACGCAGGAGCAACCGGCCGAAGGGGTGGATCCCTGCACCCGCCCCTATCACGCCAGTGTCTTCAATATCTCGGCCATGAGCTTTGGCGCGCTGTCGGGCAACGCCATCCAGGCGCTGAACCAGGGCGCGAAGATGGGCGGCTTCATCCACGATACGGGCGAAGGCTCGATCAGCCAGTACCATCGCATGCATGGCGGCGATCTGATCTGGGAAGTGGCTTCGGGCTATTTCGGCTGCCGCAATGCGGACGGCACGTTCAGCGAAGAAAGATTCGTCGCCAACGCCACCGATCCGCAGGTCAAGATGATAGAGATCAAGCTCAGCCAGGGCGCCAAACCCGGCCATGGCGGCATGCTTCCCGGAGCCAAGGTCACTCCCGAAATCGCAGCAGCACGCGGCATACCGGTTGGCGTGGACTGCATTTCGCCCTCCAGCCACAGCGCTTTCTCCACCCCTGTGGAGCTGATGCAGTTCATCGCCAGGCTGCGCCGTCTTTCAGGCGGCAAGCCCACGGGCTTCAAGTTCTGCGTCGGTCACCCCTGGGAATGGTTTGCCATGGTCAAGGCCATGCTGGAAACCAATATCACGCCCGACTTCATAGTCGTAGACGGCGCCGAAGGCGGCACGGGCGCAGCGCCTGTGGAGTTTGTCGACCATGTGGGTGTGCCGCTGCAGGAAGGCCTGCTGCTGGTGCACAACACGCTGCTGGGCGTGAACCTGCGCCAGCGCATCAAGATCGGTGCGGCAGGCAAGGTCATCACGGCCTTTGACATTGCCCGCATGATGGCCCTGGGTGCCGACTGGTGCAATTCGGGGCGCGGCTTCATGATGGCGCTGGGCTGCATCCAGGCCCAGAGCTGCCACACCGGCACCTGCCCCACGGGCGTCACGACGCAAGACACCGTGCGCCAGCAGGCGCTGGTCGTGCCCGACAAGGCCACGCGCGTCGCCAACTTCCACCGCAACACCCTGCATGCGCTGCAGGAGCTGGTTCAAGCCGCCGGCCTCAGGCATCCCAACGAGATCACGGCCCACCATATCGTGCGCCGGCTGGACGACACCCAGGTCAGTCTGCTGTCCAACCTGATACTGCGCGTGGAACCAGGCTGCCTGCTCCAGAACCTGGAGCGCCAGCACAAGGTCTTCCAGAACTACTGGCCGCTGGCCACGGCACAGAGCTTTCAGCCCCTGCATGAGCCTGTGTTGCGCCCGTCAGCTGCGGGCGGCGCCGACAACACGGCACAATCGCAAGCTTTTCCCCAGCGCAACGGTATCTGGACCTGAGAAGCCAGAGCCTCGCGCACCCGACAGACCCCACGCCGTGCCATCTCAGGATATTTCCGCCCAAGAGCAGATGCCCTCTGCGCAGAACGCCATCGATTACCAGGCATTTCTGCGCGAGCATCTGGACCAGCCTCACAGCATCATGCGCTATGAACTGGCACATGAAACCCTTTGGGTCAAGCGCGCCAACCAAGGCAACCCGGCCCTCAACTACTGGCTGCTGAGCACGCTGGCCAAGCTGTTCAGGGCCGCCGTGCTGCAGCCCGTGCCCAACCCCGGCGGGCCCGAATCCCTGCAAACCGAAGTGCGCCGCCTGCGCAGCTTCAAGGCCAAGGGCCTGCGCGTGCCGCAAGTGCTGGCCACGGACGACCAGGCCTTTGTGATGCGCCATCTGGGCCGCCCGGGCGAAGAAGCTCCATCGCTGAGCAATGCCATCGAAGGTGCGATGGCCCGGGGCGCGCAGCCTACGCTGCAGCTATGGCAAAAAGGCCTGGAGGCCATCCAGCAGGCGCATGCCCGCGGCGAGGTGCTGAGTCAGGCCGTGGCGCGCAATATGGTGGTCTGCGCCGACGGGGTCATAGGCTTCATCGACTTTGAAGACGACCCTGCAGCCCATTTGCCGCAAGCCGTCTGCATGGCACGCGATGCGCTCAACTACGCCCAGTCCACAGCGCTGTTCCTGCAGCAGGCTGGTGCACTGGAGCAGGCCCGGGAGGCCTGGCAGCAGTTTGTGCAGCAGCTTCCCGCCGAGGCCCGGCAGGTACTGGAGCGCACCGTCAACAAACTGAGCTGGGTGCGCTTTCTGCCCCGCAGCCAGAGCCTGGGACGCGACACCCTGCGCGTGCTGGCGGCCCATGACTTGCTGACGGCCACCTCACACTCAGCCTGAATGCCATAAAAGCGATGGCTACCAGCACCTTCCCCGGCTGGGCTTAAAGCCTGAAATCCATGGAAAAAGCCCCGACCATCAGATCGGGGCTTTTTGGATTGAGGCCTGTGCGCACTCAGGCGTGAGCGGACACCGCCTCGTTCTCTTCCTTGCCTGCCAGAGCAGCATCCAGCTTCTCGTAGTCCAGCGCGTTTTCCCACTTGGAGACCACCACGGTAGCGACGGCGTTACCGATGAAGTTGGTCAGCGAACGGCATTCGGACATGAAGCGGTCCACACCCAGAATCAGTGCCATGCCGGCCACGGGCACCTCGGGCACCACGGCCAGGGTCGCTGCCAGGGTGATGAAGCCAGCCCCCGTCACGCCCGCCGCGCCCTTGGACGACAGCATGGCAACCAGCAGCAGCGCGATCTGGTGGCCCAGGGTCAGATGGGTATCGGTCGCCTGGGCAATGAACAGCGCTGCCAGCGTCATGTAGATATTGGTGCCGTCCAGGTTGAAGGAGTAGCCGGTAGGCACGACCAGACCGACGACGGACTTGCTGCAGCCAGCTTTTTCCATCTTGTGCATCAGCGAAGGCAGAGCCGACTCGGAAGACGATGTGCCCAGCACCAGCAGCAACTCGTCCTTGAGGTACTTGATCAGCTTGAGCACGGAGAAGCCACAAAAGCGCGCCACGGCACCCAGGATCACCAGCACGAACAGGGCCGAAGTGATGTAGAAGGTCAGCACCAACTCGGCCAGATTGACCAGCGAGCCCAGGCCGAACTTGCCGATGGTGAAGGCCATGGCGCCAAAGGCACCGATGGGAGCGAACTTCATCACGATGTTGACCAGCTTGAACACGGGCTTGGTCAGGGCTTCAAAGAAGTTCAGCACGGGCTTGCCGGCCTCGCCGACCATGGCCAGGGACACGCCGAACAGCACGGCCACCAGCAGCACCTGCAGGATGTTGTCACCCACGAACGGACTGATCAGCGTCTTGGGGATGATGTCCATCACGAAGCCGGTCAGCGTCATCTCGTGCGACTTGGCCACATAGCCCTTGACGGCTGTCTGGTCCAGGTCGGCAGGGTTGATATGCATTCCGGCACCAGGCTGCATCACATTCGCCACGATCAGGCCCACAACCAGCGCCAGCGTGGAGAAGGTCAGGAAATACGCCATGGCCTTGCCGAACACACGCCCCACGGCGCTCAGGTGGGTCATGCTGGCGATGCCGGTGACGATGGTCAGGAAGATCACCGGCGCGATGATCATCTTGATGAGCTTGATGAAGGCATCGCCAAAGGGCTTCATGGCTTCGCCGTAGGCGGGCTCGAAGTGCCCCAGCAGCACGCCTACGATGATGGCGAACACCACCTGGAAGTAGAGCTGACGGTAGAACGGCAAGTGCTCGCGCGGAGCAGATTCTGTGGGCAGAGTGTGCACGCTGCATCTCCAAAATTGCGGGCGCACCACCGTGGTGCGCCGAATTGCTGCCGTTTGTACTCCCGCGCCCTTTTTGTGCCGATAACCCATTGGTATTAGGTCGGGACGCGCTCCCTGGGAGAGCATGCACCAACTTAGGGAAATCCCTAGGCCTCAGAATCCGCACTGAACCTGCTCCAGAGCCACACTGGGCACCTTGATCACCCGCCCTCGTCATGCGTCTTGCGCGAAACCTTGCCCGAAACCGACTGTTTCTGACCCTTGTCATCGTCCTCAGCGGCATGCTGCTGAGCATGTGGGCCGCCAGTCGCGTCGCGCTGCAGACCTCTTTGCACGATGAAAGCGAAAGCGTGCAGCGTCAGCTCACGCTCTATGCCCAGGCCATGGTGCAGCGCGTGGACCGCTACCGCACCCTGCCCGAGGTGCTGGCGCTCGATGCCGAACTCAAGAGCGCGCTCAGCCACCCGCTCAGCGCCACCGAGGTGGACAGGCTCAACCACAAGCTGGAGCAGGCCAACGGCGCCAGCCGAGCTTCCACGCTGACCCTCATCGACAAAAGCGGCAAGGCCCTGGCCGCCAGCAACTGGCGCGACTCGCACAGCAATGTGGGCGAGGACTACAGCTTTCGCCCCTATGTGACTCAGGCGCTGAGCCAGGGCAGCGGCCGCTTCTACGGCATCGGCATGACCACGGGACTGCCCGGCTACTTTCTCTCCCAGGCCATTCATGATGATGACGGCTCGGTGCTGGGACTCATCGCCATCAAGATCCTGTTTCAGGAGCTCGAAGGCGAGTGGAGCCAGTCGCCCGACATCGTCTTCGCCTCGGACGAGCATGGCGTGGTCTTTCTCTCCAACCGCGACGAATGGCGCTACCGCCTGCTGGAGCCGCTGTCCAGCAACGACCAGCAGGAGGTGCGGGACACCCATCAATACGCGGGCCAGGCTCTGATTCCGCTCGGCTACCGCACCAGCCGGCAGCCTGCGGGCATCGGCATGCTGGCCCATTTCAGCCAGCCTCCGCTGGTCGACCCCATGCTCTGGCTGCGCATGGAACTCCCCGAAAGCCAATGGCAGTTGCACCTGCTGCACGACATCGTCCACAGCCAGACGGCCAGTCACTGGGCGGCAGTGGCCGCCGGCGGCCTATGGCTGGCCGCCTCGCTGCTGGTGCTCTATATCCGCCAGCGCCAGCGCCTGGCGGCCCTGCGCCAGCGCAGTCGCAAGGAGCTGGAGACCGTGCTGCACCAGCATGCGCAGGAGCTGCGCACGGCCCAGGACGGCATTGTCCAGGCCGCCAAGCAGGCCGACACCGGACTCTCGCGCAGTCTGCAGCATCTGCCGCAAGGCGTGGTGGTGGTGGACCCGCAGCTGCGGCTGGTGGCCTGGAACTCGCGCTATGTGGAGCTGTTCCGCTACCCGCCCGAGCTCATGCATGTGGGCCAGCCCATCGAGGCCCTGATACGCCACAACGCCAGGCGCGGCCTGCTGGGCAAGGGCGATGTGGAGCCTGCGATCCAGCGTCGGCTCCAGCATCTGCGCAGCGGCAGCCCCCATCTGCACGAAAGCGCCAAGGGAGACGGCACGGTGCTGGAGATTCGCGGCAACCCCCTGCCCGATGGCGGCTTTGTCACCAGCTATGCCGACATCACCAGCTACAAGAACACGGCGCGCGAGCTGCGCAATCTCGCCGATACGCTGGAAAAGCGCATTGCCGACCGCACCCGGGACCTGGCCCAGGCCAAGCAGGAGGCCGAGCGCGCCAACCGCTACAAGACCCGCTTTGTCGCCTCGGCCGTGCATGACCTGCTGCAGCCGCTGAATGCGGCGCGCATCTTCACCAGCCTGCTGCCCACCTATCTGCACGATGAGGCCGGCCGCCAACTGGCCCAGCGGGTGGACAAGGCACTGGCCTCTCAGGACGCCATCCTCACCAGCCTGCTCGACATCTCGCGCATGGAATCGGGCCAGCTCGAAGTCCGCGTGCGTGACTTCGCGCTCAACTCTTTGCTGGAAGTGGTGCACAACAATTTTGCGCTGCAGGCCGAGAACGAAGGCCTAAGCCTGCACTGCATGCCCAGCCGGCTGATCGTGCGCAGCGACGAAGCCCTGCTGCGTCGCATACTGCAGAACTTTGTCTCCAACGCCATCCGCTATACGCGCAAGGGCCGTATCGTCGTGGGCTGTCGCCGCCAGGGCGACCAGGTGCGCATCGAGGTGCATGACCAGGGTCCTGGCATTCCCCAGAGCCTGCAAAAGGAAATCTTCGAAGAGTTCCGCCGCCTCGACGAAGGCCATGCCGACGACCGCGGCACCGGCCTGGGCCTGGCCATCGTGGAGCGCCTGGGCAGATTGCTGGACCATGAGATCGGCCTGCGCTCCACCCTGGGCAAGGGCAGCGTCTTCTGGGTCAAGGTTCCACTGGGCCAGGCCGCTGCATTGACGCCGGTATCGCAGCAGCCTTCTCCCAGCGCCCGCGTGGACAGTCCACTGCAGGGTGGCACAGTCTGGTATGTGGAGGACGATCCCGCCACCCGCGACGCCACCTGCGCCCTGCTCGAGCGCTGGGGCTGCGATGTGCCGCTGGCCGCCAACGCCCCCGAAGCACTGGCCTATGCAGCGCCCGGCAATGCCCCGCAACTGGTGCTGCTCGATGTGCATCTGGGCCAGCTCTACGGCCCCGATATCTATGCCCAGCTCTGCGAGCGCTGGGGGCAGCAGCCTCCGGTCATCCTGCTGACCGCTGAAGGCGATAGCACCCTGCGCCGCCAGGCTGCTGAACGCGGTTGGGGCTTTCTGGCCAAGCCGGTCAGGCCGCCGGCGCTGCGGGCGCTGATGAGCCAGACCTTTTTGCGCGGACGAGAAGGCGGGAGCGCCTGAAAGCCAAAGTCACTTCCAGCTGCAGTGCCTTCAGTACATTGCGCTACAGCTATGAATTCAGGAGCAAAATCGGTCTGCACGCCATGACTGTACAAGCCGAGTGGCGGATTCTTCGATATGCTGCATCAGCCTCTGCGGCTTTCAGGCACGCGGGCCGCTCAACCCTGACAGAGACAGCATGCACCATCATCCCGTTGAATCCGCCGTTCCGCCCGGCAGCCGCATCGCACAGCGATTGGCCGGGGCCAGCTTTCACGACTCCTGGAGCATCGTCTCGGACGCCACAGGTCTGTCTGCACTGGAGCACTTCATTCTTGCCGCGCGGAAAACGCCGCGCTGGATTGAAATCTGCATGCGTGCGCGCAATCTGGTCGGCGGTCTGGTGGGACTCAAGAACCTGGGCACCTTGTCGGCCCTGAAGCCCGGCAAACCAGCAGCCAGCTACGGCCCCGGCGATAGGGTCGGCATCTTCACGGTGTTCGAAAACACCTTTGATGAAGCCCTTATCGGCGACGACGACAAGCATCTGAAGGTCGTGCTCAGCATTCACCGCAAGAGCGACATCAGCGCCCTGGACACCGTCATCACCGTCACAACCGTCGTGCATGTCAAGAACGCACTGGGGCATCTCTACATGCTGCCCGTCAAACCCATGCACAGGCTGATCGCTCCTGCCGTTCTGTCCTCCCTGGGAGGACGAACCCATGCTGCATGAGGAGACACACCTGTGCATGCCTGCTCTTGCCTAGACGGTTGCCAAAGACATGCGCGACTATGACAGCCTGGCTCATCGACACAGCAGCAAAGACATGTGCGTGGAAAAGCCCATGTCACTCATTGCCAATCTGATCGGCTTTGCGCCTGCAGAGGAAGACTTGCACTATGCGCTGGGCTTTTATGCCGGAGGCAGCGGCATTGACGACCGCCTGGCTGTGCGCTGCCGGATCGATCTCGCTCATTGGCCCGATGTGGTCAGCAGGCTGCGTCTGAAATCCGTGCATGAAGTATCGTGCGACGCCGACTGGCAAGAGGATTTCCTCTGACTGATCGATGCGCAAGATGCCCAAGGCCCGCTCCAAGCCCATTGTCATCGCTTCATCAATGCGGCGAGACAGGTTTTTCAGGACGAGGTCGATCATTGCTGGGAGATCTTTTTCTCCCACGGCAGCGATATCAACGCATGGTGTGCGGTCTGGCGTAGCCAGGAGCATCTGAACTATCTAAGCTTCGATCAAGGCTGACATCTCGATGGCAGCCCGTCTCAACACAAGGGGTCGCCAGATGCTGAAATCCTATCGTGCCAGCTGCCATTGCAGCCGGGTTCAGGTTGAAGTCGGCCTCGATCTGAGCCAGCCCAGCTATCGCTGCAACTGCTCCATCTGCAGGCGCAGCCGGTTCTGGCCCGCCATCGCCAGCCCCGAAAATTTCCGCCTTATTACAGGTGAGAAGGAACTCACCCTCTATGTGTTTGGCTCGCAAAAGAACCAGCATTTCTTCTGCAGGCGCTGCGGCATCCGCGTCTTTGGTGTGGGCCACGACACGCCGATAGGCCAGATGTACGGCATCAATATCGGTTGCCTGGAAGAGCTGTCGGAAGAGGAGCTTTCGCGAATTCCCGTCACGTATGTCGATGGCATGCACGATCGCTGGGATGCAACGCCGGAGTTTTTCGCGCACTTATAGCCATCGAACTGCGACGACAGTTTGCAGCGGCAAGCTGCACAGAAACGAGGTCAGAAAGGCCTCAATCCATGGCCAACAAAGCGCAGCAAGCTATCAAGACAGATGACTCTTGAGGCACCAGGGCAATCAAACCTCGTGATCGTTTTCCAGGCTCTTGACCAGCACTGCCGCCTGGGTGCGTGAATAGCATTCGAGCTTCTTGAGAATCGCCGTCACATGGACCTTGACGGTGTTCTCAGCCAGGCCCAGTTCGTGCGCGATCTGCTTATTGAGCAGCCCGTCGGCAATGCACAGCAGCACGCGAAACTGCTGGGGCGTGAGCTGGGCCAGACGAGCGGCCAGGGCCGCATCGGCCTCCGAGCGCTCGGCCACCATGGAGGGAAAGCTGATATCCCCGCTCAGCACATCGTCAATGGCGGCACTCATATCGTCGGCAGCCGCAGACTTGGAGATAAAGCCTGCCGCCCCGAACTGCTGGGCGCGACGGATGATGCGAGGGTCGTCATTGGACGAGATGATGATCACCGGAACCTGCGCATATTCGCCGCGCAGATGCAGCAGGGACGAGAAGCCGCGCGCGCCGGGCATGGCCAGGTCCAGCAGCACCAGCTCGATTTCAGGATTCTCCTGCATCGCTGCGCCCAAGGTCTGGGCGCTGGCCGCCTCCACAATGCGAAATTGCGGAAAGCGGTCGTGCAGCACCTGGATCAACGCTGCGCGAAACAGCGGGTGATCGTCGGCAACGAGAAGAGTGGGCTCGGACATGGCCCGGAGTCTGCCACGGCTGGCACGGCGCTGCATCTGCAAAAACGCATATCCCGCAGCGCCCGGGCCTGTCCGTTACCCAGGCTGCGGCCCACTGAGTCCGGCTCTCAATCGAGCTTGATGTTGTTGGCCGTGATCACGCGGCCCCATTTGCTGCGTTCGTTGCTGACGAATTTCTCCATCTGCTCGGAGCTGCCGGGCATGGGCTCTACCCCCATGGCCGCCAGACGGGCCTTGGTGCGCGTGTCGGCCAGCGCAAACTGCAGCGACTGGCTGAACTTCCTGACCACCTCGGCCGAGCTGCCCTTGGGCACGACGATGCCCTGCCAGGCATAACCTTCGAAGCCCTTGAGGCCTTGCTCCTGCAAGGTGGCGACCTTGGGCAGCACATCGATGCGGGCCGGGCTGGCCACGCCTATGGCCTTGAGCTTTTTCTCGCCGAGGAAGGGAATAATGGTGGCGCTATCGGCCCACATGGCAGGTATCTGGCCACCGATCACATCCTGCACTGCCGGCGCAGCACCGCGATAAGGAACATGGGTCATATTGCCCAGACCGGCTTCTTCGCGGAACAGCTCGCCAACCAGATGATGAGGGCTGCCCAGGCCGGCCGAGCCCCAGCTCACGCCGGTCTTCTGCTGCTTGGCCCAGGCGACAAACTCGCTCAGATTGCTGACCGGCACATCGTTGTTGACCACCAGCAACATGGGAAAGCGCACCAGCATGCCCACGGGCTTGAAGTCCTTTTCGGCGTTGTAGTTGAGCTTGCGGAACAGAAACGGATTGGCAGCCAGCGTGGCGAAGTCGGCCGTGAACATCAGGTTGCCGTAGTCATGCGAGCGCGCGCTGTACTCGGCCGCGATATTGGTTCCCGCACCGGGCTTGTTGTTGATGACGATGGGGCGCTCCAGATTGCGGCCCATGGTTTCGGCAATCACGCGGGCCACCACGTCGGAGCCCCCGCCTGCGGCGTAGCCTATGACCCATTCCAGGGGCTTTTCCTGCGCCATGGCGG
The DNA here is from genome assembly GCF_040187805.1 of Comamonas sp. wu1-DMT. Classification (NCBI taxonomy): domain Bacteria; kingdom Pseudomonadati; phylum Pseudomonadota; class Betaproteobacteria; order Burkholderiales; family Comamonadaceae; genus Comamonas; species Comamonas sp. wu1-DMT. The sequence goes on from NZ_JBANEM010000003.1 coordinate 314,840, forward strand.
CCGGCCCTGCAGCCCATGCCAGCGTCGAGCAGGCCAGTGCGGCCAGAAACTGTTTACGTTGCATCATCCTTGTCTCCTTGATTCATGGCCCCTTGAATAGATTTTGGTGACGGGGCCTTTAGGGGATGGCGCAGCTGCCGCCAGGCCGGCGGCTTGCTGCATCTCAAGCGGCAGCGTGTACCGGGGCAACCGGTGTCACGGCACCGCGCTCGGCCGGGTCCGCACCGGCAGGAGCGAATCCTGCGCTGGCGCGGGCCAGTTCGAGCGCATGCAGCAAGGTCTCTTGATGGCCGATGTGATTGGCCAGCAGCAGCACCAGGCGGGCATTGAGGGCGTGGCTTTGCGCGGTTTCCAGGCCCTGATGCGTGGCGATCAGGGCTTCATAGAAATCGTCGCAGGCCTGCAGATTCGGGTGAGTGGACAGCAGCATGGCAGTCTCCTAAAAAAGGGGGGAATCCTCAGAGGGTGTTGCACTCCACCAGGGACAGCGAGCAAGGACTTGGGCCGGCCACGCCGCCCCGCAGCGAAGCTGTCGTCGGTTGCCCGCATGCCCCCTCCCGCGTAGCAAGAGAGGACGCCTCAGGGGGAGCCTTCATTTCAACCGCCGGCGCGCTGCAGCGCGGCACGCACGGCAGCCTCGTCGGGACGGCGCCAGCGCGCGCAGACATGCTGATCGGGGCGCAGCAGGTAACTGGTGCCGGGGCGCGCATCCAAGCGCTGCGCGGCCAGACCCTGGGCATCCAGCAGATCGGCTTGCGCGGCCCCGGCATCGCCCTCGGCGGCAATGGAGAGATTGAGCACACCGGTCAGCTCGCGCGCCCAGGCCGGCGTGGGGCCGAAATGCAGCAGCGTGAAGTCCGGGCCCAGGGAGCGCAGCAGCCAGGTGGTCTGGCTGTTGCCGGGACGGCGCATGGGCGCATCGCTGAGCACGGCGCCGGGCAGTTGCGAGCCTGCGAAGACCTCGCTGTCCGGCGTGTTGAGCGAGGAATGATGCAGCGTGGCCGGCACCGACAGACGACCGCTGTTGACGATGCGACGCGCAAACTCATGCTCGCGCGCCAGCTCCAGCGCCGCATCGCGAAACAGGCGGCTGATCTCGCTCTTGGGCGTGATGAAGTCGGTGGCGCGCGTGGAGTTGCGGATGTTCTCGTCGGCCGCGTATTCGCGCTCGGCGCCGTAGCTCGCGATCAGCGCAGAATCGGCCTGACCGCGCAGCACGCGGTCGAGCTTCCAGGCCAGGTTCTCGGCATCCTGCACGCCGCTGTTGGCGCCGCGTGCGCCGAAGGGTGATACGCCATGCGCGCTGTCGCCCGCAAAGACCACGCGGCCGTGGACGAAGCGGTCCATGCGCAGGCAGGCAAAGGTGTAGACGCTGGCCCATTCGAGCTCGAAGTGCGCGTCCTTGCCCAGCAATGCGCGGATGCGCGGCAGGATGTTCTCGGGCTTTTTCTCCTCCTCGGGATCGGCCTCCCAGCCCAGCTGGAAGTCGATGCGCCAGACATCGTCGGGCTGGCGGTGCAGCAGCACGCTCTGGCCCGGATGGAACGGCGGATCGAACCAGAACCAGCGCTCGGTTGGGAAGTCCGCATGCATCTTCACATCGGCAATCAGAAAGCGGTCGCGGAAGATGCGGCCATGGCTTCCCTGGCCCAGCAGGCCGCGCAAGGGCGAGCGCGATCCGTCGCAGGCCAGTACCCACTGGGCATCGATCCGGTAATCGCCCTCGGGCGTTTCCACTGTCAGTTCCGCCCCATCCTCGCGCGGCGCCAGCGCCGTGACCTTGTTGTGCCAGCGCAGATCGATCAGCGGCAGCTGCAGGGCGCGCTCGACCAGATAGGCTTCGGCGTAGTACTGCTGCAGATTGATGAAGGCCGGGCGCTCGTGGCCGGCTTCGGGCAGCAGGTCGAACTGGTAGAGCGACTGATCCCTGGCAAACACCTTGCCCAAATTCCAGGACACGCCCTTGTCCACCATGGGCTGGCCCACACCCAGGCGGTCCCAGATCTCCAGCGTGCGCTTGGAAAAGCAGATGGCGCGCGAGCCCGTGGACAGCTTGCAGTCGTTGTCGAGCACCACCACCGGCTGGCCGCGCTGGGCCAGATCGATGGCCAGCGACAGGCCCACGGGCCCGGCGCCGACCACCACCACGGGGTGGCGAGCCGGCGCATCGGCATCCTGGTCCGCATGACGCCGATAAGGAATCTGGATGGACTGGATGTCGGCGGCGCTGCCGCGCAGGGCGTCAAGAGAAATGGCGGTGGTGGACATGGCGTTCATCGGTGCGCAAACCTTGAAAAGCGTGGATCTGTTTCTTGGGGCAAAAGCCGCCCCTCCGGCTCTTTGCGACCGGATTCAAACTCTGTTTTTTTGATAGCTGCTACCGCTCTCCAGGCATTGAACTCAATGTTTTTTCTATTTGAATTCATTACAAATCAAGCGCAAGCAGCTCCTGTTTTAGATAGCTTCGCCGTAGACCGCCGCGCCTGCGCAAGAGACTGCCAGCCGGGCGGCCCAGGAGGCGATCAGCCTTCCAGCGCCAGCCACATCTCGCGGTCGCGCTCGGCAGTCCAGATGCGCGGGTCGGCGTGGCCCGATGCCTCGTCATAGGCACGTGTCACGTCAAACGGCATGCAGTGGTTGAAGATCACCCAATGGCCGTATTTGGGCTGCAGCTTGGCAAAGGCTGCCTCGTAGACCTTGCGCAAGTCCTGACGCGCATCGGCGCCGGCCTTGACCTCGGCCCACAGGTCGCTGATGAAGTTGCGCGTGCCCGCCAGGCCGGCCTGCACTTCGGCGGCGTTCTGCAGCGCCGCACCGCGGCCGGGCACCAGCTTTTCGGGCTTGAGGGCAGCAATCGCATCCAGCGTCTGCGGCCAGTCTTGGAAATAGGCGTCGCCGGCATAGGGCGTGGCATCGAACTCGACCAGATCGCCGCTGAACAGCACCTTCTCCTGTGGCAGCCAGACCACGGTATCGCCCTTGGTGTGGCCGCGGCCCAGCTGCAGGATCTGCACCTCGAGCTTGCCCAGCCACAGCGTCATCTTGCCGGTGAAGGTCATGGTCGGCCAGGTCATGCCATCGGGCACGCTCTCGACGTTCTGGAACAGGCGCGGAAAGCGGCCGATCTCGCTGGCCTTGTCCTGCTCGCCGCGCTCGACGATGAGGTCGTAGGTGTCCTGGCTGGCAATGATGTGCTCGGCGCCGTAGGCCGAGGCACCCAGCACGCGCACCGCGTGGTAATGCGACAGCGTGACGTATTTGATGGGCTTGTCCGTGACCTCGCGGATGCGGCGGATCACGTCCTCGGCCATGACGGGTGTGGCCTGGGTGTCGATGACCATCACGGCGTCGTCGCCAATGATGATGCCGGTATTGGGGTCGCCCTCGGCCGTGTAGGCATAAGCATGTTCGGAGAGCTTGTCGAAGCTCACCTTCTTGACTTCAAGGTCGGCGGCGGAGGCAAAGGTCTTGGTGCTCATCGTTGCAATCTCTTTGTTTTAAACAAATGCATTCAGCTTTATCGAATTTCTGAATACTAGATATAAATTCAACATTGCACAATCGATTTGTCATAGTGAAAAACCCTTGAGACTTTCCAGCCGCTTTTCCACCGTCACAATGCCGTCATGCCTCATGCCAACTCTTCTCCGACCGACGCCCGTTTGATGCTTGAAACCAGTGACGACGAACCCGCGCGCGCACCGCGCGGCATACAGAGCGTGGAAGTCGGCGGCCAGTTGCTCAAGGTGCTGGCGCGCACGGGCCGGCGCATGGCGCTCAAGGATCTGGCACGCGAGGCGGAAATGACGGCAGCCAAAGCCCACCCCTATCTGGTGAGCTTTTGCAAGCTGGGTCTGATGGAGCAGGATCGCGTCAGCGGCCATTACGGCCTGGGGCCGCTGGCCATTCAGATGGGGCTCATCAGCCTGCAGCAGGCAGATCCCGTGCGCATGGCGATTGCCGAGCTGCCCGCCCTGGCACAAGAGGTGGGCTACACCGTGTCGGTTTCAATGTGGAGCGGCCAGGGGCCGACCATCATCCGCGTCGAGGAAGGCCCGACCCATGTCTATGTGGCCATGCGCCACGGCACGCCGGCCTCCTTGCGCCATACCGCCACGGGCAAGATTTTTGCGGCCTTCGGCGACCCGGCCCGCATCGCACCGCTGCTGCAGGCCGAAGGCCACAGCCTGGACGAGCCGGCGTTTGCGCAGGAGCTGCAAGCCATCCGCCGCAACCACCTCAGCGTGGTCGAGAACCAGTTGCTGTCGGGCGTGAGCGCGCTGGCGGTGCCGGTGTTCGACGGCTTCGGCCAGTTGGTGCTGGCGATTGCCGCCATCGGCCCTTCGGTCACGCTGACGCTGGACCCCGCCGGTCTGCCGGCCCAGAAACTGCAGGCCCAGGCCCGTCAGCTGTCCCAGCGCCTCGGAGCCCCGGCTGTGCTGACTGGGGCCTGATCACAGACTTAGGCTCGGTAGCCCAGCGAAGCGCTGATACTGCGCGCCTCTTCGCACACAGCCTGGGCAATGCGGCCCTGCGGATCGGGGTCGAAGCCGCCGCTGGCCCCGAGCGCGCAGAGCACGGCCACCACATGGCCGTTGTAGTCGAGCAAGGGCGCCGCAACGGCGCTGATGCCAGGCAGATTCAGGTCCCGGATCGCGGCACAGCCGGCTGCGCGAATCTCGCTGCGCAGCTGCTCCAGAGGCTTGCTCGCATGCAGCAGACGGCGATGCTCGGGGCTGGCGGCCTCCAACTCGCGCGCCAGCAGCGCCTCGACCTCGGGCTGCGGCTCCATGAAGGCAAAGAATGCCCGCCCCGTGGCCGACCACAGCATGGACATGACTGAACCCACGCGCACATTGACGGTGATGGGCAGGCTGGGCTCCTCGAAACGCACGATGGTGGGACCCATATTGCCCATGACGGCGACAAAGCTCGTGACCTGCAATGACTCGCGCAGATGCTGCAGGGCCGGCTCGGCCATACGCACGGGATCGTTCTGGCGCATCGCGGCCAGGCCGATATGGATGGCCTCGCGTCCCAGCGCGTACTGGGTGCCGCCACGATCCTGCTCCACCAGACCTTCGGCCATGAGGCTGGCCAGATAGCGATGCACCTTGGCCGGGCTTTCATCAACGGCAGCACCGATGGCCGTGAGACTGGCACGCCCGCCCAGACCTGCCAGCGCCTTGAGCACGGCCAGACAGGTCTCTGCGGCCTGCACACGCTGGCGACGTTGATCCGGCTCTTGACGGACATTCTGCGACGCCACGCTTGCGGCTGGGCTGGCTGCTTGCCGCTTCGCCATCGCCAAAGTCTTCTTCTCGATTTTCATAGCTGGTTGCGCCTGTCTCGTAAGCCGTTGAAGACATTTTCACGCATGTCTCGTACTGGCTCTCGGGTAATCCCTTGAAGCATATTTACGCTATGCGTATAAAAATTACGCAAAACAATTTCCGTATTAGAGCGGAACCGCAGGCGGAGTGAAGCTTGGTTAACCCGCAGGCAAACAACACCACAGCCCAGGAGACACCCTCAATGAAAAAACGCCTCTTCACCGCCTCGGTTCTGGCCACCAGCATGCTCTGGCTGGCCGCAACCCCAGGCACCGCCGCGGCCCAGGACAAGTACCCGAGCAAGAGCGTGCGCTGGATCGTTCCCTATGCCGCAGGCGGCGGCTCGGACTTCCTGGCCCGCACCATAGGCCAGGCCTGGGGCGCCCAGGCCCATCAACCCATCGTCGTGGACAACCGCCGGCGGCAACACAGCCATCGGCGCCTCGGAGACCGCGCGCGCACCGGCTGACGGCTATACCGTGCTGTCGGCCGACAACGGCACGCTGATCTTCAACCCGGTGCTCTACAAGAGCCTGAGCTACAACCCCGGCAAGGATCTGACGCCCGTCACGCTCATGGGCCGCTTTCCCATGATTCTGGTGGCCGGCCCCGCCGAGAAGGCCAAGACCGCCAAGGAGTTCATTGCCGCCGCCAAGGCCAGTGCCGAGGGCGTGAACTACGGCTCCGCCGGTGCGGGCAGCCCCCATCACCTGGCCATGGAACTGCTGAAGTCCGAGGCCGGCCTCAAGCTCGCCCATGCGCCCTATCGCGGTGCGGCTCCGGCGCTGGCAGATGTGGCAGGCGGTCAGATTCCCGTGATGATGGTGGACCTGGCCGCCGGCGCCGGCTTCATCAAGGGTGGCAAGGTGCGTCCGCTGGCCGTGGCCAATGCCACGCGCCTGCCCCAATTGCCCGATGTGCCCACCTTCGGCGAGCTGGGCCTGCCCGGCGTGCAGGCTGCGGCCCTGGTCGGCATGGTGGCCCCGGCCAGGACACCGGCCAATGTCGTCACGGCGCTGAACAAGCAGGTGGTCGCCGCCATCAACGAGCCTGCCGTCAAGCAAAAGCTCATCGACTTTGGCGTGGAGCCCGTGGGCAACACCCCCGAGCAGTTCCAGACACTGATCCACAGCGAAAGCGCACGCTGGCAAAAGCTGATCAAGGATCTGAACATCACGCTGGACTGATTGCCCCGCTGATCCATGCCGTAGAGGCTGGCGGCAGGCCGCCTCTGCGCTCTCGTCCGATGGCTTATGCCATCTCCTGCCTCTTTGCGTTTGCGAGCGAGCCATGACCGTTTCCACCCCCAGCCGTTGCCCCATCGATCACAGCCAGTTCGGCAAGCCCACCGGCCAGAGCGGCCCTACGGGCTGCCCCATCAGCCACGGGGCCGCCGGCTTCGATCCCTTTGCCGACGGCTACCAGCAGGACCCGCCCGAGTATGTGCGCTGGGCACGCGAACAGGAGCCCGTGTTCTACAGCCCGCAGCTGGGCTACTGGGTGGTCACGCGCTTCGACGACATCAAGGCCATCTTCCGCGACAACCTGACCTTCAGTCCCTCGATCGCGTTGGAGAAGATCACGCCCACAGGCGATGAAGCCAATGCCGTGCTCGCCAGCTACGGCTTTGCGCTGAACCGCACTCTGGTCAACGAGGACGAGCCCGCCCACATGCCGCGCCGACGCGCGCTGATGCAGCCCTTCACGCCCGAAGAGCTCAAGCACCACGAGCCCATGGTGCGCCGGCTGGCCCGCGAATATGTGGACCGTTTCATCGACGACGGCCACGCCGATCTCGTCGACCAGATGTTGTGGGAAGTGCCGCTGACGGTGGCCATGCATTTCCTGGGCGTGCCTGCAGACGATATGGACACGCTGCGCCAGTACAGCATTGCCCACACCGTCAACACCTGGGGACGCCCCCGGGCCGAGGAGCAGGTGGCCGTGGCCCATGCCGTGGGCAATTTCTGGCAGCACGCGGGCCGGATTCTCGACAAGATGCGCGCCGACCCCGATGCCGAAGGCTGGATGCAATACGGCATTCGCAAGCAGAAGGAACTGCCCGATGTCGTCACCGACTCCTATCTGCACTCCATGATGATGGCCGGCCTGGTCGCCGCCCACGAGACCACGGCCAACGCCACGGCCAATGCCGTCAAGCTGCTGCTGCAGCACCCCAAGGTCTGGCAGGAGATCTGCGCCGATCCCTCGCTGATCCCCAATGCCGTGGAGGAATGCCTGCGCCACAACGGCTCGGTAGCCGCCTGGCGGCGCCTGGCCACCAAGGATGTGGTGGTCGGCGGCCAGGCCATTCCGGCCGGCAGCAAGCTGCTCATCGTCACCTCTTCGGCCAACCACGACGAGCAGCATTTTGTCGATGCCGACCTGTTCGACATCCACCGCGACAATGCCAGCGATCACCTGACCTTCGGCTACGGCTCCCACCAGTGCATGGGCAAGAATCTGGCGCGCATGGAAATGCAGATCTTCCTTGAAGAGTTCACGCGCCGCCTGCCCCATATGCAGCTGGCAGAGCAACGCTTCACCTATGTGCCCAACACCTCGTTCCGCGGCCCCGAACATCTGTGGGTTCAATGGGATGTAAGCCGCAACCCCGAGCGCGCCAACCCCGCCGTGCTGGCCGAACAACAGCCGGTGCGCATCGGCGAATCCTCGCAGGGCGGCGTCAGCCGCAGCATGCTGGTGGACAGCACCGAGCTGATTGCGCAGGACGTGCTGCGCGTGCGCCTCAAGGCGCCCGACGGACGCGAGCTGCCACGCTGGACCCCGGGCTCGCATATCGACCTGCACTGCGGCGACACCGGCATCTCGCGCCAGTACTCGCTATGCGGTGATCCGCAGCAAGCCGATACCTACGAGATCGCCGTGCTGCGCGAAGAGCACAGCCGTGGCGGTTCGGCCTGGATACATGGGGCACTGCAGGCCGGCATGAAGGTGCAGATGCGCGGCCCGCGCAACCACTTCAGGCTCGACGAAGGCGCGCAGCAGCTGATTCTCGTCGCCGGCGGCATCGGTATCACGCCGGTTGCGGCCATGGCGGCTCGCGCCCAGGCTTTGGGCATCCCCTATGAAATCCACTACAGCTGCAGCCAGCGCGAGCGCATGGCGCTCCTGGATGCATTGCAGGCAATGCATGGCGAGCGTCTGCAGATCTATGTGGGCGCGGAAGGCCGGCGTGCCGATTACGCGGCACTGCTGGCCGAGGTCAGGCCCGGCGCACAGATCTATGCCTGCGGTCCGCAGCGCATGCTCGACGGGCTGGCCCAGGCCAGTCGCCACTGGCCCGAGGACAGTCTGCGCGTGGAGCATTTCTCCAGCACCCTGGGAGCGCTGGACCCGGACAAGGAGCACGGCTTTGAAGTCGAGCTGCGCGAATCCGGCATCACGCTGCAGGTGCGCAACGATGAAACCCTGCTCGATGCGCTGCGCAGTGCCAATATCGATATCGAGTGCGACTGCCGCGAAGGCCTGTGCGGCTCCTGCGAGGTGCCGGTGCTCGAAGGCGATATCGATCATCGCGACATGGTGCTGACCCGTGCCGAGCGCACGGCCTGCACCAAGATGATGAGCTGCTGCTCGCGCGCCAGGACGCAGGAGTCCAGAATCGTTCTGGCGCTGTAGCGTCCCCCGCGGGCAGCCCCGAGCGGTAGCCCCGGGCGGGTAGCCCCAGGCGAGCTGCTGCAGCCAGGCCATGCATGGCTTGTGCCTAGAATCACTGCCCATATGGGCCTGTTGCAAATACTGCTGATTCTTGTGTGGGCGCCGACTGCAGCGCTCATCGCCTTCATGGCCACCACCTGGCTGAGCCATGGCGCGCAAGCCATCTGGAGCGCCATGACTGGCACTCGCGCTGACGAGCGTTCGACCTGGCCGCTGGTGCTGGGCGGCGTCGCGGCCCTGGCGGGCATGGTGGGGGCAGTCATCACTTTTCCGAATCAGGCCGTCATGCGCCATGCGTTCGACAAGCTGCTGGGCTATGGCTCGACACGCGTAGAGATCACACTGCGCCAGGACGATGCCGCCACACGCCAGGCCCTGCTGGAGACGCTGCGCCCCTTCATGGAAATGGGCGGACGCGAGATCCGCTACCGCGTCTCCACGCGCCACGGCAGCTATACCGAGACCGACGAAGTGCCCAGCTACTACCGCTTTGCGGACGGGCGCCTGGAGATCGCCACAGGCGGTGTGGTCGGCAACGACAGACTGTCCGTGATGCAGCCCGGCTTCAAGGCACTGGCGCAATTTTCCACGGCCGACTCCATCGACGCCAGCGTGGCGGCCACCGTAAACCTGGACAAGGCACGGATAACCGTGGCGATGCTGCCGCGCACGGCCATGCTGGTCCACCGCGACGCCGCCAAGGACTGGTCAAGCGTGCTGCGTCCCGCCGCCCCTGCCCGTTGCCACCTGGAGGTGCAGGCGCTGTTCTCCACGGATGCCTTCAGGCTGCTCATGTTCGCGGGCCGGGCCTCGGGCGAGGTCGAGATCCACACCGGCCCCGATACCGCCCTGCGCGACACGCAGTACCAACTGGTCGGCATGGGACTGGTGCCGGGCAGCAATGGACGCAGCGTCAAGGAACTGGAAACCGATGCCACCCGCATCTATGGCGTGCTGAGGCTGTTGCCGCCGGGCCTGAATCCCGATGTCATGGACTGCGATACCGCCCTGGGACGCATGAGCGACCCGGCCCTGGTGGCAGCCGCCATGCTGTCCACATTTCCCGGCCTGGAAGGACGCGTGAATGACATAGAGATCACGCCTTCAGCCTCCTTCTCGCCCTGGCACAACCGGGGCTGGACGGCCGTGCCGCCCGGCACACGCTCGCAAGGCGGAACGCGAGCCGAAGCAGGTACGCACGCCTGCACCCTGGAGCAGAACCGCCACACGCGCACCCTGATATCCATGGTCGAGGAGCACTGCACGGAACGCGAGCCGCAAAACGCCGGTGCCGCCTGCCCCCAACTGCGCGAACGCCTGAACTGGACCGAGGCCGAGCTGGCCCGATGCAGAAAACAGTTGGTGCGCTGAAACGGCGCCGAGGCCCGCGCAACAGCGATCACATGGACCAGATTCTCGGCGTGCCGCCCTGCAGGCCCCAGAGTTCTTTTCTCCAAAAACTCCACACGGTTTTCCACAACATCATCACAGGCTCCACCACAGGTGATGCACAGCGCAGAACCAGCATGTTTTCATTGGGAGCGGTGACACCGCTCAACACCGCCGGAGCGGCCTTGGCAAGCAGCTCCTGCGTGCCTTCCAGCAAGGCTTCGCGCTGATGGCGCGCCATGGCTGAGCCGCTGGCAAAGATCAGACTGCCCAGGCAGCGATGCCCGGCCAGCCCCAGATCGCCGTTGAGCAGCAGTTCGTCCTGTGCATCAATCACGCCGCGCTCCAGAAAACGGCCCGGCCATTCGATGTGCTGCTCGAACCTGCCGCAGGTATAGGGTTGGTCCGCCAGCGGCAGGCCCAGCGCCGTCACATCCCAGGTCAGCAGTTGCGCGTCTTCGGCGAGGTCGAACTCCAGCTGGTTGACAGCATCGCAGGCGTTGTAGGCAATCGCCTCCAGCGGCAGCCACTCCAGCCTCGCACCGGGGTCCAGACGCAACCGGGTGCGTTGCATGGCCTGCTGCCCGTTGCTTTTGTAAAAGCGCGTGGCACCGGGCGTGGTGACCAGCGCATGCGCACCTTCTGCGACATGGACATCAATGTCCAGCACATCGCCGCCCACCAGCCCGCCCGGTGGGTGCACCAGCACGTTGTGGCAGATGGCAGGACCTTCGGGATACAGACTTTTGAGGATGCGCAGCGGACCATCGTGCGTGAAATGCACCGAGGTCTTGCCGGCCTGCAGGGAATAGTTCAGCGCCAGTTGCGCATGCCAGGTCATTGTCTTTCTCGCCTCTTCAAGCAGGCCTGCCGCTCAGGCCCGGGTAGCTCAGCTCTTTTGCTTACTAACTCATGAAAATTCATTCGTTGTTGTATCGCAGCAGCGCTTCTACAGTCTCTCGCACGCCAGCTTGTCAAGCATATGGCGATTGATTTCAGGAGCATTCATGTCGGTCGCTACCGTAACGCATTCCCGCCTGCATCGCACTCTGCCCCCGTGGCTGACATCGATGGCAGTGCTGTGCTGCACGCTGGCAACTGGCCCTGCTGCCGCGCAAGCCGGCGGCGCAGCGGCACAGGCCTGGAAGCCCAGCAAGTCCACGGAATTCATTGTCCCCAGCGGAGCCGGCGCGGCGCTGGATCAGGCGGCCCGCAAGCTCACCGAGCTGCTGGCACGCGATGGCCATGCACCGCAGTTCGTGGTCAGCAACAAGTCCGGCGCGCATGCGATCGCCGCGCTGGAAAGCCTGCACCGCCACCCTGGCGACGCCCACACGCTGATGACGCTGAGCACCAGCTACGGCAACAGCCTGGCGCAGAATGCCCTGCCCGCGCACCTGCAGAAAGGCACGCCGCTGGTGACCTTGCTGCGCGAGTTCACCACCGTGGTCGTGCGTGCGGATTCGCCGCTGCGCAATGCCCAGGACCTGATCGCCCAGCTGCGCAAGGACCCCGAGAAATACTCCATCGGCATCGCCACCACGCTGGGCAATCACATCCATCTGGGCGTGGCCCAGCCCTTGCAGCAGGGCGGCGTGAATATCCAGAAGCTGCGCATCGTCCCCTACAAATCCTCCGCCGAATCCATGGTGGCGCTGGCAGGCGGCCATCTCGATGTGGTTTCGGCCACCACGCCGAACCTGCTGCCCTATCTGCAGTCGGGCCGCGTGCGCGTGCTGGCGATTGCCGCCGACAAGCGGCTTGAAGGCGTGTTCGCCCAGTCGCCCACTTGGAAGGAGCAGGGCATCGACTATGTCAGCGATTCGTTTCAGGGCGTGATGACGGCGCCCGGTGCCAGCACCGCGCAACAGGCGTATTGGGTGAATGCGCTGCGCAAGGTTTCCGAAACCCGGGAATGGAAGGAGTTTGTGGCGCTGAACCAGTGGGAGCCCATCTTCCTCGGCCCGCAGGACACGGCTCGCGCACTGCATGCCCAGGTCGAACGCAGTCATGCACTTCTCACCGAGCTGGGCCTGCTGCCGCCCAGCGCCTCCCGTATTGCCCAGGCGCGTTGAAGCCCCGCTCTCATCAGGAAAAACCCCATGAACATGCCCCTGCCCCACGCTCCGCTGCAGCATCTGGACGAACGCCTGAGCTCCGCAAGCAATATCACTCCGCATATCCGCATCACGCCGCAGTCGGCGCATATCGGCGCGCTGATCAGCGGCGTCAATCTGAAGCAGACCTTGAGTGCCGCCGAAGTGCACACCATCCGCTCGGCATTGCTGCGCTGGAAGGTGATCTTCTTTCGCGGCCAGCACCTCAGCCACGAGCAGCAGATCGCCTTTTCGCGCCAGTTTGGCGAGCTCACGCCCGGCCACCCCGTCTTCGGTCATGTCGAAGGCTTTCCCGAGCTGTATTCGATTGCCAAGCACCGCAAGGCCAACCGCCACAGCGGCCAGGCCGAACAGCGCCCCTGGACCGGCTGGCATGCCGACGTGACGGCCGCCCACAACCCGCCTGCCGCATCGATTCTGCGCGGTGTGACGATTCCGCCCTATGGCGGTGACACGCAATGGACCAATCTGGCCGCGGCCTACGAAGCGCTCTCCAAAACGATGCAGGCCTTCTTGCAGGGCCTGCGTGGCGAGCACCGCTTCAGCGCCCCGCAGGGAGCCACGGCATCGCAGGAATATCTGGATCTGGTGCGCGACAACACCCTGATCAGCGAACACCCGCTGGTCACGATCCATCCCGAGACCGGCGAGAAGGTGCTCTACATCAGCCCCGGCTTTCTCAAGTCCATCGTGGAACTCAATACCCGCGAATCGCGCGTGCTGCTGGAGCTGCTCTGGGAGCACGCCGTCAGCAGCGAGTTCACCGTGCGCTTCAAGTGGGAACCTGGTTCGCTGGCCTTCTGGGACAACCGCTCCACGGCCCATGTGGCACCACAGGATATCTTTGCGCTGGAGTTCGATCGCCAGCTCTACCGCACCACGCTGGTGGGCGAAGTCCCCCGGGGCGCGGACGGCCGCGCCAGCACTGCCATACAGGGCAATCCGGTGCTGGCCGCGCACGGCGCAGCGTATTGACGAAATGAGTTGTCCTCCGGGCATGGCCTGAGGCTTTGAGGTGCCGCTTGCGGCACCTTTTTTTTCTTCGCCCGATATTCAAATCGCCACCAGCGAGCGCACATTCTTCTGCTGCATCTCGCTGCCCGGGCCCGATGCGATCACCTCGCCGCGCTCCATCACCACATAGTGGTCAGCCAGCTCCTCGGCAAAGTCGTAGTACTGCTCGCACAGCAGGATGGCCATGTCGCCGCGATTGGCCAGCATGCGGATCACGCGGCCGATGTCCTTGATGATGCTGGGCTGTATGCCCTCGGTGGGCTCATCCAGGATCAGGATCTTGGGCTGCGGCGCCAGTGCGCGCGCAATGGCCAGCTGCTGCTGCTGCCCGCCCGAGAGATCGCCGCCACGGCGGTGCAGCATCTGCCCCAGCACGGGGAACAGCTCGTACAGCTCGCCCGGAATCCGGGTGCCTGCCGAACAATAGGACAGCCCCATGCGCAGATTGTCTTCCACCGACAGGCGCGAGAAGATCTCGCGCCCCTGGGGCACATAGCCGATGCCGCTGCGCGCGCGCTCATAGGGCGTCCTGCGCGCGATATCGCGGCCCTGCCATTCAATGCCGCCGCTTCTGATGGGAACCAGCCCCATCAGGCTTTTGAGCAAGGTGGTCTTGCCCACGCCGTTGCGGCCCAGCAGCACCGTGACCTTGCCGATCTCGGCCGTGAAATTCACGTCACGCAGGATGTGCGAGCCGCCGTAGTACTGATGCAGGTTCTGAACTTTAAGCATTTTCGACCTCTAACGCTTACACAGCTTGCGCAAGCAGCTATCTAATTTGACTATCTGCGGAGCGCATGACGTTTGAAACTGACGCTGTCCAATCAAAGAGACAGCGAGGAAGCGCCGCCGCGCACCGAAGCAGTCGCCCCCCTCCCTTAACGCGAAGCGCGTAGAGAGAGGGGGAAGGCGCGCAGCGTCTCAGGGGGTCACCGACCAAGGTACACCTCGATCACGCGCTCGTCGCCCTGGACCTCGGCCAGCGTTCCCTCGGCCAGTACAGAGCCATCGCAAAGCACCGTGACCTTCTCGCTGATGGTGTCGATAAAGCTCATGTCGTGCTCCACCACCATCAGCGAATGCTTGCCCTTGAGCGTCAGAAACAGCTCGGCCGTGCGCACCGTTTCCTCGTCTGTCATACCGGCCACAGGCTCGTCGAGCAGCAGCAGCTTGGGCTCCTGCACCAGCAGCATGCCGATCTCCAGCCACTGCTTCTGTCCGTGACTGAGCAGCCCGGCTTGGCGCGTTACGCTGCCCGCCAGATGAATGGTGTGCAACACCTCGGCAATGCGGTCCTTCTGCGCGCCGTTGAGCTTGAACAGCATGGAGGAGGCGATGCCCTTATGGGTCTTGAGCGCCAGCTCCAGGTTCTCGAACACGCTGAGCTGCTCGAACACCGTGGGCTTCTGGAACTTGCGGCCAATGCCCATGGCCGCGATCTCGGGCTCCTTGTAGCGCAGCAGATCGATGGTGGAGCCGAAGAACACCGTGCCGCTGTCGGGCCGGGTCTTGCCGGTGATGATGTCCATCATCGTGGTCTTGCCCGCGCCATTGGGGCCGATGATGCACCGCAGCTCGCCGGGCGCGATATCGAGACTCAGACCGTTGATGGCCTTGAAGCCGTCGAAGCTCACATGCACGTCTTCGAGATAGAGGATTCGGCCATGGGTCACATCCACTTCGCCTGCAATCACGGGGCGCGCCAGACTGGCGTTGCGACCGCCGGATTCGGTGCGCAGCGCGGCTTCGCGCTGCTGGTAGGAGGCCAGGCGCTGCTCGCCTTCCTGCATCAGATCGGGGGTCATGCGCGCACTCCTTCGATGGCATCGGCAGAAGCCGGCTCGGCAGCGGTTTTGGCAGCTGCGGCTGCAGTCTGGTTCAACGGCGCCGGGGCCTGTGCCTTGCGCTTCTCACGCCACTGGCGAAGCTGCTGCGGCAGCCGGATCAGTCCTCCCGGCATGAACAGCGTCACGACGATGAACAGCGCACCCAGCACGTACAGCCAGTATTCGGGTGCGGCCACGGTGAGCCAGCTCTTGCCGCCATTGACGGCAAACGCGCCGATGATGGGGCCGACCAGCGAGGCACGTCCGCCCACGGCCGTCCACACCGCCATTTCGATGGAGTTGCCCACGCTCATCTCGCTGGGGTTGATGATGCCCACCTGGGGCACATAGAGCGCGCCTGCCAGGCCGCACATCATGGCCGAGATGACCCAGATCGACAGCTTGTAGGGCAGCGGGTTATAGCCGCAGAACATGGTGCGCGATTCGGCATCACGCACGGCCTGCAGCACGCGCCCGTACTTGCTGCGCATCAGCCAGCGCGAGAACAGAAAGCAGCCCAGCAGCGCCAGACCCGACAGCGCGAACAGCAGCACATGCATGGCTTGCGAGTTGACGGAAAAACCCAGCAGGGTCTTGAAACCCGTGAAGCCGTTGTTGCCGCCAAAGCCGGTCTCGTTGCGGAAGAACAGCAGCATGGCGGCATAGGTCAGGGCCTGGGTGATGATAGAGAAATACACGCCCTTGATGCGCGAGCGAAAGGCGAAGTAGCCGAACAGCCCGCCGATCAGGCCCGGCACCAGAAACACCAGCAGCACGGTGGCGGCAAAGCTGCCCGACAACGCCCAGTGCCAGGGCAGCTCCTTCCAGTCCAGAAAGCCCATGAAGGCGGGCAAGGCATCGGGGCCTGCGGCCTCGCGCATCAGGTACATGCCCATCACATAGCCGCCCAGTGCGAAGAACAGACCGTGGCCCAGGCTCAGGATGCCGGTATAGCCCCAGATCAGGTCAATCGCCAGAGCGCAGATGGCATAGCACATGAACTTGCCCAGCAGGCCCAGCATGTAGTCGGACAAGTGCAGCGCACTGTCCTCTGGCACCCACAGATTGAGTGCGGGAGCCACGGCGCAGACCATGGTCAGGGCCAGCAGAAATGCCGTCCAGCCCTTGGCGGATAGCAGCGGCGCTGGCTTGGGCAGTTCGATGGATATGGATTGGGTTGTCATGTCAGTTTTCCCTCATGTCGAGCAAGGCACATGGCCTGCGCAACTGGCGCGGCCCAGGTACGAGACACCGAGCAAGGGCCGCCCCGCAGCGAGGGTGTCGTCCCCTGCCCGCAGCGCGCAGCAATGCGAGAGCGGGGGAAGGCGCGAAGCGACTCAGGGGGTGCTTCATGTTTCCGCACTGCGGCCCTTCAGGGCAAAGATGCCTTGTGGACGCTTTTGAATGAAGACCACGATGAACAGCAGCACGGCGATCTTGGCCAGCACGGCACCGGTCCAGCCTTCCAGCAGCTTGCTGAGCACGCCCAGGCCCAGAGCCGCATAGACGGTGCCCGCCAGCTGCCCCACACCGCCCAGCACCACCACCAGGAAACTGTCCACGATGTAGTTCTGCCCCAGATCCGGGCCCACATTGCCGATCTGGCTCAAGGCGCAGCCGGCAAGACCGGCGATACCGGAGCCCAGTGCAAACGCATAGGTGTCGGTGCGTGCCGTGTTGACGCCCACACAGGAAGCCATGGCGCGGTTCTGCGTCACGCCGCGCACGAACAGGCCCAGGCGCGTTCTGGCGATCATGAAGGCCACGCCCGCCAGCACGGCGAACGCAAATACGATGATGGCGATGCGGTTCCAGGGCAGTGTCAGATTGGGCAGCAGCGCGATCCCGCCGCTCATCCAGGCCGGGTTTTCCACGCCCACGTTCTGCGCTCCGAAAAGGCTGCGCACGGTTTGCTGCAGCACCAGGCTGATGCCAAAGGTGGCCAGCAGCGTCTCCAGCGGGCGGCCGTAGAGAAAGCGGATCACGCCACGCTCCAGCACCGCACCGACCAGCGCCGAGGCCAGAAAGGCCACGGGAATCGCCACCACCAGATACCCGCCAAACCAGGCCTCGGGCAGCCAGCGCTGGAACAGAAGCTGCACCAGATAGGTCGCATAGGCGCCGATCATGATCAGCTCGCCATGCGCCATATTGATGACGCCCATCAGGCCGTAGGTGATAGCCAGACCCAGCGCCGCAAGCAACAGCACGGAACCCAGGCTGATGCCGCTGAAGATCGCCCCCAGCCTGTCGCCCCAGGCCAGGCCTTCGGCAATGCCGGCCAGCGCGGCCTTGATGGCTTTTTGCACGCCGGGGTCGGACTCTTCGGACAGGCGCTGGTTCAACAGCAACTGCGTCTCCGGGGTCTGCTGATGCGACAGCTGCTGCACCGCCTTCAGGCGCTGCCCTGCGTCGTCGCTGCCCAGCAGGCTGCCCGCCAGGCTGCGCTCCAGCAAGGCCTTGACCTGGCCGTCCTTTTCGGTGGCCAGCGCTTTTTCTATCAGCGGCAGGCGCTCGGCATCCGGCTCGGAGGCCAGTTGCTCGGCGGCCTTGCGGCGCGCCTGCACATCACTGCTGCCCAGCGCCAGCGCGGCCTGTGCCGTGTCGATGACGGAGCGCAGATAGTTGTTGCTGACGACCTCCTCGGCATCGGGCGGGAGCTTGACGTCTGCGCCGGTCGCCGCATCGCTGACCGCATCGCCGCTGACCACATAGGCCCGGCCCTGGGACACGCGCACTTCATCGTCGGACAGCGCCTTGAGATAGGCAGCGAGGCGACCGCCGTCGCTCTGCGCATCGGGTGCCAGTACGGCCTGATTGATGGCCTGCACGCGCTGCTCGGAGTCGTCTGCCGCAGCCATGGCATAGGCCTGCTCGGTCGTCAGTGCGTGACTGGCAAAGCTCAGCAAGGAGCCCAGCCCGGCGGCCCATACCAGCCGCCATGACTTGCGCAGTAGTTTCATAAAAAGTCTCGGATATTTAGCGCTGCATCCATTGCCAATAAAGCGCAAGCAGCTATCTTTTCAGGACTGGAGAACCCACCAGACCTCTCCAGTCCTAGGGAGCGAATCAGGAGCTCTTGCCGTTGGGCTCGTCCTTCTTCTTGTCGTTGCCTTCGATATACGGGCTCCAGGGCTGGGCCTTGATCGGACCCTTGGTCTTCCAGACCACGCTGAACTGACCGTCTGCCTTGATCTCGCCAACCATCACGGGCTTGTGCAAATGGTGGTTCTTCTCGTCCATCTTCAGGGTGAAGCCGCTGGGTGCGGTAAAGGTCTGGCCGGCCATGGCGGCGATCACCTTGTCGGTATCCGTGCTCTTGGCTTTCTCCACGGCCTGCTTCCACATGTGGATGCCGACCCAGGTGGCTTCCATCGGGTCGTTGGTCAGCGGCTTGTCCTTGTGGCCGGCGATGTTCTTGGCCTTGGCGTAATCGCCCCATTGCTTGATGAAGGCCGTGTTGGTCGGGTTCTTCACGCTCATGAAGTAGTTCCATGCCGCCAGGTGACCGACCAGAGGCTTGGTGTCCACACCGCGCAGCTCTTCCTCACCCACGCTGAAGGCCACGACCGGTACATCCTTGGCCTTGAGGCCGGCATTGCCCAGCTCCTTGTAGAAGGGCACGTTGGAATCGCCGTTGATGGTGGAGATCACGGCGGTCTTGCCACCGGTGGAGAACTTCTTCACATCGGCCACGATGGTCTGGTAGTCGCTGTGGCCGAAGGGAGTGTAGGTTTCCATGATGTCGGAATCCTTCACGCCCTTGGACTTGAGGAAGGCACGCAGAATCTTGTTGGTGGTGCGCGGATACACATAGTCCGTGCCCAGCAGCACAAAGCGCTTGGCACCGCCGCCTTCCTTGCTCATCAGGTACTCGACAGCGGGAATCGCCTGCTGGTTGGGTGCGGCGCCGGTGTAGAAGACGTTCTTGGAGAGTTCCTCGCCCTCGTACTGCACGGGGTAGAACAGCAGGCCGTTGTTCTGCTCGAACACCGGCAGCACGGACTTGCGCGACACGCTGGTCCAGCAACCGAAGACCACGGCTACCTTGTCCTGGGTGATCAGCTGCTTGGCTTTTTCGGCAAACAGCGGCCAGTTGGAGGCGGGGTCCACCACAACGGGCTCGAGCTTTTTGCCCATCACGCCGCCCTTGGCATTGATGTCGTCGATGGCCATCAGCACCGTGTCCTTGAGCACGGTCTCGGAGATGGCCATGGTTCCCGAGAGGCTGTGCAACACACCCACCTTGATGGTGTCTGCAGCCAGCACCTGAGAAGTCAAGCCCAGGCCCAGAGCCATGGATGCAGCCAGTGTTGTGAGGGTTCCGCGACGATTCATTTCAGCACTCCCAGGAGGTTTTGTTCGGTCACATTGACCGCAAAAACTGAAGTGCAATTACCGTGCCAGCACCACCTGCCATGGCTTGCTCACTGCATACGGCGGCGCTGCTGTCGCTTTTTTGCCGAGCACAGGCCGAATGCAACTTTGTGCGATCAGCATCGGCCACATGCAGGCACCATTGCAGTGCCGCATGCACCAGATGCAGACCGCGCAAACCAGCCGGCACTATTGAAGTGCACGACAGCCTGTCGACTCAGACCGGCTGCAGGCATGCCGGCAAGGCCGCGCTGCGCAGCTTGCCAGTCCACGGATCGAGAGCAGTCTTGATCTCAGCCTGCAGCAACGCGGATCGAGTTGTTTGCTGGCCTTGCCGTCCTGCACCGCATAGACATGCAGCTTGCTGATCTGCACGCCAAATCCTCGCCTCGCGGATGCCTTGCAGAATCTGCTCTCCGGTGCGAAGGCCGACGGAGCGCAGCTTCATCAATGCACGGCAAAGCGCAGCAAATACTCGTAGCTGTTCTCGGTTGTCATGGGGTCGCCCTGCACAGGCTGACGCAGTATGGCCTGCAGCGTATTGCTGCCGACAGCAGGCGTCATGGTCGCCAGCCCCTGCGCGTCCGTCATCGTGGGAGAGCCCTTCTCACCCCAGGACAGCCTCACGCCAGACTGCGGCTTGCCATGCAGCAACACCTGCAGCCTGAGCGGCTGACCGGCATGAGGAGACTGCCCCTGAAGCGGAACCACCTCGAACATCTGCCCCAGCGGCCTTTGCATGACGGCGCCCCAGCGCACCACGGTCTTGTGGAACTTGCGCGCATGCACGCCGCGCACCGCACCGGGGTTCTGGTCCATGGGCAAAGGCAGCATGGCGCCCTCGGCACCCGTACTGCTGAAATAGCCGTTATCGAGTTCCACAGCGATCAGCGCAGCACTGGCATCGGGCTTGATGCGGATGCCACCCTGCACATTCTGTATGGCGCTGGGCACTTCACGTCCGCGCAGGTCATAGGCATGCACACGCTGCAGCTTGGCCGGATCGAAGGCTTCTGTCCTGCCTTCATGACCGCCAAACTGCAAGACATAGCCGCCCTGCGCATCAGGCTCCAGCCAGACGTTATGGGCAGAGACCGGATTGGCGCATAGCAGCCAGGCTGCGGCCGTGGTGCACAGAATGCGCGCGATGATGTTTTTACGTGTGCTGCAAACAGACATGGAAGCTCCGGAAATCATAAGGAAAATTGCAGGCCCAGCTGCACGCTGCGCGGCGCGCCGGGGGCGACCAGACGCTGGCCGGCAATCATGGTGGTGGTACTGGCATAGCGGGTGTTGGCGGCGTTGCGCAGCCACAGGCTCAGGCTGGCATTACGCGCCAGGCTTGCGGGCAATCGGTATTGCAGACCCAGGTCCAGCCAGCGAAAGCTGCCGGCCCATTCGGTATTGCTGGCGTTGATGGGCGCACGCCCCACATGGCGCAGCAATCCATGCACGGTGACATCGCTGCGCGGCATCCAGCGCGCATGCACGGTGCTCGTGTACTCGGGCACGGCCACCACGCGCCGGCCCAGCAGTGCGGCATCCGCGTTCTGCGTGACTTCGGAGCGATTGTGGCCATAAGTCCATTCCACATGCCAGTTGCGGCTGGGCAGCCAGTGCAGCTGCAGCTCGGCGCCCTTGCGCACGGTCGCGCCCAGGTTTTCATACTCACCAGGTGCCGTGCTGCGTATTTCATGGCTGGAGCTGATGCGGTAGAGCGAGGCATCGATCAGCCAATGGCCTGATGGTTTCCACTCCACGCCCAGCTCGCTCTGGCGAAAGACATTGGCGTGCAGATCGCTGTTGCGCAGCGCGTATTTGGCAAAGTCGCTGGGCAGCGCAAAGCCTTGCGACCAACTGGCACGCACGGCTGTGCGGGCATTGAGCTGCGCCAGTGCTCCCAGCTTGGGGCTGGCATGGCTGCGGCCCTGCATGCGATTGCATTCATCGCCACCGGCCTCCCCTCCCAGCAGACGGCAGCGGCCGTCAAAACGGTCCCTGCGCAAGGCCGCCGTGGTCTGCAACCAGACCGTTGGCTGCCAGCCAGCCTGGCCGTAGATCGCCGTGTTGTCGAGCCGCGTATTGCGATCATTCAATGCAGGGCCGGTACGCCGGCGATCCAGCAATCCATCCCAGTAGCCATAGTCGGTGGACTCGCGCACCTGCTCCAGGCCCAGCATCCAGTTCAACTCGCGCGCCGCCAGAAGCGACTTGCCGCTGAGATTCAGGCCCACTCCCAGCACGCTGCGGTCATAGCGCTCCTCGCGCTGCATCCAGGTGGTGCTGCGCGGGCGGGTGAACCAGCGCACAAAATCCTGCTGCGTGCCGTAGACAAAGCCCAGCAGACGGGTATCGGCATCCAGTGCGTACTGCGCATCCAGGCGCAGCGTGCCAAAGTGCTTGTTGGCACCATCACCCACCACGCGGCTGTCCTTGCCCTGTGGGTCCTGCCGCCACTGCGCTTCGGTCAGATAACCGGGCGAGTCGCCACGCGCCTCATGCCAGCGGCCGGACAGCGAGATATCGAGTTTTTCATGCACATGGTGCTTCCAGGTGCCGCTGATGGTGCTGCGCTCATGACGCGAGGCAGGCCGCGCCCCGTCACCGCGCGAATGCTGAGTCGCCAGATTGAGCTGGTCACCCCCCTCCAGCTCGCGCCCGAGAGCGGCCTGTGTATCGAACATGCCGTGCGAACCGGCACTGACATCGAACTCCGCATAGCTGCCGCTGCGTCTGGTGCGCAGCTCCAGCAATCCGGCGCGGTTGTAATTGCCCTGCAGCACCGACACGGGACCGCGATAGACATTGAGCTGATCCAGCTCCAGCGGCACCACCACATTGAGATCGAAATAGCCATCCGCATGCGACATGGCTTCGTTGAGCGGGATGCCATCCAGTGTGGCCGCCACATCGCCGCCATGGCCGCCGCCGCCGAAGCCGCGCAGCACCAGCCCGTTAGCCACACCGCTGAGCTGGTAGTGATTGACATGCATGCCGGGTACCTGGCTCCACAGCGATTCCACTTCCTGTCTGGGCTGCTCGCGAATCTCGTCGCGCCTGAACTCGGTGACGGAAAACGCGCGTTGTGACTCATCCAGCGCCTGTCCCTTGACCATGGCACTCACCCTCACCTCGGGCAATACCTTGTCGCCTTCCTCGGCTGTTTGCGCTTGTACGGCTGAAGCCATCCACAGCGTACCGCCCAAGGCCAGCACTCCGAGTCTTGCCGTGGTACCCAGGCCCTGAGCGAATCCCCTATTCAATGGTCTTTTGTACATGCACCAGAACAGCAAAGTTCGTGCCATGCAATGCACCGCTACGGATCGACAATGCACCACAAAGCACCATCGCTGCCTCACCGATACGCCGTGGTGCACAACTGCGTGCCGACAGCACCAACAAGGTGCAAAACACCTGCGGCGGCTTGCCTGCAGGCTGGCAATAAAGACTGGCCTTTGGCATGGCACTTGCTACATAAAAGGGCATGAAACTGACTCCTCGCGTTCATTCAGCCCTGCCGGATGCGCGTGCCGACTGAGGGATTGAAGAAGATGGAACTGACACCACGCGAAAAAGACAAGCTGTTGATCTTCACTGCGGCCCTGCTGGCCGAGCGGCGCATGGCTCGTGGCCTCAAGCTCAACTACCCCGAGGCCGTGGCGCTGATCAGTGCCTTTGTGATGGAAGGTGCACGCGATGGCAGGACCGTGGCCCAGCTCATGAGCGAAGGCCGCAGCGTGCTGACCCGCGCCGATGTGATGGAGGGCATCCCCGAAATGATTCCCGACATCCAGATCGAAGCCACCTTCCCCGATGGCACCAAGCTGGTCACCGTGCATGAGCCCATCGCCTGAAGCAGCCTCCAGAGGCTTCAAGCCTTTCAGCCATCAAACCCTTATCCATCAAGCGCAGATAGCTATGAAATTCAATAAGCTCCTTGCCACCACAGCCGCCGCGGCGACTGCACTGCCCCTGTCCGCCCTCGCACATATGGGCACCGATGCAGGCGGCCATCACCACTTTCTCGACAGCCTGGGTCATGCCTTTGCCCACCCGTTTACCGGTGCTGACCATCTGGCCGCCATGCTGGCCGTGGGTGCCTGGAGTGCGCTGACCATGCCCGGCCTGCGCACGGCCTGGCGTGCACCTGCGGCCTTTGTGGCCCTTCTGGTGGCGGGGGCCGTGGCCGGCTTTGCCGGCCTGTGGGTGCCGGGCGTGGAGCCCATGATTGCCGCATCGGTGCTGGTGCTGGGCCTGCTGGTGCTGGTTCAGCAAAAAATGCCTTGGGCCGCCGCCGCCTCCCTGGCTGCAGTGTTTGCCTTCTTCCACGGCGCTGCGCACGGCTTTGAGCTGGCCGGAGACAGCGGCCTGGCAGCCGTCGGCGCGCTGGTGGGCATTGCACTGGGCTCGGCCACACTGCATATCGCCGGCATGGTGCTCGGTCATGCCCTCATGCAGCGCCACCAATGGGCTGCCCGGTTCGGCGGTGCAGCCACTGCCGCGCTCGGCGCTTTCATGCTGACAAAACTGGCCTGATATGAAACACCCTGGCACAACGCAGCACAAGGCCTTTGCGCAAGGAGGTGAAAGATGATCCCCGGCGAACTGATTCTTGACGAAGGCAGCCATGCACTCAACCCCGGCCGCCGCACGCTCACGCTGGTGGTGAAAAATGCCAGCGACCGGCCGATTCAGGTCGGCTCGCACTACCACTTCGCCGAAACCAATGCGGGTCTGGATTTCGACCGCGCCGCCGCCCACGGCATGCGACTGAATATTGCCAGCGGCATGGCCGTGCGCTTCGAGCCGGGCCAGCAGCGCACGGTGGAGCTGGTCGAAATCGGCGGCGATCGCCAGATCTATGGTTTTCGCGGTCTGGTCCAGGGCCCACTGCCCGCAGATTCCAGGGACTGACCTGCCATGCTGATGCTGTTTGCTTCTGCTTTTGTGCTGGGCCTGGTGTTCAACGCAGCGCCCGGAGCGGTGTTTGCAGAGACCGTGCGCCAAGGTGTGCGCGGCGGCTATCGTCCGGCGCTGGCCGTGCAGCTGGGTTCGCTGGTGGGTGATGCAAGCTGGGCCTTGCTGGGCCTGGCCGGCATTGGTCTGGTCATGCAGGTCGACGCCTTGCGCTGGCCGATTGGTCTGGCGGGCGCCGCCTACCTGTTCTGGCTGTCCTGGGACAGCTGGCAGGCCGCGCGTACCGAACACCGGCTCGATGCCCCTGCCACCGCCGCCGCCACGCAGAAACAGGCCCTGCGCCGCGGCATGGCCCTGTCGCTGACCAACCCGCAGAACCTGGCCTACTGGGCCGCCATGGGCAGCGCCCTGGGGGCGGTGGGTGTGGCCCACCCCGGCGCCAGCGATTACGGGCTGTTCTTCGCGGGATTCATGACTTCGTCCCTGCTCTGGTGCTTTGTCTGCGCAGCCTTGGTGGATCGACTTTTCCGCCGCGCTGCTGCGCACTGGAGCCGTTTTACCTACCGCTGCTGCGCCGCACTGCTGCTGGCCCTGGCACTGGGCACATTGCGCGACCTGCTCGGCACAAACCCCGCAGCCCTGCCACCGGCGGCCCAGCAGCAGTCCCTGCGCTGAACACCTGAATCGGAGATTCCTCAATGGCCACCATGGACCGACGAGCCTACGCAGAAACCTTTGGCCCCACCGTGGGCGACCGCCTGCGCCTGGCCGATACCGAACTCATCGTCGAGGTCGAAAAAGACTACACCCTGGCCGCTGGCGGCTATGGTGAGGAAGTGAAGTTCGGCGGCGGAAAAACCATCCGCGACGGCATGGCGCAAAGCCAGCGCACACGCGACGGGACGGGAACCGGCCCTGACGGAGGTGGCACGGTCGATACCGTGCTGACCAACGCACTGATCCTGGACCACTGGGGCATCGTCAAGGCCGACATCGGCCTCAAGAACGGCCGCATCGTGGCCATAGGCAAGGCCGGCAACCCCGACACCCAGCCGGGCGTGAGCATCATCATCGGCCCGGGCACTGAGATCATCTCCTGCGAAGGCAATATCGTCACCGCAGGCGGCATCGACACCCATATCCATTTCATTGCCCCGCAGCAGATCGAGGAAGCGCTGACCAGCGGCGTGACCACCATGATCGGCGGAGGCACCGGCCCGGCCACCGGCACCTTCGCCACCACCTGCACGCCAGGCCCCTGGCATATGGAACGCATGCTGCAGGCCGCCGACGCCTTCCCCATGAATCTGGGCTTTCTGGGCAAGGGCAATACCAGCCTGCCCGGCGGCCTGCACGAGCAGATCAGTGCCGGTGCCATCGGCCTCAAGCTGCACGAGGACTGGGGCAGCACCCCGGCAGCGATCAGCAACTGTCTCGATGTGGCCGAGGACACCGACACCCAGGTCGCCATCCATACCGACACGCTCAACGAGTCCGGCTTTGTGGAGGACACCGTGGCCGCCTTCAAGGGGCGCACCATTCACACCTTCCACACCGAAGGCGCGGGTGGCGGCCATGCGCCCGACATCCTCAAGGTGGTGGGCGAGGCCAATGTGCTGCCCAGCTCCACCAACCCCACGCGCCCCTACACCATCAACACGCTGGACGAGCATGTGGACATGCTCATGGTCTGCCACCACCTGGACGCCGGCATTGCCGAAGACCTGGCCTTTGCAGAAAGCCGCATCCGCAAGGAAACGATTGCGGCCGAGGACATCCTGCACGACATCGGCGCGATCAGCATGTTCAGCTCCGACAGCCAGGCCATGGGTCGCGTGGGCGAAGTCATTCTGCGCACCTGGCAGACGGCGCACAAGATGAAGCTGCAGCGCGGCGCCCTGAGCGGCGACGGCGCGCGCAACGACAACTTCCGCGTCAAGCGCTATATCGCCAAATACACCATCAATCCCGCGATTGCCCATGGCATCAGCCACGAGGTGGGCAGCATCGAGGTGGGCAAGTGGGCCGATATCGTGATCTGGAAGCCCGCCTTCTTTGGCGTCAAGCCGTTTTGCATACTCAAGGGCGGCAGCATCGCCATGGCGGCCATGGGCGATCCAAACGCCTCCATTCCCACGCCTCAGCCCGTGCATTACCGCCCCATGTTTGCAAGCTTTGGCGGGGCGCTTGCCAGGACCTCGCTGACCTTTGTCTCCCAGGCAGGGCTTGCCGCCGGCATCGGCCAGCGCTTCGGGCTGCAAAAGACCTTGTCGGCGGTGAAGGGCATACGCAATGTGAAGAAGCAGCACATGATCCACAACGATCTGGCGCCACATATGGAGGTGGATGCCCAGACCTATGCCGTGCGCGCCAATGGCGATCTGCTGACCTGCGAGCCTGCGGTCAGCCTACCCATGGCACAGCGCTATTTTCTGTTCTGAGCGGTGTTGAGCTGAAACTCCGAATCCGGATGCTGCATGCCCTTGCCCTCAAACCAGGCCAGCCAGTCACTGACGGCAAGCTCCGGCGCAGCGCTCACGGTGGCGGGCAAGGCTTCGTAGACCAGCACGGTGATGGACTGCTGACCGCCCTGGGTCAGCATCACGGGCAGGGTCAGAATGCGTTTGGCGTATTCGCCCAGGTCTTCGGGCCACAGGCCTTCGATGCGGTCCATGGCCCGCTCCAGCGCTGCGTCCATGGGGTAGACCTCGGCCAGCACGGCCTGCGAGCCTTGCAGCCTCAGGCCCGGGTACCAGCCAAGGTCATGCAAAGTGCCGGTCAGCTGGGTCCTGCCGACACAGGCAACGCCTGGCTGGAGCCTTGCAATATCGTTGATGCCACCGGCACGCAAAGTGCCATACACCGCCACATAGGCTACGCCGCAGCCCTGCCAGTCGGCAGGCGCATCATGCAAAGAGGTCGGGGCTGCCATTTCTGTCGAAGTTTCCAAAAGAGTTGTCCATCAAAATCACTGATATGCGCAGGGCATGCAACATGCGCGCCAATCTGGTTCGGGCCTTTTATTTCATTGTGAATTCACCATGCTCACTGCCAACAAACTGCTGCTCCAGGGCCAGGGCCTTTCCACCGTCATCCTCAAACGCGCCGCGTCCGTGGAACTGGACTGGGACGTGCGTCAGAAGAGCCGCTTTGCTGCCACCGACAGCCAGGGTCGCGAGCTGGCCGTCTTCTTGCCACGCGGCCAGGCCGTACGCGGCGGCGATGTACTGGTGGCCGAAGACGGCAGCCTGATCCGCGTGCTGGCCGCACCGCAAAAAGTGCTGCAGATCACGGCCTGCGCCGAGCATGGCACGCCGTTTGACCTGATGCGCGCGGCCTACCACCTGGGCAACCGCCATGTGCCGATAGAGCTGCAGCCCGACCATCTGAAGATCGAACCCGACCACGTTCTGGCCGATATGCTGCGCAGCATGCATATGACGGTGGTCGAAGCCGACCTGCCTTTCGAGCCCGAAGGAGGCGCCTATGGCGGCCATGTGACCAATGATGGCCACAGCCACCATCATCACGGCCATGAACACTCGCATGACCACGCCCACTGAGCCATTGCTGGCTCTGGGCGCGCAGAGCTTTCTGCAGCTGATGTGGCTGGCCTCGCCGGCCCTGCCCATCGGCGGTTTTTCCTACTCGGAAGGGCTTGAAGCGGCCATCAATGCGACGCTGGTCACAACGGAAGCAGAGGCCGCCGGCTGGCTGGTGCAGCAGCTGCATCTGACCCAGTCTCGCGGGGACATGGCCGTGATTGCGCAGGCCATGCCGGCCTGGAAAAGCGAGGATCTGGCGCGCATTGCCCGTCTCAACCAGTGGGTAAGAGTCACGCGCGAAACCAGCGAGCTGCGCCTGCAAACCGAGCAGATGGGCCGCTCGCTGACCGAGTGGCTGAAAAACCGCTACGCCGACGAAGCAGTCCCGCTGGCCGGCGTCCACTGGCTGGCCGCGCAGGATGCCAGCTACCCCATCGCCTTCTCATTGGCGGCCCAATGCACCGGAGCCACGCCGCGCGATGCGCTGCTGGCCTATGCCTTTGGCTGGGCCGAGAACATGGTTCAGGCCGCCATCAAGACCGTGCCCCTGGGCCAGAGCGCCGGCCAGCGCATCCTGGCGCGACTGACTTCCGAGATTCCCGCCGCCGTCGAATACGCGCTGGCATTGCCGGACAACGCAAGACAGGCTTTTTCGCCCATGCTGGCCATTCTCTCGGCCCAGCATGAACACCAGTATTCTCGACTTTTCCGTAGCTGAACCTCCATCTGCCATGTCTGCTCTGTTTGCCGCCACACCCCAGCCACCGTACTACGCCGCCATCTTCACCTCCCTGCGCACCCAGACGGACCAGGGCTATGGCGAGATGGCCGACCGCATGGTGGAGCTGGCCGGCCAGCAGGCAGGCTATCTGGGCGCTGAAAGCACCCGCGATGCCGAAGGCTTCGGCATCACCGTGTCTTACTGGGAAAGCGAGGAAGCCATCCGTCAATGGAAGCACAACGCCGAACACCAGATCGCCCAGGAAAAAGGTCACACCACCTGGTACCAGCATTTCGAGCTGCGCATTGCCAAGGTGGAGCGTGCCTACGGCAAGGCCCGCTGATCGCAACCCTCTCATTCACTAAAGAACTCACCATGTCGACCGCACTGCACCATATCCCCAACCGCACCAAGAAGCTGCCGCCGCTGCGCGTGGGCATAGGCGGGCCCGTGGGCTCGGGCAAGACCACGATTCTGGAGATGCTTTGCAAGGCCATGCGCGGCAAATGGGACCTGGTTGCCATCACCAACGACATCTACACCAAGGAGGATCAGCGCCTGCTGACCATCAGCGGCGCCCTGCCCGCCGAGCGCATCATGGGGGTGGAGACCGGTGGCTGCCCGCACACGGCGATTCGCGAGGATGCCTCCATCAACCTGGAAGCCATCGACCGCATGCTCAAGGACTTCCCCGATGCCGACATCGTCTTCATCGAATCGGGCGGCGACAACCTGGCTGCCACCTTCAGCCCCGAACTGTCCGATCTGACCATCTACGTGATCGACGTGGCAGCAGGCGAGAAGATTCCGCGCAAGGGCGGCCCCGGCATCACCAAGAGCGATCTCTTCGTCATCAACAAGACCGACCTGGCCCCCCATGTGGGCGCCAATCTGGACATCATGCGCAGCGACACCATCAAGCAGCGCACTACGCCCAAGGGGCTCAAGCCTTTTGTGATGACCAACCTCAAGACACTGGAAGGTCTGGACGAGGTGGTCGCCTTCATAGAGAAACAGGGCCTGTTGGCGGCCTGATCATCTCTTTCGGGACGAAAAAAAGCCGCCTTGAGCGGCGGCTGTTTCTCGAACCAGTTCGTGATTACTGGTTGGCCAGATCCAGATGGAACTCGCGAGCTTCTTGGATGAATTCGATCAGGGAGTTGATAGCTTGGCGCATGATGAGCTTTCTATGAAATCAAGAGATGCACTTCAAGCGATGGACAGCACGCATCTCATGTGCTGTCATTCGCGGGTTAAACCCTAGGGGTTAACCCTTGTTGCTAAGTATAAACCACTATCTCCGTTTTTGCAAAGCCCGTCCTGCGCAAAGGGCGTCAGCCTCGTCAATGCACTGCCTTGAAGTACTTGCTCACGCAGTTGCAAGGCCTGTGCAGATCAATATTTGCGAGATTCCTGCATCAAAATTGCCGCAGAACGCTGTACTTTTCACCAGTACGTCACCGAATTTGCCCTCCGACTGCTACGCTATGGCCTGTTGACAATATTTGTGGCGGGCTCACAACTCCCGCAGGTGGAAAGTGGAAATGGCGCGAGATTGTGGTTTGCAGCAGATGGACGGGCTTTCGTCCCATCGAGTGAATGCCGACATCCAGCCCGGCCGATATGCAGCGCCCGCCTTCCGCCGCAAGGGAGTGCGCGCA
The DNA here is from genome assembly GCF_040187805.1 of Comamonas sp. wu1-DMT. Lineage (NCBI taxonomy): Bacteria > Pseudomonadati > Pseudomonadota > Betaproteobacteria > Burkholderiales > Comamonadaceae > Comamonas > Comamonas sp. wu1-DMT. The sequence goes on from NZ_JBANEM010000003.1 coordinate 345,421, forward strand.
TGAGCTCCACACTGGCCGGCCCCGGCACGACCGACTCCTGGCATATCACCACCATGAACCCCGCAGAAGCCCCCTGGCATCTGCTGCTGCTGGCCGACCCCTCACGCGAGCGCATCAAACGCTATCTGCCCGGATCCACCTGCTTCGGAGCGCGCCAGACGACCCAGTTCACGCCCAGCGGCCTCGGCGCCCTGATCGGCGTATGCGTGCTGGTCCCCGAGGGCGACGGCCTTCACCGATGGGAGCTGATGAATATGGCCGTATCCACGGCCTGGCAGAGCAAGGGCATAGGTTCGGCCCTGCTGCAGCGCGCCATCCGTGAGATGCGCGAACGCGGCGTACAACAGCTGGAAGTGGGAACTGGCAGCTTTGGCGACCAGCTGCTGTTCTATCAACGCCTGGGTTTTCGCGTCACCGACATCGAGCGCGACTTCTTTTTGCAGAACTACACCACCCCGCTGTGGGAGCGTGGCGTGCAGCACAAGGACATGCTCAAGCTGACGCTGGAGCTTTGAAGATACGGGCATTCCGCCCGATGTCCAAAAGGACTCTCCCCTTGAAAAGAACAGGAGGCGCCGCGGCGCCTCTTGTTCATCCAGCTTCGTGTGCCCGGCCTCAGGCCGCCTTGAGGCGCCGTGCGCGCACGGCGGCTGCCAGTTGCTCCAGCACCGGCGTCGTCTGCTCCATGCTGATGCAGGCATCGGTGAGCGAGACACCGTATTGCAACTCCTGCCCTTCGACAATGTCCTGACGGCCTTCGTGAATATGGCTTTCGATCATCACGCCGGTGATGCGTGTGTCGCCCCCGGCAATCTGCTCGGCCACATCCGCTGATACATCGATCTGGCGACGGTGCTGCTTGCTGCTGTTGGCATGCGAGAAGTCGATCATCACCTGCGGATGCAAGCCCGCTTTTTCCAGCACTTCGCATGCAGCCTGGACATGGGCAGCGTCGTAGTTGGGAGCCTTGCCGCCGCGCAGGATGATGTGGCAGTCCTGATTGCCGCGTGTCTCGAAGATCGCGCTCTGGCCCATCTTGGTCATGCCCATGAACGCATGCGAGGACTGGGCGGCCAAAATGGCATCGCTGGCCACCTTCACGCCACCGTCGGTGCCGTTCTTGAAGCCCACAGGGCAGCTCAGACCGCTGGCCAGCTGGCGATGGCTCTGGCTCTCCGTGGTGCGCGCACCAATCGCGCCCCAGCTGACCAGGTCGCTGATGAACTGCGGCGACAGCAGATCCAGGAATTCCGTGCCCGCAGGCAGGCCCAGCGCCAGCACATCGAGCAGCAGGCGGCGCGCCAGCTCCAGCCCTTCATTGACGGCAAAGCTGCCGTCGCGGTACGGGTCGTTGATATAGCCCTTCCAGCCCACGGTGGTGCGCGGTTTCTCGAAGTAGACCCGCATCACGATCAGCAGATCGTCCTTGAGCGCATCGGCCTGGACCTTGAGCTGGCGCGCGTAATCCATGGCCTGATCGTGATCGTGAATGGAGCAGGGTCCGACCACCACCACCAGCCGGTCATCCTGGCCATGCAGCACGCGCGAGATGGCGGCACGGCTGGATTCGACCAGCTGCTGCGCCTCTTCGGTCACGGGTAGCCACTCTTCCAGCAGTGCCGGAGTCAGCAGCGGGCGCACGATCTTGATGCGTGTGTCGTCAATGCGGGTCTTGTCCAGCGTGGTCAGTTTGGGCTGGGCCTTGCGGGCCGAAGCTGCGCTGGGATGCAGGGGCGTCGTGGAGGATGTCATCCCGTTATTGTCGCGCCATGCGCTTCACCCCACGCGTTCGTCCCCCGCAGCCATTCACACCAGGAGATCGAGAGCGAGTTCCGCATGGAACTGCAGCACTGTCCGGGACGAAGCCCGGGCATTCACTCCGCTGACAGCTTCATCAGCACCAGACCGCTGACGATCAGGACGGCCGCTCCCACGCGCATGGCGCTGAGCTGCTCGCCCAGCACCGTGACGCCCACCAGGAATGCACCCACGGCGCCGATTCCGGTCCAGATCGTATACGCCGTGCCCAGGGGCAGCGTGCGCATGGCCACCGACAGCAGACCGAAGCTGGCGATCATGGCCACGATGGTGATGGCGCTGTATTTGAGGTTGGTGAAACCATGGGACTGCTTCATGGTGAAGGCCCAGACCACTTCCAGAACGCCGGCCACCAGCAGATAAACCCAAGCCATAGAAAACCTCTTTGAAGATCGAATGGCCAGGCCGTCCCGGCAGGAATTCAGGCCATGCATCGCATCGCCCGGCAAGGTCGTCCCTGCGGCATGAATCCTAATCCGCATGGGCAAATCCGGGCCAGCCATGGGTGGTTCGGCCGCCACATTCATGGGCCGATTTCTCGTCCGATTCGACGATGTCGCAGCGCCGGCGACACCGCACAGTGACTCGTCCATGGAACGAGGAGAGCTGAACAATGAACCGACTGCAAGACCGCGTAGCCCTGATCACGGGCGCAGGTGCCGGCATTGGCAAAGGCGTGGCACGCCGCTTTGCGGCGGAAGGCGCCAGCCTGTGGCTGGCCGATATCAATGCCGAAACCTGTGCCAGGGTCGCCGCAGAAATCCGCGACGAATTTGGCGTTCAGGTGGGACATGCCGTTGCCGATGTGAGCGAGCATATCGCCGTGCAGAGCATGGTCGATGCCGCCCTGGCGCGGTTCGGCCACATCGACATCCTCGTCAACAATGCCTGGGGTCGGCGTCCCGGCAGCCAGCCCGGCTTTGCCAGGGTCGAAACGCTCGGCGATCTCGATTCCGACTGGGCCTGGCGCATAGGTGCGCAATCGGCGCTCTGGGCCATGCAGGCAGTCTTCCCCGGCATGAAGGAGCGGCGCTGGGGCCGGGTCATCAATATGTGCTCGCTCAACGGTGTCAACGCCCACCCTTATTCGGTGGACTACAACATGGCCAAGGAAGCGCTGCGCACGCTCACCCGCTCTGCCGCGCGCGAATGGGCGGCCTTTGGCATCTGCTGCAACGCCCTGTGTCCCGGCGCCGCCACCGAAGCCTATCAAAGATTTGCGGCGAGCCAGCCCGAGAACGCAGCCGACATGCTGCGCCTGAATCCCATGGGCCATATGGGCGATCCCGAGCGGGACATTGGCGGCGCGGCCCTATTCCTGGCCAGCGAAGACTGCCGCTATGTCACGGGCAATACGCTGTTTGTCGATGGCGGCAGCCATATCAACGGCGTGCCGTGGCTGCCCAGAACGAAGTGATGCACGGCAATGGCACACTCCACGCCTTGTGTTGCCCATGCCCATCGCCACCATGCTTACCGGATTGAATCACCTCACGCTTGCCGTCGCGGACCTGCAGCGCAGCGTTGACTTCTACGTGCAGGTGCCGGGATTTCGTCTACGCGCGCAGTGGGATACGGGTGCCTATCTGGGACTCGGCAATCTGTGGCTGTGCCTGTCGTCAGACGAACAGCGAAGACAGGCCTGCAGCTCTGACTACACCCACTACGCATTCACCATTGCTCAGCAGGACTTCGCGCACTTTGTGGAGCATGCCAGGTCATGCGGGGTCCGGGAGTGGAAGAGCAACCACAGCGAAGGCGATTCCTTCTACTTTCTGGACCCGGACGGCCACCAGCTCGAAGCCCATGTCGGTTCGCTGGAAAGCCGCCTGGCGCAATGCCGCTTGCGGCCTTATGCGGGCATGCGGTTTTTCGACTGAGCCAACAAGCAGGCAACGGAGGCAATACTCAGGCCAAAACAGGTGCAAGAGCCTGTTTGACACAGCAGCTCCAAATAACGCTGCCAGTCAATACCGGGGTGCACGCCTTGCTTAGCCACACTAGGCGGCCAGCCGCTCCTCTTCCATCACCACCACATTGCCCACCGTCGCGCCATAGTGCGTTGCCACGCGCTTGCGCTGCTTGAGCACGGCCCTGTCCTTGCTAACCAGCAAGGCCTTGTGCTGGCTGGCCAGATCGAGGAAATGCTGGTCGTCGGGATCGGTGCAGGTGAAGCGAATCTTGGGTGCGGCGGACACATATTCGACGGCTGCATCAAAAGCGGCCATCACGCCTTCGGGCGTCTTGCCGTAGTAGCTGACGCGCGGCGCAATCTGGCTGTAGCGCAGCACACGACCCAGCTCGATGCGCTGGGCCTCATCGGCAATCCAGCGCACCTCGCCACGGGCGACCAGCTCACGGATGGCGGGAATATCCGGGTCGTCAAAGATCAGCATGTCCAGCACCACATTGGTGTCCAGAATCATGGGACGCGGCAAAGGGCCGTCGTAGCCGGCGTTGCAGGCCGGCCAGCTCAGGGGAGCGATCTTCATTGAGGCCGGCCTTCCGGCGATCCGTTCTGCGCAGCATCGTCCGCAGGCTTGCGTGGCTTGACCGCGCCCTTGACCATGTCGAAGCGGAACAGACGGCACTCGATAGGGCCGTTCCACATGGGCGTGCGGCGCGACTCCTTGAGGCGCATCTTGCTGGGCAGCTTGAGGTCGGGCGTCAGCATCCAGGCACTCCAGCCGCTGTAGTTCTTCTTCCAGTGGCTGGCCAGCTGGTTGAAGAATTCGCCGCCGTCCTCGGTCTGCGCGGTTTCACGGCCTGCGCGTTCGACCTGGCCCATGCGCTCGGCCGCATTGCGGCCTGCGCTGCCGGCGGCCGCGATACGCTCGCCATAGGGCGGGTTCAGCAGCATCATGCCGGGCTGCTCGCTGGGCGGCATGCGCTGCAATGCATCGCCGCCGCGCAGGCTGACGGTATCGGACACACCCGCACGTTCGGCATTGCGCTGGGCAAAGTCCACCATGCGGAAAGCGATGTCCGAGCCGTAAATGCCCACCGGCGATTCGGGCAGGATCTGGCCCTCGGCCTCATCCAGCATGGCTTCCCAGACATGACGCTGAAAGGGCACGAGCTTCTCGAACGCAAAGCGACGCAGAATGCCGGCTGGAATCCTGCGCGCGATCTGCGCGGCCTCGATCACCAGGGTACCGCTGCCGCAGCAGGGGTCGTACAGCGGCTGGGGATTGTCGCCATGCGGGTTCCAGCCCGAGGCAGCAATCATGGCCGCGGCCAGGGTTTCCTTGAGCGGGGCATCGCCCTTGTCCTCGCGCCAGCCGCGCTTGAACAGCGCCTCGCCCGAGGTGTCGATATAGATGGTCGCGCCGTCGGTCGTCAGGTGCAGGTGCACGCGCACATCGGGGTGGTGGGTCTCCACGCTGGGACGCACGCCGTTGCGCTTGGCGCGAAAACGGTCGGCGATCGCGTCCTTGACCTTGAGCGCCGCAAAGTTCAGGCTGGTCAGCGGGCTGTGCTGGGCCGTGACCTCGATCTTGAAGGTTTCCTTGGGCGTGAACCAGATCTCCCAGGCCACCTCGCTGGCGGCACGGTACAGATCGTTCTCGCTGCGGTACATGGTGTGCGACAGCTCGATCAGCACGCGCTGGGCCAGACGGCTGTGCAGATTGAGCAGCATGGCATCGCGCCACATGCCGCGCAGCATGACGCCGCCCCGGCCCACGAGCAGATCCTGCCCGCTGGCGCCGGTGATGGCGTGGACCTCGTCGGCCAGAAAGCCCTCGACGCCGGCGGCGCAGGGCAGAAACAAATGCAGTTGGTTCATAGAAATCAGTGCGCGCCAGCAACGGCGCAGGCGCCGGACGCTCACGGGAGCCTGTTGTGCGCTTTACAGGGCATAAGCATACGCGCTAGGCCTTTTCCGGTGCCCGCGCACGACAAGCGTTGCTCTACAGATGCTCGCAGGACCCAAGGCATGATGCCAGGCCAAGGAGCAATGACGACATGGAAGAAATCAGCTGGAACGACTTTATGAAGGTGGAGCTGCGCGTGGGCCGCGTGCTGCAGGCCGAGGTCTTTGCCGAGGCCCGCAAACCCGCCTACAAGCTGCTGGTGGACCTGGGTCCCGAGCTGGGCCAGCGCAAGTCCAGCGCGCAGATCACCGAGCATTACCAACCCGAGGAGCTGATAGGACGGCTGGTGGTGGCCGTGATCAACTTTCCGAAGAAGCAGATTGGGCCCTTGATGAGCGAATGTCTTGTGACCGGTTTTCACGACGCCACGGGAGCCGTGGCCCTGTGCGTGCCCGACAAGGAGGTGCCGCTGGGCACACGCCTGCTGTGATCGGAATATTCAGAGGCAAAATGGCCACCAGCCATTCTCCTGCCTATGGATACTGCTATGAATATCAGCTTCAACCCGCTGGTGCGCGTGCGCACCGTCACCGCCTTTGTCAACCTGAGCGCCGATGAGGCACAGTGGCAGGCCGGCCTGACCCAGGCCAAGCAGCAATGCGATGCCGTGGCCGATGCCATCGAGGCCCGGGGCTATCAGGTGCAGTCCATCCGCATTGTGAGCAACCCGTTCGGCGAATACCTAGACGTCCACGGCATAGACAGCGCCCTCGCCGGCCTGCAGCGCATTGCCGAAACGCTCAAGGCCATCAACACTGGCAAACGCCGCATCCGCTTTGCCGTGGGCGAAGCGCGCAATGCGCAGGAAGTGGCCCTGCTGCCGCAGCTGATTGCCGCCTATGGCGACCTGTGCAATGCCTGCGTGAACATCGATCTGGATGAACATGGCTTTCTGCAGACCGACTTGCTGGCCCACAGCGTGCAGGCGATTCAGCAAATCGCGCGCACCACGCCGCGCGGCGAAGGCAATTTCAACTTCACAGTCAATTTCAACTGCGCGCCCGGCATTCCCTATTTCCCGGCCAGCTACCACCGCGGCAAGCACCACGGCGCCCTGGTGCTGGGCCTGGAAACGCCAGACCTCATGGTGGCTGAACTGCAGGAGCTGCAGCAGCAGCGCCAGCAGCTCGATCACGCGGCGTGGTTCAAGCTCGCATTCGATCGCCTGAGCCAGACCCTGAACGAGCATGCCACTGCCATCCAGCGCTGCGCCGACGGCGTGACGCTGGCCGAGGGCTGGCATATCGCTGGCATGGACACCTCGGCCGCGCCATCCAAGTCCTGCGCCTCCATGGTCGATGTCTACCAACTGCTGGGCGTGCCCTATTTCGGCGCCAGCGGCACGGTGGAAGCCTCGGCCCTGCTGACCCGCGTCTTCAAATCGGTCAACGGCGTGACACAGATCGGCTTCAGCGGCCTGATGCTGGCCGTGACCGAGGACCAAGGCCTGGCCCAGGCCAGTCTGAATGACGAATTCGATATCCGCGCCCTGCTGACCTACAGCAGCGTCTGCGGCATCGGCCTCGATACCGTGCCCGTGCCGGGCGACAGCAGCGCCGAGCAGATCGCTGCCGTCATGCGCGATACGGGCACCATGGCTTTTCGCCTCAACAAGCCGCTGACGGTGCGCCTGTTCCCCGTGCCGGGGCTCAAAGCGGGCGACACAACGGCCTTCGAGAGCGCCGATCTGTGCAACTGCGCCGTACTGGCCCTGCCTTGAGTATCTGATCCCGACCGGCTGCTGCGCTTGGCCGTCAAGCGCCGGCAGCTATTGCTTTTGATATTCCCCTACCCCGGTTCTGTTTGACCTGCCCCCATGGTGGCCGCCGGGGTGCCCCCGGTAAAATTGGCCCTTATGGCAAAAATTATCGTTCTGGCACTGGTGCTGCTCTTCTTTGGCTGCGGGCTGTACATGCATCTGCGCGGCAAGGTGCGCCACAAGGTGGTCAAGCAATTGTTTGACCACTCCACGTTCACAGCGCCGTTCAACGTCTTCATGCTGATGTTCAGCAAGGTGCCGCGCACGCCCTATCTGCCCACCAGCACCTTCCCCGAGCTGGCGCCGCTGCAGGCCAACTGGCGCGAGATCCGCGAGGAAGCCGTCAATCTGCAAAAGAACATGCAGATCAAGGCCGCCGCCAACAACGACGACGCAGGCTTCAACTCCTTCTTCAAGACCGGCTGGAAGCGCTTCTACCTCAAGTGGTACGGCGACGCCCACCCTTCGGCCATGGAGCTGTGCCCCAAGACCACGGCCCTGGTGAAATCGATTCCCAGCGTCAAGGCCGCCATGTTTGCCGAGCTGCCGCCCGGCGCCAAGCTCAATCTGCACCGCGACCCCTATGCGGGCTCGCTGCGCTATCACCTGGCCGTGCTGGCGCCCAACGACGACCGCTGCATGATCGAGGTCGACGGCCAGCCCTATAGCTGGCGCGAAGGCGAAGGCGTGATCTTCGACGAGACCTTTATGCACTGGGCCGAGAACCGCTCGGAAGGCAACCGCATCGTGCTGTTCTGCGATGTGGAGCGCCCCATGACCAATGGCTTTGCCCAGTGGCTCAATCACTGGCTGGGCAAGAACGTGGTGGCCGCCGCCAGCTCGCCCAACAACGAGGGCGATCCGCGCGGCATGATCAGCAAGCTGTTCAAGATCTCGTTCTATGCGGGCAAGTACCGCCGTGCCTTCCGCGACTGGAATCCGACCTTCTACAAGATCCTCAAGTTCGGCCTGATGATCGGCGTGCTGGTCTGGTTTATCTGGTGGTTGGTTTCTTGATAACACCCTGAGCCGCTACGCGCCTTCCCCTGGCCGGGCGCCCCCAAGGGGGACGGCAGTATCGCCGCAAGGGCGACTCTTGCTCGCTGCCCCTTACTTGAGGAATGCCTTATCAAGGCTCCCGCCCTAAATACAGAACAAGAAAGCCGCTGTGTGATGCATCAGCGGCTTTCTTGTTTCTGCGGTGCCCTACAGCGCCTTGCGCAGCGTGGTCGTCGGTATCTTGAGCTGCTCGCGATATTTGGCGACGGTGCGGCGCGCACACTCAATGCCCTGCTCCTTGAGCATGTCGGCCAGCTTGGCGTCCGACAGCGGCTTCTTGGCATCTTCGGCATCGACAAACTGCTTGATCAGCGCACGCACGGCCGTGCTGGAAGCACTGCCCCCGGTTTCCGTGCCCAGGCCCGAGCCGAAGAAATACTTGAGCTCAAAAGTGCCCTGGGGCGTGGCCATGTACTTGGCCGTGGTCACGCGGCTGATGGTGGACTCGTGCAGGCCCAGCGTGTCGGCGATATCGCGCAGCACCAGCGGGCGCATGGCCAGCTCGCCATGCACAAAGAAGTTCTTCTGCCGCTCCACGATGGCTTCGGAAACACGCAAGATGGTGTCGAAGCGCTGCTGGATGTTCTTGATGAACCAGCGCGCCTCCTGCAACTGCTGCTGCAGCGCCGCATGGCCGTCGCTGTTCTTGTGGCGGCGCAGCACGCCGGCATAGATGTCGTGCACGCGCAGACGCGGCATGACCTCGGGGTTGAGCTGCACGGAGAAGTCCACCCGGCCCGAGCCGGCCCGCAGCGGGCGCACGATGACATCGGGCACCACGATATGGCGCTCCACATCGACAAAGCGACGCCCCGGACGCGGCTCCAGCCTGGCGATCAGGGCCATGGCTTCGCGCAGCTGTTCCTCGCGCGCGCCGCACAGGCTGGTGAGCTTGCGCAGATCGCGCCGCGCCAGCAGGTCCATGGGCTGGGCACAGATGGCCTGCGCCAGCAGCAGCCGGCTCATATGCGCCTCGGTCGTGCCCTCGTCCTCGGCCGTGCGGATCAGATCGCGCAGCTGCAGCTGCAGGCACTCGGCCAGATCGCGCGCGCCCACGCCCACGGGCTCCAGACTTTGCAGCAGCTTCAGCGCAATGGCAAAGTGCTGCTCCAGCTCCTCGCGCTCTTCCAGATCGTCGCCGGCCAGGCTCTGCGCCAGCTCCTGCAGGGAATCCTCGAGATAGCCGTCGTCGCTGAGCGACTCGATGAGAAAGCGCAGCGCCGCCATGTCCGCCGCGCCCAGATGCAGGCTCAGCGCCTGACGGTGCAGAAAGTCGGTCAGGCTCTGGTGCTCGCGCGCCAGATCGATGGCATCGGTTTCGTCGTCGCCATCGCGGTTGCGCGTGGAGCTGCTGGCCGAGGGCGTATCCCACTCGCTGCTGGATTCGCCGCCCCATTCCCCGTCCTGGCCGTCCATGCCGTCGGCCTCCCAGTTCAGCGTTTCCGGAGTCTCGGCGCTTGGCGTTTCCGCTATTGTTTCAGCAGCTGTTTGCGTTTGCTTCGCATCATTTTCAGCATGAATACCATCTGAAGTGCTGTATTCACTGGCGCTAGCAGCTACATCTACAGGAGCATCTCCCACAGTTTCGGCCTCATCGCCCGCACGTTCCAGAAAAGGGTTGTCGACCAGCATCTGCTCGACTTCCTGCGCCAGCTCCAGAGTGGAGAGCTGCAGCAGCTGAATGGATTGCTGCAGCTGCGGCGTAAGCGATAAATGCTGCGAAACGCGTAGCGAGAGACCTGGCTTCATCGAGGCGCGGCCCCCAGACAATCATTGCAAACGCGCGCAGTGCTAAGGGTTTGCCGCCGGGCCGCCCCAAGGCAAACCCCGGCGCAGCCGGTCAGAACCCCTTCTGGGGGCAGCGACCACACAAAGTGAGGGAGCGTGGGGGTCATCACATTCTGAAATGTTCGCCCAGGTAGACGCGGCGCACATCGGCGTTCTCCACGATCTCCTCGGGCGTGCCTTCGGCCAGCACATGGCCGTCGCTGATGATGAAGGCGTGGTCGCAGATGCCCAGCGTCTCGCGCACATTGTGGTCGGTGATCAGCACGCCGATGCCGCGCTCCTTGAGGAAGCCGATGATGCGCTGGATCTCGATCACCGCAATCGGGTCGATGCCGGCAAACGGTTCGTCAAGCAGAATGAAGCGCGGTTGCGTGGCCAGGGCGCGGGCAATTTCCACGCGACGGCGCTCACCGCCGGACAGCGCCAGCGCCGGCGACTGGCGCAGATGCTCTACGCGCAGCTCCTGCAGCAGGCCGGTGAGGCGCTTTTCGATCTCGCCCTGCGTCAGCGTCTTGCCCTGCTCGTCCTTTTGCAGCTCCAGCACGGCGCGCACATTGTCTTCCACGCTGAGCTTGCGAAAGATGGAGGCTTCCTGGGGCAGATAGGACAGGCCCAGGCGCGAACGCTGGTGAATCGGCATGCCGCCCACTGGCTGGCCGTCGATGAAGATCTCGCCGCCGTCGCTGCGCACCAGGCCCACGATCATGTAGAACGATGTGGTCTTGCCCGCACCGTTGGGGCCGAGCAAACCGACCACCTCGCCTTTTTGCACGGACAGGGACACATCCTTGACCACCTTGCGGCTGCCGTAGGACTTGGCCAGATGCTTGGCCTCCAGGCGGCTGTCGGACTCGCCGCTGCGGCTGCTGGAGAAAGTCGGCTCGCTCATTTCTTCTCGTCGGCTTTCTCACCGCCCAGCGTCATGCTCTGGCGCAGCTGCGTGGCAGGTGTTGCAGGCTTGGGCTGTGCCCCCGGCGTGCCGTCCTTGGGCGCCATGATGGCGCGCACACGACCACCCTGTCCCACGGAGGAACTCGGCAGGCCGCCGCTGGTCTTCTGACCATCGACGGTATAGACGTCGGTGATGTTGTTGTAGACGATGATGGAGCCCGTGACCTGATCGCTGAGCTGACCGCCACGGTAGCGGCGCATCTCGCCACGACGGATGAACTTGACGATATCGGCCTTGCCGTCGTACTCGATGACTTCGCCTTCGCCCTCGATGAACTCCTCGGGCTGACCGGCCACGGTATCGCGCTTCTGACGGAAGAACGCTCGCTTGCCGGCCTCGGCCTTGATCACACCGTACTGATAGCCCTCGGCGTCCTGCCGCACATCGAGCTGAGCACCGCGCAGCACGATGGAGCCCTTGGTCATCACCACATTGCCAGTAAAGACACTGGTCTGCTGCAGCTCGTCATGACGCAACGCATCCGCCTCGATATTCATGGGCTTGGCGCTGTCGGCTTTTTCGGCATGGACAATGCCGGTCGCTGCTGCCAGGGCGCAGGCCAGCGCAAGAGGTAGGAGTGTTTTTTTCATGGAAGGCACGTTTCTTGCATCCATTGTAGTCATTCCCTTTTTGCAACTTGCGTAAAAAACACCCACAAAAAAGCCCGCACGGCGGCGGGCTTGTTGGGCGTCAAACGTCACTGACGTCTGCCGGCTGATCTCAGGCCTTGCGACTGGAGGCGACCAGCGCATTGACCACGCGCAGCACATTGTCCATATTGCCGGCCTTGGTGCCGTCCGTGTAGTAGCGGCCGGCCACACCCATGGCGGGCACGCCTTCCACGTCATATTCGTTTTGCAGCTGAGCGGCCTTGCGCGCCTGGTTGGCCACGGTGAAGGAGTTGTAGACTTCCTTGAACTTGGCCAGATCCACGCCCTGCTTTCCGACCCAGTCAAAGATGGCGTCGTCGGTCTTGAGCAGATTGCGATCCACGTGGATGGTGCGGAACACCTTGGCGTGTAGCTGGGGCAGCAGGTTCATGCCCTCCAGAGCGTAGTAGAGCTTTTGCTGGGGCACGAAAGAGGCATTGAAGGCCACGGGCACGCGGCGCACCACCACATCGGCAGGCTGGGTCTTGGCCCAGGCTTCGAACTGGGGCTCGAAGGCATTGCAATGCGGGCAGCTGTACCAGAAGAACTCGACCACCTCGACCTTACCGGCCGGCGCGCTCACGCTTGCGGGCTTGCCGAGCTTGATGTAGTCCTTGCCTTCCTTGGGCGCAGCGCCCTGGGCCCAGCTGGAGGAGGCACCCAGACTCAGGGCACCGGCAGCAGCTGCCGAGGCAGCCAGAGAGAATTCGCGACGTTTCATCTAAACAAACTCCTGTATCAGGTCTGCAGTATCAGAGCCAACAGGCCCAAAAAAGTTCAGCTTTGTCAAAACTACCAATGGCACAAGCCAGAGACCTCAAGCAAGGGCCGCCCCGCAGCTAAGCTGCAGTCCCCCGGCGCGCAGTGCCTCAGGGGTCTTGTTATCTGGCCGCGCGCACCAGAGTCGAGTCCACGCCCGCACCGTCGAGCTTGCCCTTGAGCTGCTCGGCGTCGTCACGCTTGCTGAACGGCCCCACGCGCACGCGGAAAACGGTGATGCCATTCTGCTCACGCTCGCTGATGCGCGACTCCCAGCCCAGCATGGCCAGCTTGGCACGCTGTGCCTCCGCTTCGCTCTGGCCGCGGAAAGCACCGGCCTGCACAAAGTAGTTGAACGCAGAGTCCGAAGAGGATGCCGTCTGCGCGGCCGCCTTTTCCTTGTCTGCACGCGCCTTGTCTGCCTTGTCGGCTGCGGCGGAGCGCTCCTTGACCAGATCACCCAGCGGATCACCCGATGCAGGCTTGGCAGGCTTCTCCGGCGTAGAGGGTGGCGGCGGCGTGGTGACTCCGCCGGTTGCGGTAGGTTGTACCGCAGGCGTGGGCGGCGACACCGTCACGTCGCTCGGGGGAACTGGTGGTGTCACCGGGGGCGGTGCCGGCTGGCGGCTCTGCAACGGTGCGTTGGGGTCCCAGTTCTTGTTGCGCTCGGCCTCGGCCGCATCGCGCTGAGTGTTGTTTCCACCCTTGTTGAGGAAGGGCACCGGCACCTTGGTCACATAGATGGCCACGGCCAGGGCCGCAGCCAGACCGATGACCATGCCAAAGATAAGCCCCAGGATGGTTCCACCGCGTTGCTGGTTCTTCATATCAGTCGCTTAACGCTTTCTGCTTCAGTTATTCCATTCTCAGATCCATCGACCCCTGACAGGCAAGGCCGGCAAGGTGATCGATGGACAGGAAACTGGGATTACATGCGCTCGGGTGCGCTCACACCCAGCACCGCCAGACCATTGTGCAACACCTGGGCCGTGGCAGCGACCAGGGCCAGACGTGCGAGCTTGACCTTTTCGTCGTCCACCAGAATGCGCTCTGCGTCGTAGTAGCTGTGATAGCTGGAGGCCAGATCGCGCAGATAGAAGGTCACGTCGTGCGGTGCGTTGCCTTCGGCCGCAGCGGTCAGCATCTCGGGGTACTTGGCCAGCAGCAGCATCAGCGCCTGGGCCTGCGGGCCTTCCAGAGCGGACAGGTCCACATCCTTGAGTGCCGCCAGGCCTGCACCACCGGCCTCCTGCCAGGCACGCAGCACGGACTGGATGCGCGCATGGGCGTACTGCACGTAGTACACGGGGTTGTCGTTGTTCTGGGCCACGGCCAGATCCACGTCGAAGGTGTACTCGGTGTCGGGCTTGCGCGAGAGCAGGAAGAAGCGCACGGCGTCCTTGCTGGTCCACTCGATCAGATCGCGCAGCGTGACGTAGGAGCCGGCGCGCTTGCTGATCTTGACCTCTTCGCCGTTGCGCACCACGCGCACCATGGTGTGCAGCACGTAGTCGGGGTAGCCCTCGGGGATGCCTACATCGGCAGCCTGCAGGCCGGCACGCACGCGGGCAATGGTGCCGTGGTGGTCCGTACCCTGAATGTTCACCACCTTGGTGAAGCCGCGCTTGAACTTCTGGATGTGATAGGCCACATCGGGCACAAAGTAGGTGTAGCCGCCGTCAGTCTTGCGCATCACGCGGTCTTTGTCGTCGCCGTAGTCGGTGGACCTGAGCCACAGCGCGCCGTCCTGCTCATAAGTCTTGCCGTTGGCGATCAGGCGGTTGACCGTCGCTTCGACATGACCGTTTTCATAGAGACTGGACTCGAGGTAGTACTCGTCGAACTTGAGGTTGAAGGCCTGCAGGTCCTTGTCCTGCTCGTTGCGCAGATAGGCCACGGCGAACTGGCGGATGTTGTCGTAATCCTCGACATCGCCGTTGGCGGTGAACTCGCGGTCATCGGCCTTGATGGTTTCCTTGGCCAGGAAAGCCTTGGCGATGTCGGCAATGTAGTCGCCGTTGTAGAAATTCTTGGCCAGCGGGTTTTCGCTGTCGGTGGGCCAGCATTCGTCACCAGGCTTGAAGCCTTTGGCGCGCAGCTGGGTGCTCTTGGTCAGGGTGTCGATCTGCACGCCCGCGTCGTTGTAATAGAACTCGCGGTGAACCTTCCAGCCCTGGGTGGAATAGAGGTTGCTGATGGCGTCGCCAATCGCAGCCTGGCGGCCATGGCCCACATGCAGAGGGCCGGTGGGGTTGGCGGAGACGAACTCGACGAGGATGTTTTCACCGCGATCGGCCTGGTAGCCGAACTTCTGGGCTTGCGCCAGCACTTCGCGCACCACCTCCTGCTTGGCAGCAGGCTTGAGGCGGATATTGAGAAAGCCCGGACCCGCGATCTCGATCGCATCCACCCACTGCTGGAAGGCGGCTGTAGCCTCCAGCGCGGTCTTGAGCTGCTCGCCCAGGGCGCGCGGGTTGGCCTTCAGAGGCTTGGCCAGCTGCATGGCCGCCGTGCAGGCGAAATCGCCATGGGCTGCCACTTTGGGGTTTTCAAACGCAGCGCGTGCGCCGGCGCCGGGCGAGAGTGTTTCGAGCTCAGCAGCCAGGGCTGCGAGCAATTCCTGTTTGACGGAGAGCATCGCGGGATTTTACGTGCCGGATTCAAGTCCTGCCGAATCGCTGGCGCCACACCCTTGTTCCAGGGCCGGTTCACAGGCTGCAGGGCGGTATCCGCATGTTTCGCCGGCCACACCCAGTCATTGCGCAAATGGAAGTCATTCTCGCTTGAACCCCGAATGCAGACCATGCCCACGTTCAGCTGCGAGCTCAGCTGCGGCTGGAACCTGTTTGCCGGCTACACCTTCAACTGCAACACCTGCGAGCGCGACATCAACCACCAGGATCTGGCATCAATACCTACACGCCCAAGCACATATTGCGCCTCTGGACCACCTACCGCAGACATGAAAAAGGCCGCTTTGCAGCGGCCTTTGCCTTTCGAATTGCCTAGCGCAGCCTACATGCCGCGCGCCCAGAAGATGGCAACCACGGCGATCACCGGCACCACATGGCCCTGCCACATCACCCATTTGCGCGTCTGCCTGACCTCCTCGGGCGCCGGCAGCTGACCGCTCGCATCCAACGCCTTCTTCCAGCTGCGGAAGGTCAGCGTGGGCTTGAGCGAGAGCAAAAAGGCGATGACGAACAGCGTCATCTTGAGGTGGAACAGCGGCGAGGCCATATAGGCCCCCATGCCCTTGACGCCCCAGACCAGGCGCGCAATACCGGTCAACAGCAGGATGACGGCGGCAATGCCGTAGATCATGTCCAGCCTGGCCAGGCGCTGCACCACGGCGGCATTCATCCATTCCACACGGCACAGGGCGGCCTGGCTGGTCAGAAACACCACCAGGGTCAGAATCGCCAGCAGATGGGCGCTGGCAAGAACAGCTTCAAAGGTCATGGCTTCACAGTAGAAAAAAGGACGGGTTCAGCGGCCCCGATCAGGCCACGGCGACCGGTCCATTGTCTACCGTTTCAGGCCCGCTCAGAGATCCACGCCGAGACGAAAGAAGTCCGGCTGGTTGTAGTGATGCTTGAGGTAGTCGATCCACATGCGCACGCGCAGCGGCATGTGCTTGCGCTGGGGGAAGACCACGAAGATGCCGTTGGGAGGCGCGGCAAACTCTTCCAGCACGGGCACGAGGCGGCCGGCGGCGATCTCGGCCTCCACCTCCCAGGTGCTGCGCCAGGCAATGCCCCAGCCCCCCAGGCACCAGTCGTGCAGCACCTGACCATCGGAGCAGTCCAGCGGGCCGCCCGGCTTGAAGTGCACGACCTCGCTGGTGCCGCTTTCGGGATGCGGGATGCGGAAGGCCCAGCCCCGCGTCTGCGAGGCGTCGGACGACAGCGTCAGGCAGTCATGCTGGGTCAGCTCGCTGGGATGCTTGGGCGTGCCACGGCGCTCCAGATAGCCGGGCGTGGCCACGCACAGGCGGCGGTTGTCGGCAATGCGCACGCTGACCAGGGCCGAGTCCGGCAGATCCCCCACGCGCACCGCGCAATCGAAGCCCTCGCCCGCCAGATCGACCACGCGGTCGCTGAGGTTCAGCGAAATGGTGACATCGGGATGCAGGTCGCGGAAACGCGGCACCAGCGGCGCCACATGGCGGCGCCCGAAACCGGCAGGCGCCGTGATGCGCAGATGCCCCGTGGCCTTGACACCGCCGGCCGACACGCTGGCCTCGGCATTGCACACATCGGAGAGCAGGCGCTGGCAATCCTCTAGGAAGGCGCTGCCTTCATGGGTCAGCGAGATGCGACGCGTGGTGCGCACCATGAGCTTGACGCCCAGATGCTCTTCCAAAGCGTCCAGACGGCGCCCCATGATGGCGGGCGCCACACCTTCGGCCTTGGCGGCAGCCGTCAAGCTGCCCCTGGTCGCTACCGATACAAAAGACTCAAATGCCTTGAGTTTGTCCATGACCGCTGCTCCTGTCTGGTCCGTGTTGTCTCCTGCTGCGGTAGCGTGCACTATTAATACAAGAGCACATACCGCACAAGCAGTCTTGATTTCTCAAATGTTTTTATCGAAAGTTCTTTAAACAAGAGCGCAGACTGCTATCACTATAAAAGTCATCAATCAGCGCTGCATGCCTGTCCCGCATGCGACTTCATTGCGATATATCTTACTTAGAAGTCACAAGTTGCCAGTGAATCTTTGATGTTTATATATGTTTATATCAAAATTTACCGTTTTCCCTGAGGCAGGAATATCGCTTATTCGCCGGCGCCATGAGCTCTTGGGCAGAGCCAGACGTTAAACCTATGATTTGCAAAACACATTTACAAATCCGCTGCCGCCCGCCGTCATGAGCTTTTCACCCGTTTCTGCCGCCCATCTGGCCGATCTGCTGGGCCGCTCCGGCCAGGGCTGTGCGCTCTGGAATGCCGAAGGGCTGCTGCTCATGGCCACTCCCGCCTGGTGCCAATGGCTGGATATGCCCGAGGACGCAAGCCCCATCGGCCAGCCGCTGCAGGGTCTGATGCCAGCCCAGATCTGGCAAGTCCACGGCCCGCGCTTTACCGCCGCCGCCCAGGGCTTGCACCAGGAATATGACGACATACGGCCCGGTGATTCCGGTTCGCAGCAGCACCGCCGCATACAGCTCACGCCCGGCTCAGCCGATGCCCAGGGCCGGCACGAGGTGCTGATGCAGCTCAGCGACATAGGACGCGAATATGCGTGTGGCGAAGTCATTGCACGCCAGCGCGAGCAGCTGCAGGCCTTGCACGAGCAACTGCGCAGCAGCCGCCAGGACGCGGGCGAGCTCGACAGGCTGCGTACCCTGCTGGACTGGCGCACGGCCATGCTGAGCGAACACAACGAGATGCTTCAGCTGCTCTCCCATGAAATCCGCCAGCCGCTGAACAATGCCTCGGCTGCCATGCAGGCCACGCTCAAGGCCATCGAAGATCTGCATCTGGCCGATGCCGCGCCCGCCGCCAGGGCCTTGCTGCGCGCCGAGCATGTGCTGCAGCAGGTGATAGGCACACTGGACAACACCCTGACCGCCGGCACGATTTTGGCCGCGGGCGGCAAGGCCGGAGCCTCCAGCGAGACCGATCTGCCGACCTTGATCAAGCTGGTGCTGCACGATATTGCGGCCGACCTGCGCCCGCGCATCGATGTGCAATGGCTGACCACGGCACGCACCGTACAGCTGCATCCGGCGCTGATGCGGCTGACGCTTCGCAATCTGCTCAACAACGCCCTGGCCTATGCGCCTGCAGATACCCGGGTGCAGCTGCGCATCTCCGAGTCCGACGAGCCGCTGGCGCTGATTCTGGAAGTCGTGGACCAGGGCCCCGGCATTTCCGAGGAGCTGCTCCCGCGTCTGTTCGAAAAAGGCTCGCGCGGCAACCACAGCCGCCCCGGGGCCGGCCTGGGCCTGTTCATCGTGCATTCGGTCTTGCAGTTGCACCAAGGTACAGTACAAGCTCTGCCGCACAGCCCGCATGGCACGATCATGCGCCTGGTCATTCCCCAAGGTCTTGCCGAATGAGGTCCGCCGCCCATGCTGCCTGCCACTCTTGCCCTGGTCGACGACGACACCGAGTACTGCGAATTTCTGGCCCAGCATCTGCGCGGCCAGGGCGTGGAGGTCACGGCATACAGCGACAGCAGCGACCTGCTGACCGACGACGCACCCTATCGCTTTGATTTCTATGTACTGGACCTGATGCTGCCCGGGGTGGCTGGCACCGAGCTGCTGCGCATCATCCGCAAGCGCAGCCAGGCCGGCGTGCTGATTGTCTCGGGGCGCCTGGGGCCCGAAGTATTTGCCGAGGTCATCAACGCCGGTGCAGATATGTATCTGACCAAACCCGTGACCTTCGAGCAGGTGGAACTGGCCGTGCGCGCAGTGCACCGGCGCATCATGACCACGGCCCGGACGGCCACGGCCTGGAAGCTGGACAGTCGCCGCAGTCTGCTGACCGCCCCCGATGGCCAGAGCGTGGAGCTGGGCGCCACCGACCTGATGCTGATGGAGTGCTTTTTGCAGGCCCAGGGCGAAACCGTCAGTCGCGACCATATCCGCAGCCTGCTGGCCCATACCAGCGCAGCCGAGTCCGACAACAACCTGCACGCCACCATCTACCGCCTGCGCCGCCGCATCGAAAAGGCGACGCCCGTGGCCGTGCCGCTGCAGTCCCAGCAGAAAGTGGGCTACCAGTTCCGCGCCCCCTTGATCGCGGCCTGATCAATCCGGCGCGAAAAACAAGAACGGGCCTCCAGGCCCGCTGCGTGTCTTCAGACCGGCTGAATCACATGACGAACTTGGACTCCACATCCGAAACCTTGCGCCTGGCCAGGGCCAGGTTGGCACGGCCGTTGTCCAGCACGTAGTAGATGAAGATGCCGTTGATCTTCTCGGCAGGGCGCAGGATGTGATATTGCTTACCCAGGGTGATCAGAATGTCTTCGATGCTGTCGTTCAGACCCAGGGACTTCATGGTCTTCATCTTGGCGCGCACCACTTCGGTATTGCCGGCGGCAGCCAGCTCCAGGTCCACGCCGGAACCTATGCTGCCCAGCAGCATGCCGCTGTTGTAATCCACCACTGCCGCGCACATGGCGCCATCCAGGGTCATCAGATCTTGCAGGCTTTCGTTCAGATTCGCCATCAGGAGCTCCTTGGTAAAGATTGGCTGACCGATATCGGAAGATGCTCAATTTGTTTCAAGATTAACAAATCATTTCTGAGCGCGGATATCGACTTATGACAGACAAAGCCTTGTCATTTGATGGCACGCACTTACTTCAAAGCAAAGATAAGACGCGTAAAAACACCGTCCAATCTGCCGCCAGCTCAGGCCTGGCAAGCAATTGAAGCTATTGCTTCGGGAGAGAGCTCGCGCAGCCTCCTCCAGTCTCTGCCATCTATTGCTGAGCCCGTCACTGCCGCAGCCGCCGCGCATACCGGTCAGAACTGACGAACTCTGGCGCCCTGGGTACGTAAAACGCATAAATCCCAGGGACTCCATATAAAAACATCATGAGTTCTGAACTATTTAGGCTATTTATGTACTCAAAGAATTCAAATACAGTCTCTACACATGCTGCCCGTGATGGGCAACGACTCCCGAATCCCGAGACATCACAACCAGAGGTTTCCAATGACTGATCGCACCCAAGTCCACGGCCTGCAAGTCGCCACCGAGCTGTACAACTTTGTGAACACGCAAGTGCTGCCTGGCACGGGCGTGGACCAGGACACCTACTGGAAGGGCTTCGACGCCATCGTGGCCGATCTGGCGCCCAAGAACGCAGCCCTGCTGGCCGAGCGCGATCGCCTGCAGACGCAGCTCGATACCTGGCACAAGGCCAACCCCGGTCCCATCGCCGACATGGCGGCCTACCGCCAGTTTCTGACCAGCATCGGCTATCTGGTGGAGTCTCCCAAGGACGCCAAGGCCACGACCGAAAACGTCGACGCCGAACTGGCCATCCAGGCCGGCCCCCAGCTGGTGGTGCCCATTCTGAACGCCCGCTACGCGCTGAACGCCGCCAACGCCCGCTGGGGCTCGCTGTACGACGCGCTGTATGGCACGGACGCCATCAGCGAAGAAGGCGGCGCCGAGAAGGGCAAGGGCTACAACCCTGTGCGCGGCGCCAAGGTCATCGCATTCGCACGCAACTTCCTCGATCAGGCCGTGCCCCTGGCTTCCGGCTCGCACAAGGATTCCACCGGCTACGCTGTCGAAGGCGGCAAGCTGGTCGTGTCCCTGAAGGACGGCAGCAAGACCGGCCTGAAGGACGAAACCAAGTTCATCGGCTACCAGGGCGATGCTGCGGCTCCCAAGTCGGTGCTGCTCAAGAACAACGGCATCCACATCGACATCATCATCAACAAGTCCACCCCCATCGGCAGCACCGATGCTGCCGGCGTGGCCGATGTGGTGGTCGAGGCCGCCCTGTCCACCATTCTGGATCTGGAAGACTCCGTGGCCGCCGTGGATGCCGAAGACAAGGTCAATGGCTACGCCAACTGGCTGGGCATTCTCAAAGGCACGCTGACCGAGTCCTTTGAAAAAGGCGGCAAGATCGTGACCCGTGGTCTGAACCCCGACCGCGAATACACCGGCGCCGACGGCAAGCCCGTGAAGCTGCACGGCCGCTCGCTGATGTTCGTGCGCAACGTGGGCCATCTGATGACCAACCCCGCCGTGCTGTGGGGCCCCGAGCAGAAGGAAATCCCCGAAGGCATCATGGACGCGCTGGTGACCACCGCCATCGCCAGCCATGACCTCAAGGGTAACGGAGCCAACGGTATCAGGAACAGCCGCACCGGCAGCGTCTACATCGTCAAGCCCAAGATGCACGGCCCCGCCGAAGCCGCTTTTGCCAACGAGCTGTTCGGCCGCGTGGAAAAGGTTCTGGGCCTGCCCGAGAACACCGTCAAGCTCGGCATCATGGACGAAGAGCGTCGCACTTCGACCAATCTGAAGGCCGCGATTGCAGCCGCCCCGGCACGCGTCGCCTTCATCAACACCGGCTTCCTGGACCGCACCGGCGATGAAATGCACACCGCCATGTATGCCGGCCCCATGGTCCGCAAGGCCGACATGAAGACCTGCGCCTGGCTGCCCGCCTATGAAAAGAACAACGTGCTGGTCGGCCTGAACATGGGCCTGCGCGGCCGCGCCCAGATCGGCAAGGGCATGTGGGCCATGCCCGACCTGATGAAGGCCATGCTGGAGCAGAAGATTGCCCAGCCCAAGGCCGGTGCTAACACCGCCTGGGTGCCCTCGCCCACCGGGGCCACGCTGCACGCCCTGCACTATCACCAGATCAATGTGGCCGACGTGCAAAAGGGTCTGGAAAGCCCCAACGCCGACGCCGAATGCGACGAGCTGCTGAACGCCATCCTGCAAGTGCCCGTGTCCACCAACCCCAACTGGAGCGATGCTGAAAAGCAGCAGGAAGTGGACAACAACGTCCAAGGCATCCTCGGCTATGTGGTGCGCTGGATCGACCAGGGCGTGGGCTGCTCCAAGGTGCCCGACATCCACAACGTGGGCCTGATGGAAGACCGCGCCACGCTGCGCATCTCCAGCCAGCACATCGCCAACTGGCTGCAGCACGGCATCGTCACCGAAGCCATGGTGCGCGACAGCTATGCCCGCATGGCCAAGATCGTGGACGAGCAGAATGCCGGCGACGCCGCCTACAAGAGCCTGGTGGCCAACCCCGATGGCGCGGCTTATCAAGCTGCTCTGGATCTGGTGTTCAAGGGCAAGGAACAGCCTTCCGGCTACACCGAACCCCTGCTGCACGCCTGGCGCCTGAAGGTCAAGGCCGGCGCCTGATTGCCGGGCAAGGCCGCTCCTGAACAAGGAGTGGCTCCCGCTTGATACCAATGGACTTGAAAGACATTTCTACCCAAATCCATTGATTCAATTGCGCAATCCGCTATCAAAATGCACTCCATGTCAGTACATCGAGTGCATTTTTCTTGGCCACGGCCCTAGTGGTGCGGTATGGCTTCTACACTGCTGCCATGCCCACCGATCCCCTCATAGACGCCAGCCGCTGCCCTCTGTGCGGCCAGCCCAACCAGTGCGCCATCAGCGCCGGCCTGCCGCCGAACAGCTGCTGGTGCATGCAGGCCCCGGTTTCCTGGGACGCACTGGAGCGGCTGCCCGCAGACGCACGTGGCAAGGCCTGCATCTGCCCCGCCTGTGCACGGCCGGTCGCCGACGATTCCACCCCTGCCTGATCCTGCGCTCACCGCCTTGCAGCTCGGGCATTCAACATCAGCAAGGAGACCTTGATGCCCACCTATCGCATTGAACTGTTTGAAGGCCGCAGCGTTGAACAAAAGCGCAAGCTGGCCGAAGAAATCACCCGCGTGACCACCCAGGTGCTGGGCAGCGCCCCCGAGTCCGTGGACATCATCATCACCGACGTGCCGCGCCACAACTGGGCCACCGGCGGCAAGCTCTGGTCGGAGCAAAGCTGACCGGCCTGAATGCGCGGTCGGAACCGTCCCGGGACGGATCTTGGCCAGCCCGGCCTTATGATGGGCCTCTTTTCCCAACCCAAGCCAGCAAGGAAACCTGCACATGCCCACCTACCATGTCGAAATGATGGAAGGCCGTACCGTCGAACAAAAGCGCAAGCTGGTCGAAGAAATCACCCGCGTCAGCGTTGAAGTGCTGGGCGGCTCGCCCGAATCGGTGGACATCATCATCACCGACATCAAGCGTCACGACTGGGCCACCGGCGGCAAACTCTGGCTGGACCGCGAATAGGTCGCCGCAGCCCTCTTGCGCAAAGCAGCTTCGGCTGCTTTTTTCATGCCGGCCCGGCAGCGGTTGACGATCTCTGCCATACAGCACCATCATTGACGAGATCATCCATAGATTCTTGGGCTATAAAGCTTTTTTGCTTGAAAGATATGACGAAGCCATGTGCCAGCTGCTTGGAATGAACTGCAACACGCCTACCGATGTGCGCTTTAGCTTCTCAGGCTTCACGCAGCGCGCAGGCAACACCGGCGACCACACAGACGGCTGGGGCATCGCCTTCTTCGAAGACAAGGGCCTGCGCCACTTCGTCGATCACGAACGCGCCATCGACTCCCAGATTGCCAAGCTCATCCGCGAATACCCGATCAAGAGCACCAACGTCATTGCCCATATCCGCAAGGCCACCCAAGGCGTGGTCAGCCTGCAGAACTGCCATCCCTTTGTGCGCGAGCTCTGGGGACGCAACTGGGTCTTCGCGCACAACGGCGATCTCAAGAACTTCGCCCCCAAGCTGCACGCCCACTTCCAGCCCATTGGCAACACAGACAGCGAGCAGGCCTTCTGCTGGATCATGCAGGAGCTGTGGAAGTCCCATGCGGGCGTGCCCAGCATCGAAGAGCTGACCCACACCCTGCGCGAGCTGGCCGCCAAGATCGCACCGCACGGCACGTTCAACTTCCTGCTCTCCAACGGCGAAGCGCTCTGGGCCCATGCCACGACCCACCTCTGCTATGTCGAGCGCCGCCATCCCTTCACCCAGGCACAGCTGTCCGACGAAGACCTCAGCGTGGATTTCTCCCGCGAAACCACCCCCCAGGACAAGGTGGCCATCATCGTCACCGCCCCTCTGACACAGAACGAGCAGTGGACTCCCTTCCAGAACGGCGAGCTGCGCGTGTTTGTTCATGGCCAGGCGGCGCCTTATTGAAGTGCGCCAGGCCGGCATTGAGAAATAAAAAGAGAGCGCTAGGCGCTCTCTTTTTATAGGTTTCCGGTATTTTTGCAGCAGTAATGCAGTGACCGCCTGCGGTAGCCGCTCCTCGTTTT
>NZ_JBANEM010000040.1:0-7303 GCF_040187805.1 Comamonas sp. wu1-DMT
TTGCGACTCGCCGTCATTAATTTTGGTGGAGGTAAACGGGATCGAACCGATGACCTCTTGCATGCCATGCAAGCGCTCTCCCAGCTGAGCTATACCCCCTGAAGCAATGAAACAGTGTTTCTCTGCTGCAATGCAAAAATTGTAGCACAGGGTTTTCGCCAGTTTTTCCAAACTTCCAACATTTTGTCGAAAGCATGAAAAAAGGGATGCAGAGAGCATCCCTTTTTCTTTCAGTGCCAAGCCTGATCAGCTCACGGCGCCGCCGTCACGGATACGGTGCATCTCGCCGATATCCACCGTCCAGACCAGACCGTCGCCGATCTGCCCGGTGCGGCAGGCCGCGACGATGGCTTCGCGAATCGCCCCCACCATGGATTCCTCCACGATTACGCAGACCATGAGCTTGTCCGAAAAATCGGTCAGCTCATCCTTGACCGTACGCTTGTCCACGGCCGCGGGGGCCGTAAAGCCCTCGGCCTTGAAAATCGTCACACCCGGAAAGTTCGGAATCGCACGCAGCTCGGTACGTAGGCGCTCCAACCGGCTGGGACGCACGATGGCGCGGATTTCTTTCATCGTCATCGGATCACTCCTTTCTCAAATCAAGCCTCGGTCGGCTTCTCGTCAAACCAGCGGTACAGCGTGGGCAGCACCACCAGCGTCAACAAAGTCGAGGTAATCAAACCACCGATCACCACGATCGCCAAGGGACGCTGAACTTCGGAGCCAGGACCCGTCGCAAACAGGAATGGCACCAGACCCAGCAAAGCCACGGTTGCGGTCATCATCACAGGGCGGAAACGCTGAGTACAACCTTCGCGCACGGCTTCGGCCACGTCCATGCCGTCCTGACGCAGTTGGCGAATGCTGGATACAAGCACCACGCCGTTCAGCACAGCAATACCCCACAGGGCAATAAAGCCCACCGATGCCGGCACGCTCACATATTCGCCAGTGACAAACAAGCCAATCAGGCCGCCAATCGAAGCAAAGGGCAGCACCAGAATGATCAGGCTTGCCAGCTTGATGGAGTTGAACAGCAGGAACAGCAGGAAGAAGATGGCCACGATGGTCAGCGGCACGATCACCTGCAGCGTGCCCATGGCGCGCTCCATGTTTTCGAACTGACCGCCGAACTTGAAGTAATAGCCGTCGGGCAGCTTGACTTCCTTGTCCAGGCGCTGCTCGACCTCGGCAACAAAGCCAGCCAGGTCACGCCCTTCCACGTTCGCGCCCACCACCACGCGGCGCTTGCCACCTTCGCGGCTGATTTGCGCGGGGCCATCGACCAGTTCAATCCTGGCCAGACTGCTCAGCGGCACTTGCGCGCCAGCCGCCGTGGTCAGCAGCGTTGCGCCAATGGCTTCAGGCGATCCCCGATAGGACTCGGGGAAACGCACCACGACCGAGTAACGACGCTCACCCTCATACAAGGTCGTCACGTCCTTGCCGCCAATGGCGGACTCCAGCAGGCTTTGCACATCGGCAACGTTCAGACCGTGACGAGCAATCGCCTTGCGGTCGATATCCACCGTCAGAGCCTGCTGACCCGAGAGTCGCTCGATACGTATGTCCGTACTGCCGGAGACGCTCTTCAGAATGCGCGCCACCTGCTCGGAGACTTCCTTGAGGTCTTCAAGCTCGTCCCCGAACACCTTCACGGCCAGTTGCGAGCGCACGCCGGTCACCATTTCATCCACACGCTCGGAGATGGGCTGGGACAGCACAATCTGCACGCCGGGAATCTTGGACAGGCGCTGACGAATCTCTTCGTCGATCTCATCCTGGGTACGCTCGGACTCGGGGTCCAGCAGCACGATGGGGTCAGACTCATTGGGGCCAGCAGGATCGGCTGGCGATTCGCCACGTCCCAGCTTGGACACCACGGACTTCACGCCGGGCACCTGCGCCACTTCCTTCATGGCAGCCATTTCCATGCGAATGGATTCATCCAGGGAAATGCTGGGCACGCGGTTGATCTGCGGTGTCAGCGCGCCTTCCTTCATGGTCGGCATGAAAGACTTGCCCAGGAACGGGAACAGGCCCAGCGATCCGATCAGCAAAGCCACGGCCACGGCCAGCGTCAGGCGGTTGCGTGCAGTCGCACCGTCAAGCAGACGCAGATAGTGGCGCTTGAGGAAGCCAATCAGCTTGGTATCGTGATCGGCACCGCCCTTGAGGAAGTAGGAACACAGCACGGGCGACAGGAACAGCGACACGGCCAGCGAGATCGCCAGAGCCATGGCAATGGTCAGCGCCAGCGGTCCGAACATCTTGCCTTCAATACCTTGCAGCGTCATCAGCGGCAGGAACACCAAGATGATGATGGCAATACCGAAGATGGTGGGGGTAGCAACTTCCACGGTGGCCGACAGCACGGTGCGAATGCGCTCGCCGCGCGAATTGCCCGCCTGCCCCAGCTTGTGGAAGACGTTTTCAACCACCACCACGGTGGCATCCACCATCAGACCAATGGCAATCGCCAAGCCACCCAAGGACATCAGATTGGCCGAAATGCCGTACTTGTTCATCATGATGAAGGTGGTCAGCGGCGTGATGATCAGCGTCGCCACCACAATCAGGCTGGAACGCACATCGCCCAGGAAGATGAACAGCACCACCACCACCAGGAAGATGCCCTCAATCAGCACCTTGCCCACGGTCCAGAGAGCGGAATCCACCAGATCGGTACGGTCATAGTAAGGAACGATCTGCAGGCCGCCAGGCAGCATGCCCTTGGAGTTGATCTCCTCCACACGCTCCTTCACGCGGGTCACGACTTCCTTGGCATTGCCGCCGCGCATCATCAGCACAATGCCCGAAACGCCCTCGGTATAGCCGCCCTTGATGATGGCACCCTGTCGCACCTCGGCATCAATCTGCACCTTGGCCACATCACGCACATAGACCGGCACTCCTCCCTGCTCCTTGAGCACGATGTTGCCGATATCGTCCAGCGTGCGGATCATGCCCACGCCGCGAATCAGATACTGCTCGGTCACCTGCGGCAGGATGCCGCCGCTGGCATTGGCATTGTTGTCCGCCACGGCTTGCACCACCTGACGCACGCTCAGGTTGTAGTGACGCAGGCGGGCAGGATCGACCAGCACCTGGTACTGCTTGACATATCCGCCCTGAGAGTTGATTTCAGCCACACCGGGAATGGATCGCAGCAACGGACGCGCCACCCAGTCCTGAATGGTGCGACGCTCCGTCAACTCGGCCTGGGTCAGCTCGCGCTTGCCATCATCGGGATGGTCCAGCGTGTACTGGTAGACCTCACCCAGGCCGGTGGATACCGGCCCCAATACCGGCACGATGCCTTCAGGCATGCGTGGCGTGACTTCGATCAGACGCTCCGTCACCAACTGCCGGGCAAAGTACACATCGGTCGCATCGGTAAACACCAACGTGATGATGGACAGACCGCTCTTGTTGAGCGAGCGCATCTCTGCCAACCCGGGCAGCCCCGTCATGGCGATTTCGAGAGGCACGGTCACAAAACGCTCGATCTCCTCGGGCGAACGACCAGGGGCTTCGGTGGCAACCTGAACCTGCACATTGGTCACATCGGGGAAAGCATCCACCGACAGATTCATGGCGGCACGCAGGCCAAAGCCACACATCACCAGCGCCAGCACGACCACCACCAGCCGCTGCGATAGCGCGGCACGAATCATGGAGGCAATCATGGGCTTACTCCAGTTCTGCGCGCTTGCGCTCGTTGTTCAGGTGGAATGCACCTTCGACCACGATCTGGGAGCCTTCGCTCAACCCCTTGAGCACAGGTCGCAGACCACCGCTGGCCGCCCCCAACTCCACCGGAGTCAGGCGATAGTGGTTTTCGGCTTTCTTGACGTAGACATGATCCTTGTCGTTCTCGCGAACCACCGCCAGCGACGGGATTGCCAGAGTCTTCTCCATGGCCCCCTGGATCTTCATGGTGGCCAGCATCTGGGGCTTGAGCGCCAGATCTTTGTTGTCCACCTGAGTGCGAATGGTCACGGTGCGGGTTTCGGGGGACACGGTGTCACCCACGTAGATGATCTTGCCCGAGATGGGTGTCTCCTCGACGGTCAGCCCCAGCGCCGGCACATCGATCTGCACGTTCTGGCCAGTCTGCACGCTGCGCGCAATTTGCTCGGGCAGGGCGCCCACCACCCAGACATTGGAGAGATCTGCCACAGTGAACAGAGGGTCCCCCGGCTGCGCCACCTGACCCTGGCTGACCTGGCGCTCGATCACAATACCTGCAGCAGAAGCCGTGATGGCGGCATTCGGGGCCACATTGCCCTTGGCGCGCAAACTGCTCAGCGCATCGGCGGACAAGCCCATCAGCTTGAGCTGATCGCCTGCCGCCCTCAACTCTGCGCGCGCAATCTGCACTTCCGATTCGCGACGCAGCAGTTCTGCAGAGCCGATCACATCGGCAGCAATCAGCTGACGCGCCCGCTCTACGGAGCGCTCTGCCAGAGTTGCCGTGGCGCTGGCACGCATATAGGCCAGTTGAGCCGTGGTCAGCTCGGGGCTGGCGACGCGCGCCAGGGTCTGACCAGCTTTGACGCGATCGCCGGTTTCGGCCAGCACCTCGGTCACACGCCCTGTCACGGCCGCACCGATGCGGGTGACCTTGCGTTCGTTGGCTTCAATGCGACCGGCAACTTCCTGCACCGATGCAACCTCGGCCTGCGTTACCGCGGCGGTCTTGAAGTTGGTTGCCATTTCGGCTGAGACAACCACCTCCATGGGGTCAAGCTCGGCCTTGGTATCTGCTGCAGCAACCGCAGCAGCCGGCTCCTCCTTGCCGCAGCCAGTCAGGGTCAATGTTGTCAGCCCGGCCAACGCCAGTGCCAGAACCAGAGAGGCGGGACGCGCAGTCCTGGAGTGATGATGAGAAGACATAAAGCGAATTCAAAAAATACGAAAACGTGGTCTTGACTTTGAAAGCTCAAAGCGAGGAAGGCTGGGCATAGCGGCCAGCCAGAAAATCCAGTTCAATCCGGGCGGATTGCAGCTGATAACGGGCTTCAAGCAAATCGGCGCGTACCGTGCGCAGCACGCGCTGGGCGTCCAGCACATCCAGAATGCCGCGCTCGCCGAAGCGGTAGGCAGCCTCGGCTACGCGCAAGGCCGATTCGGCCTCGCGCACCGCGCCCTCGCTCAGGGCCTTGGTGCGCACCTGCGCCATTTCCATGACCTTCCAGGCCTGCAACATTTGCTGCTCAAGTTCGGCCTTGCGACCTTCCATGCGCAGGCGAGCACGCTCGGCTTCCGAAGCAGCCTCATCAATCGGACCGCGACGCTGGTCGAACAGCGGAATCTGCATGCTCACGCCGATGGTGTTATTGCGGATATCGGGCTCTCGCGTCTGCGCGTAACGCAGCTCAAGACCCGGCCAACGGCTGGCTTTGGCACCGTTCTTCTGCGCTTCGGCCTTGTCCACCTCGGACTGCAGCTGCAGCAGCTCCGGATGGGACTGCCAGTTGAT
Source organism: Comamonas sp. wu1-DMT (assembly GCF_040187805.1). NCBI lineage: Bacteria > Pseudomonadati > Pseudomonadota > Betaproteobacteria > Burkholderiales > Comamonadaceae > Comamonas > Comamonas sp. wu1-DMT. The sequence continues at coordinate 5,489 of NZ_JBANEM010000040.1, forward strand.
GTTCTGCAACTGCACTGTCTCCACCGGATCCTGCAGAGACAGGGCCAGATCAAAGCGATTGGGCAACTGGCCTGCCGCCAGACGATTGAGCGTGAGCTGGGATTGCTCGGCCAGCAAACGGGCAGACTGCTCCTGCTGACGAGCGTTGATCAGTTCGGCATCGGCCTTGATGATTTCGTAACGCGCCGCCTCACCGCTGGAAACACGCACGCGTACACGCTCATGGGCCTGTTCCAGCAGCTTGACGGCATCGTAGGCGGCCTGTGCCTGCGCCTGTCGCAGCACCACCTCGTAGGCCTTGAGCTTGACCTGGGCCACGAGTGCATTGCGCGACGCAGCAATCTGGTGCACGGATGCTCGCTGCCCGGCTTGCGCCGCCTCGATACGAGCAGCGCGCACGGAAGGCATTTCTATGGGAACCGAGATCCCCATGGTCTGCACATTGCCGGGCGTGGCCGATGCCAGACGCGCCTTGTTGTCGCCGCGACTCCACTCCAGCTTGGGGTTGGGCAGCGCGCCAGCGCTGACCACGGCGGCCTGAGCCGTGAAGCTCGACTGCTGCACTGAGCGCAGTTCGGGATTGTTGTCCAGCACGGTCTGCACCAGCTGCGTCAAAGTCAGCTTGGGCTGCACCTGATCTGAAATGGTGCTGCTGATTTGTGGTGTGCCATGAGCATTGGTCTGAGCATGCGCAGCCAGAGCTGCGGCGAGACACAGGCCGAACACGGCCACGCGTTTGGGGCTTCGCAATGGTGTATGGCCAGAAGAATTCTTACTGGCCTTGGCCGGTAAAGAAGCCGGCACTATCGATCTATTGAACATAGAACACAGCTGCCTTCTTGAGGGCAGATAAAGTGAGGAAAGGGTCGGAAACCCGTCATGCACATGCGGTGGCCGCCGCATGCGATGCAGGATCAGTTACACCTGAGCAGGTGAAGCCGCCCCAGACCTGTCTCAGAGCCATGCTCTGCAGACAAGCACATTCCAGGCCAGCAGGCGCTGGAATAACGGGCGGCAGGTATCGGGGGTCTAAAAAGCCCAGCGCAAACGTTCTGACGTGATGACGTCAGCTGAGCTGGAGCTAGCCTGCCTGCGGCAGGCCGAGACTTGGCGGACGCAACATGCTTTCCGGCCAGGGATGAGTCGGGTGCACCACATGCCCCTGAGGAGGCACCCGGACATCGGCCACACCTACAGCTACCGCTTCAGGAGGGCCAAACAATTCATTGCGATCATCCTGGGCCGGATTGAGCTCGGCAGTGCGATGTGGACGGTGAATGGAGAACTCCACCGTATCTTCTTCCACATCGTCCTCGAACTCCTGCAGCACATCGACACCGTATTCGTGCGGCTCTGCGTCGAGTACATAAGCCATGGCCACCACATCTTGCGAACCTGCCGGCCACATGGCGATGAGTTGCACCCCGATGATGGAGGCAAACATCAGCAGCGACAGCAGAAAGGAAGACGCCGGACGCATGGATCGAAGGAGCTGTGGTTAAACGAACAACAATGAAGGGATGAGACAGTCACCGGGAAGCAGGCCCAATGGTGACAAGATGGTGTACCGATTGGCAGCAAAAGTTCCCGCATGGAAAACTTTTGTCAACATCTGTAAGGGTGAACGATAGCGTATCGCCATAGCACTTGCATGGCAAGGGTATCTTGCTAGAAAGTCAGGAGCACATCAAATCTGCCAGAGCGCCACAGACAAGAAAAAAGCCGCAATCAATTGCTTGATTGCGGCTTTTTGAATCTGGCGGAGTGGACGGGACTCGAACCCGCGACCCCCGGCGTGACAGGCCGGTATTCTAA
>NZ_JBANEM010000041.1:0-6662 GCF_040187805.1 Comamonas sp. wu1-DMT
CATCACGCCCGTGGTGTTGGGGTCGACTTCTATTGGGACGCCCCAGAGTTCATCAGGCTTACCGAAGGAGTTGACGATGTTGAACTGCCGCAGCTCTTCGGGCGGCATCTTGATCAGCTTGGGGTAGGCGTTGTTATGGGCCTTCCAGTGCCTCAGGAACGTGTAGCAAACGCGCTTGTGGACTGTGTGGATCGGTGATTCATCGGTCATCGCGCGATTGTCTCAGAGGAGGGTGCTGCTCCGGTGCGTATGACTGGGAACGGCCACAAGTGGTCAGCTGCGATCGGCGGCTACGGAATGTCTAGAGTCGAGGCAAGGCGGTTGGCCATATGATTTCCCTTTGCTCCGAGCGGCCGAGCGGCCGAGCGAAGCTTTCAGCGTTTCACCTACACCTTGGATCTCATCGGTCTGGGAGTAGACAATCAGCTTGCTTGAGAGGGCAAGTTGCCTGAGACAAAGACAACCTGTCTAGGCGACCGGCTGCCTCTGCAATAACACTTTCATAGCTTGACATGACGACAGGAAATCAATTTCCTGAAATTTTAAATTCCGATCATTGAGAAATATGAGAAAAAAGTACTCCGAAATCAGTGGAACGCATAAATGGGTGCCAGTGCTGCCTCCCAATGAGGTAGATGCGTCCGAGGTCATAAAGGCGTTAGGAATATACGAGAATCGAAAGATATCGGCTGCGACCTCCGCAGTAGCGGATATATCAGATTTTCTACGACTCACGCTACCAAGCGTGCAGCATTACTCACCTCCCCGTGGCTTAGTTCGACAATTTTTGTCAAAATTCTTTGCGCCTGAGATGCCAATTGGGTTGTCCTGGGGCTTTCGTGAGAGAGTGGATTTCAACGCGTCAGCAGGTGGGCGTAATGAATCATTCGTCATTTCCATAAATTACGGCGCGATCCTGCTTGCTGCATCACTGTGCTGCGAAATCGCCGCCATAGAGCAGGAGGGCGCTTCAAAATCAAAGACGTCTTCTCTTGAAGATCTCTTTTCTGTAATGCCAGCCACCCCCAAAGGGATCAGTCGGTACCAGCAACTGCTCAGGATGACGATGCTTTACCTCTTTGGTCATGAATTTGCACATGTCGTAGGGGGACATTGCGGTTATTTGGATCTCGTCAAAAAAATGTCGGATGCAGATCGCAGGGCAATCGAACTCGACGCCGATCACGTCAGTGGATACGCTGCGGGTGCATGGATCACCCAAAACACAGGTGTTGCTACACAACTGGGGTGGCTACCCAAGGCTACACTGGCCAACGATACTCAATTGATAGAGCTCTGCGTACTCGCCTCTCTCACACTTTTTACTTTGTATCAGAAGCTTTCGGATGGAGCATCCGAGAAATATCTGCCTCCTGAAACGCGCTCATGCGTGTTCCTTTCGACGCTTATTCATTACGTTGAGCTCGGCCCTGAACTTCCGATCAAGCCAAAGGTCGTGATCAATCCAATATGCTTAGAGGAGGTAGCGATAGGAAGGATGCGGCAAAAGATGATTTCCCTTTTGAGGCTTACCTCAGTGGCAGCGGCTGTTTCAAAGGTCGAGCCAACTGCGCAAGCATTCGCGCAGATTAAGGATACCTATTCGAATAGAGAGAAACTAAAAGAAATACTTAATAGGTGTCGGCCGAGCAATGCGAAGGAATACTTGGAGCACGCGATGACCTAGCAATCCCGTTTCAATGCGAAAGTAACTGCGCAGTAAATCTCACGAGCGTCACCTTGCGGGTGCCGAGACTGGTATCTCTATGGACTGCTTTGGGTCTACAGGGACTTTCCGGCAAGTCAAGCGTTGACCTTGCATATCTCTGCCTCCGTCGTTGTGTAACCAGCGATTGGTGGGCACGAGCCTTGAAGCATTCACCGAGCAAGGACAGACTGCACATCTACAGGCGGGCTTGTTTCGGTGGTGTTCACCGAGGCCCCAGATACGAACCGCTCAGCAGGACTCCATTCGAGAGAAGTGGTCGGGTGACTCCCGCCACGGACCCAAAGCTGAGTTCGTTAGCGGACCTGTGCTCGGAAGTCAAAAGGGTGCTGGGGAGCGCACAACGCTTGCTGGGCCCGGCCGAAGTACACAAGCCAGTTATCAAGGGCGCCGTCATCGCCAGCAACCAGACAGCGCTGGAGCAGGGCAAGAACCGCTTCAGCACCGCGGGGGCACTCGCCACCAGTGACCTGCACAACAGCGCCCACTATGACGGCCAGGCCGTGGGGGTCAATGCTAGCGTGGGCAACGATGCGGGCAAGTTCGGCGTCAAGGGCGGGGCGGACAGCTCCATCCTGGTTCGCGGCTCGGATATTGCTGCCGGCCAGGAAGCCACCTTGGCCGCAGAAGGCGATATCCGTCTTTGCGTCTGGTGCTTGATCAGTAGCCTTCGACCAAAGGCATTTCAGTCCCATCGACCGCAACCATCACGCCCGTGGTGTTGCGGTCGATTTCTATTGGGACGCCCCACAGCTCATTGGGCTTGCCGAAGGAGTTGACGATGTTGAACTGCCGCAGCTCTTCGGGCGTCATCTTGATCAGCTTGGGTAGGCGTTGTTGTGGGCCTTCCAGTGCCTCAGGAAGGTTTGGCAAACGCGCTTGTGGACTGTGTGGATCGGTGATTCATCGGTCATCGCGCGATTGACTCAGAGGAGGGTGCTGCTTCGGTGCGTATGACTGGGAGCGGCCAAAAGCGGTCTTGGTATTGATGAGAAAATCATGGCTCATCCTGAGAAGCTTCCATGAATATCAGTGAACACCTAAAGGTTTGGGCAAGGCGGATCAAGCGCGATGGAGTGACACTCTGGTTTGCAGGGAAACACCCTGGTACGCCTTGGTATGCGAAGGCTCTGGGGTTGTTTGTAGTGGCTTATGCGCTCAGTCCGATCGATTTGATTCCTGATTTCATCCCGGTTCTTGGATATGTGGACGATATCCTCTTGCTTCCAGCGCTGATTTGGCTGACGGTCAAGATGCTACCCGAATCAGTTCTGGCTGAATGCCGCGTTCAAGCCGATGCATGGATGACTGAAAATGGGTCGAAGCCGAGTAGTCGCGCAGGGGCGGTCATGATCATCGTGTTGTGGATCGCCCTAGGGATCGCGGCATGGATTTGGTTGAATCCTCAAATGCGGCCATGACTGGCAGCTAGGCGTCGTGACCAGCCCTCGGTGGCTGGCTGCTACCGGCTATTGGCGTACGGTCGTATGCAACGAGAGCGTGTTGCGCTTGCGCGGCATCGAGTGATCAATACAAAAAAAGCGCACCTCCCAATCAATCGCTGACAGGTAAGGTGCGCTCCTAGTCTTACCGTCAAACCGCTTTCCAAAAAATATAGTCGGCCTGATATTCCACGATCTGCTTGCTGCCCAGATTCGCAGCTCCGCAGGCCATGCTCGGCGCGACGCCCCCCTTGGTTGCAACACGCTGGATATAGGTCACCCCCTGCATGGCTCCCATGCCGGTGGCAGGATTTGCCTTGACCAGCTGCAGCGGGATATTGCCCGCTCCGGCAGGAGCCACGGCAAGCTGCGTGGCAGTGACCTTGGAGCCGTCGTTGTTCTCCCAAGTCGCTGGCGGACCCCAGTATTTGCCGATGACCGTACCGCTTCGCGTTTGCAGCTTGGCATCAGGGCCTACAAACACCCATTCGTGCTCGGCTGCCATGTCCTTCTTGGCCCGACACTCATAGGTGATCTGGCCAACACCCACGGTCTCCATGGCCACTTTGTGCCCTGCGGGCACTTGCACGGTAGCCGGAAGTTCGGCTTGTGAATACATGGAGTGAGAGCCCATGGATGAGCAAGCGCTCAGGCCAAGCGCGGATAGGCACAGAGCGGTCAGCGAAAGTGTGTGTCGATGCATCATGAGTATTCCCTCAAACAAGATGAAAAAATGCACCGGGCGAGACTGCCCGGTACTCGGGGCTTCGCCAGGTCAGCTGCCAAATGACAAGGCATTGCTTGGCAAGGGGCGGCCGAGAGCCGAGATCAGGGCCGTGTAGTGCATGGTTTCATCGGCGGCCAGGCGTCCTGCGACCTTGGCCAGGTCACGGTTTTCGAAAGCTGGAATGACGCCCAGGTAGGCATTGGTCGCGCCAAGCTCCAGTCTTGCGGCCAGATTGAGCACATCGGCCTGACTCTTGAGGGTTGCGGCCTTGAGAGAGTCGGCATAGGTCTGCATCGAGGCCTCGGCCACCGGCTTTCCGCCCATCTTCTGGATGGTGGCAATCAGAGCGTCACGGTGGGCCTTGTGATGGCTTTGGAACAGCAGGGCCACATCCAGCACGGGCTTTTGCAGCAGGCCGCTACCAGCACCCAACTGGTAGGCGTTGATGGCCTCATGCTCCAGCCCCAGGGCCACATTGAGGATGGATACATCCTTGGCTGGGTCATTGCCCATGCCTTGGGCCAGAGCCTCGTTGCCTGCCAACATGGCGACCGCCACGGCCGACAAAGTGCCGGTGGCGCCAAGAAATCCGCGACGCGAGGCCCTGGGCGAGGCATGGCCTTCAAACAGATGGATGCTCATGATGACTCCTAATTGGATGTGGGGATCTGTCGGCCTTTGCGATGTCCGACACTTGGAATACGCATCCTTTGGCGCGGTGGATTCAAGTTTTTGAAAATTTGTTTCAGCCATTTCGCGCGTTCTCCAAATCCAGTGGCTGGGTTGCTGCGTATAGGTGATTACCAGAAACTGCAACATGCCTTGGCAGTTATCCAACAGCACAACATGAAGCAGGTCCTACTGATCAAAATGGCTGCATGAGCGCCCAAACACCGGACAACCAACTGATGGACTTGATCGACCGCGTAGCAGCCCGGGATGAGGTTGCTCTCAAGCTGCTGTACGACCAGACCGCCTCGCGTCTGTATGGCCTAGCTTTGCGCATACTCGGAAACAAGGAGTGGGCCGAGGATGTGCTGCAAGAGAGCTTTCTGGGAATCTGGCGCAGTGCGGGGGCCTACCGGGACTCACTCAGCCCACCCCTGGCCTGGATGGGCATGCTGGTGCGCAGCCGGGCCCTGGACTTTTTGCGCCGGCGCAGAGCCGAGCGCCTGCATCTCAATTTACCGATTGAGGACTTTGAGGAGTTGCCCCAGGACAAGGACGCGCAAGGACCAATGCAATTGGTGGAGGCCAGTGAACAAGCCGTGGTCTTGCATCAGTGTCTAGAAAAGCTGGAGCAGCCACAGCGCCAGGTGGTGAGCCTGGCCTATCTGAATGATTTAAGTCATAGCGAACTGGCCAGCAGCCTGAAGCTGCCGCTGGGCACCGTCAAGACTTGGATGCGCCGAAGCTTGGAACAGTTGCGCAAATGCATGGCGCGCCACGTCTGAGTGCCAGGAGTCGACATCATGAATCTGACCCAAAACCCTGAATTACTTGACCGCCTGGCTGCCTCCTATTCACTGGGAACTTTGCACGGAGGGGCACGCCGTCGGTTTGAGCAACTGGCACGCGAATATCCTCAGGTGCGTGCGGCAGCCTTGCTGTGGCAAGGCCGCTGGTCGGCCTTCTCCGAAGTCCAGACTCCGGTGCAGCCCGACGCGGTAGTCTGGACACGCATTGCCAACCTGCTGCAGGCCGAAACAGCTAAAGCCAAGTTGGCCCGACAGCGTGAAGCCGCATCGAAGTCGGCATGGCTGACACTCGCGTGGTGGCGTGGACTGGCACTGGCAGGCGGTTTGGCCACGGTGGCGGCTATCTCGGTGGGGCTTTGGTCGCATCAAGGGCTCAGGGATACCTCGCAGCAGAAATTGTCTGCGTTACAGACTCAACTCCAGATGGCGCAGGCTGAATTGCAGGCGGCCCCCCAAATTCAATATGTGGCGGTGCTCGCCGATGGCAAGGCTGATGCGTCCATGCTGGTGACCTTCGATCCCCGGCACCAGCAACTGGTATTGCAACGCGTGAGCGGCTTCAAGGAGGCTGATAACAAGTCTCTGCAATTGTGGGCCTTGCCTCAGCAGGGCGCGCCACGCTCCCTGGGGGTCATGGGTGATGGAAAGCTTGAGCAACTCACTGCGCAAGAGACCGATGTGAAAGCAATCCCGGCCCTGGCCATCAGCCTGGAGCCCAAAGGCGGTGTACCCAGTTCAACTGGGCCGACTGGCCCGGTGCTATTCAAGGGTGCACTCATTCGCAGGGATCTTTGACTCAGGCATCTGCAAACACGAAGGCAATCTACTGAGGCAGCTCGAATCTGTTGAATCTCAATGGCTGCTCTGGGTCGCTAGCAGTCCTGTGCTCTTCGCTCAGGAAGGAGTAGAGGAGCGAACCACGCTTGTCGGGCCCGGCCCGAAGTGCACAAGCCCGACTTCAAGAGCGCCGCCATCGCCAGTAACCAGACGGCGCTGGAGCAGGTTAGCACCGCAGGGGTGCTCACCACCAGCGACCTGCGCAACAGCGCCCACCATGACGGCCAGGCCGTGGGGGTCAATGCCAGCGTGGGCAACGATGCGGGCAAGTTCGGCGTCAAGGGCGGGGCGGACAGCTCCATCCCGGTTCGCGGCTCGGATATCACTGCTGGCCAGGAAGCCATCTTGGCCGCAGAAGGCGATATCCGTCTTTGCGTCTGGTGCTTGATCAGTAGCCTTCGACCAAAGGCATTTCAGTCCCATCGACCGCAACCATCACGCCCGTGGTGTTG
>NZ_JBANEM010000042.1:0-5470 GCF_040187805.1 Comamonas sp. wu1-DMT
GGGGTCGTTTGCGGGAGAGGGCGAAATCCTACGCTAAGGCTTTGGCCAACGATATTCTCCGGTAAGATTGATGTGTTCCCAGGGGATAGGAGAAGTCGCTTGATATCTAGTATGACGTCTGTCGCACCTGCTTGATCGCGGCCGCGATAGCTAGATCGCGTTGCTCCTCTTCTCCATCCGCGTTCCAAGCTGCGGAAAGGCACCCATAAGCGTACGCCTGGTCGAGCAGGCGACGCGGATCGACGTCCAGCGCACGAGAGAATGCGTCCGCCATCTGTGCAATGCGTCTAGGATCGAGACAAAGGTCGTCTCTGTCAGCCGGATCGTAGAACATATTGGCGGCGCCAAAGCCCACTTCACCGACCAGACCGACGGGATCTATCACCAGCCAGCCGCGACTGGAGAACATGATGTTTTCATGATGCAGATCGCCATGTAGCCCACGCAGTTCCGAGGCATTGCTCATCATTTGATCGGCTATAATCGCCGCGTGGACGTAGTCAGTTTGACAACCTGCGTTTTGATCATCGCGCGCCCGCTGAAACAAAGCTGCAAAGCGATCCCGGATCGGGAGAAGGGCAGAAGGCAGGGGTTCCTCAGATGCGGCATACAGCTTCGCCATTAGTTCCGCTGCAATTTCGGTCGCCTGGTAGTCGCCGTGCTCGGCAACGATGTGAGAGAGCATTCGCTCCCCGGCATATTCGAGCAACATCAGATTGTTCTCACGACCGAGCAACCGGACTGCTCCCCTCCCATTGCGCCATACCAGATAGTCGGCCCCGCGCAGTTCATCAGCAATGTCTTCTATAGGTTTCAATCCCTTGACGATTGCAGGAGTCCCGTCTGGCAATGAAACTTTCCAAACGAGGCTGGAAAAGGTGTCCGCAATGAGAACAGGTTGCGAAACGTGCCAATGAGCAGGAAAAACAGGCGGCATGAACATCAACCCCAAGTCAGAGGGTCCAATCGCAGATAGAAGGCAAGGCGTTCGCGGTCGGGGGCTTCGATCCCCAATACATTGAATAGGACAGCGAAGGCGCGCTCTGCTTCATCTGGCGCTGCCCAGTTCTCTTCGGCGTTAGCAATCATGAGTGCCAAATCGGCATAGCGATCTGCTGTTCCGAGCCGCCCAAGGTCGATCAGACCCGTGCATTGAAGAGTTTTAGGGTCCACCATGAAGTTCGGCATGCAGGGATCACCATGGCAAACAACCATATCGGTGCGCTCTTGGTCGAGCCGCACCGGTAGCTCTCGTTCGACACGAGCCAAAAGATCGAGCTGCGGCGTACTCTTGTCCTCGTCCGGTAAGAAGTCGGGATTGACGGCATTGCGGGACACCACATCAACGGCGCGTCCGAACATTCGCGACAGCCTGCGCTCAAACGGACATTGATCAACCGATAGGCTGTGAACAGCGCCAAGTTGCTGCCCCATTGACGGCCACGCTTTGAGCAAATCCGCTCCAGACAGATCAGCCGCCGGTACTCCCGGAATTGCCGTTATCACCAAGCATGCACCCTCCTGTTCCTCCTGCCAGTTGATCACCTCGGGGCAAGCCACACCTCGACCTTTGAGCCAAATGAGGCGGTCACGCTCTCCAGCGAGCTCACCGCGGCGGGAAGCAGGTGCGATTTTCGCGAAGGCATGCCCGTCACCACGTCGAAAAACAAAATCACCAGATTCTCCGCCTCTGACAGGCAACCAGTCAGAATGCGATTCACCAAAAAAAATATTAGTTCGATTCAATGGAGGTTCCTTCAGTTTTCTGATGAAGCGCGGAGGTGGCTCAACCTGCGAAAAGAAACGAGTTGCTACGTAAGTCCGAGAACATGCTTTCCATGGTCTCTGAGCTCGCCTTTGGGACCGACATATCGGTAGAGAGTGACGCGCTCGATGCCGAGTTCCTTGCAGAGATCGGAAACTGAAGTATCGCGCTGGGCCATGGCGGCTTGCGCGAGACGCACCTGAGCTTTGGTGAGCGCGAATTTTCGTCCGCCCTTGCGACCGCGCGCTCTCGCGGAGGCGAGACCCGCCATGGTGCGCTCTCGGATCAGATCCCGCTCGAACTCGGCCAAGGTGGCGAAGATTCCGAACACCATGCGACCGGACGCAGTCGTGGTGTCGATCTGAGCGCCCTTTCCAGTCAGAACCCGCAGGCCGATCTTGCGGTCTGACAGCTCCTTCACCGTGTTGACCAGATGGGCAAGCGATCGTCCGAGGCGATCGAGCTTCCAGACCACCAGCACATCGCCGTCACGCAATGACTTGAGGCAGGCAGTCAAGCCAGGGCGATCATCACGACCGCCGGAAGCAAGATCATCATAGATATTGTCCCGTTCGACACCTGCGGCGCGCAAGGCGTCGTGCTGCAGGTCGAGAGACTGCGAGCCATCGGCTTTGGAGACGCGGGCATATCCGATCAGCATGTATCACAAACGTTGGTTTGAGGCGGCGCTTCGGCCACGATTGCATTGACCTCTGGAAATGTATCTCAACCAGCTTCATAAACAAAGCGTCTTGAACGCTATCAGATTTTGAAAAAGGAACATGTATGCCGCGTCGCGTCACTCTAACCGATCGGCAGAAAGACGCGCTGTTGCGCTTGCCGACTTCACAGACGGATTTGCTCAAGCACTATACGCTGAGTGATGAAGACCTTGGGCATATCAGGCTGCGTCGGCGCGCTCACAACAGGTTCGGCTTCGCCCTGCAATTGTGTGTCCTGCGCTATCCCGGCCGGGTGCTGGCTCCAGGCGAACTGATCCCTGCAGAGGTCATCGAATTTATCGGAGCGCAGCTTGGCCTGGGTGCCGACGATCTCGTAGACTATGCTGCCCGCGAGGAAACACGGCACGAGCATCTTGCCGAGTTACGGGGGCTCTACGGCTTCCGCACCTTCTCCGGACGTGGTGCGAGCGAGCTGAAGGAATGGTTGTTCCGAGAAGCCGAGATGGCGGTGTCGAACGAGGATATCGCCCGTCGCTTCGTAGCCGAGTGCCGACGCACCCGCACTGTCCTTCCCGCGACATCCACGATCGAGCGGCTTTGTGCCGCGGCTCTCGTCGATGCCGAGCGACGCATCGAGACGAGGATCGCCAGTCGGCTGCCTATGTCGATCCGAGAACAGTTGCTGGCATTGCTCGAGGAGACGGCTGATGATCGGGTGACCCGTTTTGTGTGGCTGCGCCAGTTCGAGCCTGGCTCGAACTCTTCGTCGGCCAACCGGCTGCTCGACCGGCTCGAATATCTGCAACGCATCGATCTCCCCGAGGATCTGCTTGCCGGCGTTCCTGCCCATCGGGTGACTCGTCTGCGCAGGCAGGGTGAACGGTATTATGCCGACGGCATGCGCGATCTCCCGGAGGACAGGCGGCTTGCGATCTTGGCTGTTTGCGTCTCGGAATGGCAGGCGATGTTGGCCGACGCAGTGGTCGAAACCCACGACCGGATCGTCGGCCGTCTCTACCGTGCTTCGGAGCGTATTTGCCATGCAAAGGTCGCAGACGAAGCGGGGGTGGTGCGTGACACCCTGAAATCCTTCGCCGAGATCGGGGGCGCCCTGGTCGATGCACAGGATGATGGCCAGCCGCTGGGCGATGTCATCGCGAGTGGGTCAGGGTGGGACGGCTTAAAAACCCTTGTTGCAATGGCAACCAGGCTGACCGCCACCATGGCCGACGATCCGCTCAATCATGTGCTCGACGGTTATCACCGCTTCCGCCGATACGCTCCACGCATGTTGCGCCTGCTCGATCTGCGAGCTGCGCCCGTTGCACTGCCGCTTCTGGAAGCGGTGACGGCCCTTCGTACCGGTTTGAACGATGCCGCGATGACCAGCTTCTTGCGGCCCAGCTCGAAATGGCATCGCCACCTTCGGGCCCAGAGGGCTGGCGACGCTCGCCTATGGGAGATCGCGGTGCTGTTCCATCTGCGCGATGCGTTCCGCTCCGGAGATGTCTGGCTTACTAGGTCCCGGCGCTATGGCGATCTGAAACACGCACTCGTTCCGGCACAATCCATCGCGGAAGGCGGTCGTCTCGCTGTGCCATTGCGGCCGGAGGAATGGCTGGCAGACCGGCAAGCTCGCCTCGACATGCGGTTGCGCGAGCTTGGCCGTGCCGCTCGCGCAGGCACGATCCCGGGCGGGTCGATTGAAAACGGCGTTCTGCATATCGAGAAACTCGAAGCCGCCGCGCCGACAGGCGCCGAAGATCTGGTGCTCGATCTCTACAAGCAGATCCCGCCCACGCGCATCACCGATCTCCTGCTGGAGGTGGATGCGGCGACCGGCTTCACCGAAGCGTTCACCCATCTGCGCACAGGAGCACCCTGCGCTGACCGGATCGGGCTAATGAACGTTATCTTGGCGGAAGGGATCAACCTCGGCTTGCGCAAAATGGCGGATGCGACAAACACCCACACCTTCTGGGAATTGATCCGCATTGGACGGTGGCATGTCGAGGGCGAAGCCTATGACCGGGCGCTGGCCATGGTGGTCGAGGCACAGGCAGCGTTACCCATGGCCCGGTTCTGGGGCATGGGCACGTCGGCTTCGAGCGACGGACAGTTCTTCGTCGCTACAGAGCAAGGTGAGGCCATGAACCTGGTCAACGCGAAATATGGCAATACCCCGGGCCTGAAAGCCTATAGCCACGTCTCCGACCAATATGCGCCGTTCGCAACCCAGGTGATTCCTGCAACGGCAAGCGAAGCGCCTTACATCCTCGATGGCCTGCTGATGAACGATGCTGGACGCCATATCCGCGAGCAGTTCACCGACACGGGCGGCTTCACCGATCACGTCTTTGCCGCATGTGCCATTCTCGGCTACCGGTTCGCTCCGCGCATCCGCGACCTGCCATCCAAACGGCTCTACGCGTTCAATCCGTCGGCCGCCCCGGCGCACCTGCGAGCGTTGATCGGCGGAAAGGTCAACCAAGCCATGATCGAGCGCAATTGGCCCGACATCCTGCGCATCGCCGCCACCATTGCTGCCGGGACCGTCGCGCCAAGCCAGATTCTGCGGAAACTCGCCTCCTATCCGCGGCAGAACGAGCTCGCGACAGCCCTGCGGGAAGTCGGTCGCGTCGAGCGCACCCTGTTCATGATCGACTGGATTCTGGATGCCGAACTCCAACGGCGTGCCCAGATCGGGCTCAACAAAGGCGAAGCTCATCATGCGCTGAAGCGGGCAATCAGCTTCCACCGCCGCGGTGAAATCCGCGACCGTTCCGCCGAAGGCCAGCATTACCGCATCGCCGGCATGAATCTGCTCGCCGCCATCATCATCTTCTGGAACACCATGAAGCTCGGCGAGGTCGTTGCAAACCAGAAACGCGATGGAAAGCTGCTATCGCCCGATCTCTTGGCCCATGTTTCGCCGCTCGGATGGGAACACATCAATCTCACCGGAGAATATCGCTGGCCAAAGCCTTAGCGTAGGATTCCGCCCCCTCCCGCAAACGACCCC
>NZ_JBANEM010000043.1:0-2497 GCF_040187805.1 Comamonas sp. wu1-DMT
TGTTGATTTCCACCCAGAAGTGACCCACTAGCCCCCGGTTTTTCCATCTCAATCTGACCCACGCATTAACCCTAGCCTGCTGCTTTCTTGTGCAGCAGGAGACCAGGAGTGATTGACGTGGCCACTTTGAGTGTCATCCGGCGCTGGGCTCTGCGTGAGCACCTGTCCATCCGAGAGATCGCCCGCAGAACTGGGCTTTCTCGCAATACCATCCGCAAGTATTTGCGCTCCGACGTTGTGCAACCTCAACTTGCACAGCGCACCATTGCCACCAAGCTCGACCCCTACGCCAGCAAGCTGTCAGGCTGGCTGCGTACAGAAGTCAACCGCTCTCGCAAGCAGCGGCGCACGATCAAGCAGATGTTTGTGGACTTGCAGGGGTTGGGCTATACCGGCTCCTACAACCGAGTCGCTGCCTTTGCCAGAGTGTGGAAGGCTCAGTGTCATGTGGCTGAGCAAACATCAGGGCGAGGCGTTTTTGTGCCCCTGGTCTTCGGCGCTGGAGAAGCCTTCCAGTTTGATTGGAGCGAGGATTGTGCTGTCATCGCGGGTGTACGCACCAAGCTGCAAGTGGCTCACCTCAAGCTCAGCCACAGCCGAGCCTTCTATCTGCGGGCCTATCCCCTGCAAACCCATGAGATGCTGTTCGATGCCCACAACCGTGCCTTTGCGGTGTTTGGAGGCGTCCCTAGGCGGGGGATCTACGACAACATGCGCACAGCCGTCGATCGTGTCGGCCGTGGCAAGCTCAGAGAGGTCAACGCCCGCTTCAGTGCTATGGCCAGCCATTTCCTGTTCGAGGCACAGTTTTGCAATCCGGCCTCGGGATGGGAGAAGGGACAGGTCGAGAAGAATGTTCGGGACGCTCGCCATCGTATCTGGCAATCTGTACCAGCGTTTCCGACACTCAGTGCCCTCAACGATTGGCTAGAGCAACGGTGTCAGCAGTTATGGCAAGAGATTGCGCATGGCCAATTGCCTGGCTCACTTGCTGATGTGTGGGAGCAAGAACGCTCAACTTTGATGCCCATGCCTCGGCCGTTTGACGGCTTTGTCGAGCATGCCAAACGAGTCTCTCCCACCTGCCTAGTTCACTTCGAGCGCAATCGCTACAGCGTGCCGGCCTCTTATGCCAACAGGCCCGTGAGCTTGCAGGTTTATGCCGACCGCCTGGTTGTCGTGGCCGAAGGTCAGTTCGTCTGCGAACACCCGCGCATCATTGAGCGCAATCACCAAGGCTCTGGGCGTACGGTTTATGACTGGCGCCATTACCTGGCCGTATTGCAGCGCAAGCCTGGCGCATTGCGCAACGGTGCGCCGTTTGTCGAGTTGCCAGACGCATTCAAACGACTGCAAGCTTTGCTCCTGAAGCAACCTGGCGGCGATCGCGAGATGGTGGAAGTTCTTGCCTTGGTATTGCAGCACGATGAGCAAGCCGTCCTGGCCGCTGTCGAGTTGGCACTGGAGGATGGCGCACCCCGCAAGACCCACATCATCAATATCTTGCACCGCCTCATTGATGGAACACCGGAGCCTGACCCCATCCATTCACCCCAAGCCTTGGCCTTGATCGTTGAGCCACAAGCCAACGTCGTGCGCTATGACCAACTCCGACAGGTGCGCCATGCGTCATGACCCCGCCATTGCTGCGATCATCATCATGCTGCGCCAACTCAAGATGTTTGGCATGGCCCATGCCGTGACAGAACTTGCAGAGCAAGGCTCACCAGCATTTGAAGCAGCACACCCCATACTGTCGCAACTGCTCAAGGCCGAGAGTGCTGAGCGAGAAGTGCGCTCCATTGCCTATCAACTCAAGGTCGCCAGGTTCCCGGTCTACAGAGATCTGGCAGGCTTTGACTTCGCACACAGTGAAGTCAATGAAGCCTTGGTACGCAGCCTTCATCGCTGTGAGTTCATCGAGAAGGCTAACAACGTGGTGCTTGTCGGTGGACCTGGCACGGGCAAGACGCACATTGCTACAGCACTGGGTATTCAGGCCATTGAGCACCACCGTCAAAGGGTGCGCTTCTTCTCTACTGTTGAGTTAGTTAATGCCCTGGAGCAAGAGAAAGTGCAAGGCAAAGCCGGACAGCTCGCCCACAGGCTGGTGCATACGGATCTGGTGATACTCGATGAGCTGGGCTATCTGCCCTTCAGCTCATCTGGTGGTGCGCTACTGTTTCATCTACTCTCGACGCTTTACGAACGCACCAGCGTAGTCATCACCACCAACCTGAGCTTCAGCGAATGGGCCAGCGTGTTTGGTGATGCCAAGATGACCACGGCCCTGCTGGACCGCCTGACCCACCACTGCCATATTCTGGAAACAGGCAACGATAGCTACCGCTTCAAGCACAGCAGTGCAGTCCAACAACCGCCCATGAAGAAGGAGAGAAACAAAACCTAATCCACATCTTGAGCCTTACGGCTCAAGTCAAGGAGTGGGTCAGTTTGAGATGGAAATGGCGGGTCAGTTTTGCGTGGAAATTAACAG
>NZ_JBANEM010000045.1:0-1681 GCF_040187805.1 Comamonas sp. wu1-DMT
AGTGGGGAGGTCGCCAGGGCGATCGTGTGATGTTCGAGGTCAAAGGGGAACGCTCGCAAAAGGCCGTAGAAGCCCTCAGGAGCGCTTTTGAGCACCGGGTGACCCGAGTGGATGCCTGCGCCGATTTTGACGCTCCTGGGGCGTTTGAAGCACTCCTGGGGCCATCCATTGAGGTCAAGAAGGAACGCCGCATCATGGGGGGCAAAGCAGGGGATTGGGACGACTTCCCAGAGAAGGGGCGCACCCTCTACCTGGGCAGCCAAAGCAGCCCTGTACGCATGCGCCTCTACGAGAAGGGTTTGCAGCCCGAGTACGCGCATTTGAACAAGCCAGACTGGGCCCGAATTGAAGTCCAGGTACGCCCAGCCAAGGACGCAAAGGAAGCCTTTGCGAAGCTCTCGCCAATGGACGTTTGGGGGGCTTCCAGGTGGACCAGGGACATAGCAGCCCGCGTTCTGGAGAAGCACATCGACCCGCACCCAGCAGGCACTGTGTACCGCCTCAGCGACCGAGAAACAGCACTGCGTTGGATGTGTAAGCAGTACGGTGCGCACCTCACGAGCCTTGCAGCAGACCTTGGTGGATGGGACTGTGTTGGGCTCACGATCTCCGAGATCCTCAACGATCAGGCCAAGGGCCGATAGGGAACGCGGCAGGGTGGCAAGCTTGCGCTGACGCCGTGCAGCGTTCCCTGTCGATGGTTTGTCCACGGTGTGGGGGTATCGGGGGCAAAGCCCCTGATGTCAACTCTTGCAAGGCAGTGCCAGAGGTGCTGTGCGCAGCGTAACCCGAAGCCCTCGCAAAGCACGCCGTTCGTCGCGGTGGTGGGAAAGCAGCAAAGCACGCCGTTCGTCGCGCGCCATGTAAAACAGGTATTGAGGTGCAGCACTTTCGCGCTTACGATGCACCTATGACTACCATCCGCCCACGCATCACTGTGAACCTGGAGCCTGTGACGGCTCTCCAGCTCAAGCGCATCTCAGAACTCACAGGCAACAGCCAGAGCTCGATGATCTCTGAGGTATTGGAACAGGCCGCGCCAGTGTTTGAGCGCCTCATCGTGGTTTTGGAGGCAGCAGAGAAGGCGAAAGCCCAGGTGAAGGAACAGTCCATCGAGAGGCTGTCCGATGCACAGGCTCGCATCGAAACGCAGTTGGGGCTTGTCCTGGATGACTTCGACAGGGCTACAGCACCGCTTCTGGCGGAGGTGGAAAAGGTGCAGCGTAGGCGCCGCAGCGGAGCGCCAGCGGGAGCGCGCACCGCGGCGGCGGCAACGCCGCCAACCCCCATATCTAACAGGGGGGTCAGGTACGACCCGAAAGCTACGAAAGATATAGCACAAAGTCCAAGCAGGGTCAGGCCGAAGGCTTTAAAAGTTGGGTCTAAAACCAGGGGGGGTAAGTGATGGTCCGATTTGACGCATATACGGCCACCATGACGGGCCCAAAACCGGACGATCTGATGCAGATACTGTTCGACCAGGTAGGGCTTGTCGCGGGCTTCAATAAGACCAAGGGCTTCCACACTTTCGGGGAACGACTCGCCATCAAAGACGGCTCAGGTCACGAGTTCGGCGCTGTCCAGTGGGGAGGTCGCCAGGGCGATCGTGTGATGTTCGAGGTCAAAGGGGAACGCTCGCAAAAGGCCGTAGAAGCCCTCAGGAGCGCTTTTGAGCACCGGG
>NZ_JBANEM010000046.1:0-1673 GCF_040187805.1 Comamonas sp. wu1-DMT
CCGTGGCAATCTGGCCCGAAGCCGAAGAGACGGACTCCACGCCCGAGCGCACCTGGCCGACGACGGAGCGCAGGCGCTCGGCCATGGCGTTCAGGGACTGGTGCAGATGCCCCAGTTCGTCTTCGCTGCCATGCCCGCTTCTGAAACTCAGATCGCCCTCGGCGATCGCATCTGCCAGCTCCACGGCCTTGACAAGAGGCCGGGTGATGGAGCGCATGATGAGCAGGCCAGTCACCAATCCCAAACACATGATGACGCCGCAAGCGACGGCTATCACCACATAGGCTTTGGAGCGGCTGGACTCACCCAGCTCCAGCGCCTGAACCCGGTAGCGGTCCTGCAGTTGCACATAGGCATCCAGGGCCGCGTAGTACTTTTGCGCCATGGGATTGAGCCGCTCTTCGATCAACTTTTGCGAACGCTCGAAATCCTTGGATTGACGAGCCTGATCCACCTCCTTGTTCACCGCAAACAAGGCATCTCTATGCGTGTTCACATCGGCCATCAGGCCCTTGGCCTCTTGGGTATGAACCTGTGCCAGCACCTTGTCGCGCAACTCGTTGATGCTGGCGATCAGGCCGGCCATGGCCTTGTACTGGTGCTCGACCAGATTCTCTTCCGTGGACATGGCAGCTGCCGTGAAGCGATCCATGCTCATCTGGGTCAGGATGCGCCACTCCTTGGCCTGCGCAGCAGCCGTCTGCGCCTCCACCACCGCCGTAAGAACGCCCTCGTTGACACGTTTGGAATAAGCCAGGCTGCCTGCCACCAGCAACAACATCCCCGCCAAAAGACCGATCACCAATGCCCACAGCTTCCGGGCCACGGTGAATTGAAACAACTTCATGAACCAACCAATCCAGACAAAAGAACCCACACACACAGGCACGTCCGCATCGTGAACTACGGGCTGGCTTGTGCATGACTCTGGCGGTCAATTCCTGGCCCCTGACGTCCTCCCTCCACCTCTTCGGGATGCTCTCCCGAGAGCTGCATCAATATATTAATAATTGTTACAACTGCTTTGCGCATTGCGCACAACTGATGTTCTCAGTACTTTCCCGCTTTTCGGCAAGGCTGGAGTTGACAATCCAGAATGAAAAAGCCCGCAGCCTCCTGTCAGAAGCGGCGGGCCTGCAAGCGGGTGTCAGCCTGCGGTTTAGAAAGTTTCCCAGTCCCCATCGTCGGAGTCCGCGGCTGGCTTGGCCTTGCTGGCACTCAGTGCCGTAGGTGCCGGGCCAGCAGGCGCTTTCTTGATCGCGGGTCTGGCTGCAGCAGCAGTCTGCTTCACCGGCGCCATGGCCGGCATGGCGCGGCTGGCCGAGCGCAGGGGTGCTGCAACCTTGGCATAGCCGGTTTCATGGCCCAGCTTGAAGACTGAGACCACTTCGGCCAGGCGACGCGCCTGCTCCTGCATGGACAGCGCCGCCGCACTGGATTCCTCCACCAGCGCCGCGTTCTGCTGCGTCATCTGGTCCAGATTGCTCACCGCCTGGTTGACCTGATTGATGCCGTCGCGCTGCTCGGTGGACGAGGCCGTGATCTCGCCGATCAGGTCGCTGACACGGCGCACACTGGCCACGATCTCGCTCATGCTCTGGCCCGCCAGCTCCACCTGCTGCGAGCCCGACTGCACATTGTCCACGCTGGTGGTGATGAGCTGCTTGATCTCC
>NZ_JBANEM010000047.1:0-1437 GCF_040187805.1 Comamonas sp. wu1-DMT
CAGCGGGAGTACAGCTTTGATGAGCACGCGACTCTGATGTCCACCACGGACACCGAGAGCTACATCAAATATGCCAATCAGGCGTTCATGGAGGTCAGCGGCTTCGAGCCGCAAGAAATCCTCGGCCAGACGCACAATCTGGTGCGCCACCCGGACATGCCCCCGGCCGCTTTTGCCGACATGTGGGCCACCCTCAAAAGCGGCGAGCCCTGGAGCGCACTGGTCAAGAACCGGCGCAAGAACGGGGACCACTACTGGGTTCGGGCCAATGCCATTCCCATCATCCGCAATGACAAGGCCAAGGGCTATATGTCGGTGCGCACCCAGCCCGAGCGCAAAGAGGTCGAGGCGGCGCAAAAGCTGTATGAGTCCATGCGCGACAAGGGCGGTTCCGCGCCTGAGCTGCACAAAGGCATAGTCTCCAAAAAGGGGCTGGGGAAGCTGCTGTCGATCTGGCGGCACATGGGGGTGCGCCGGCGCATTCGCCTGAACTCGCTGGCCTTGTGGGGCGCTCTGGTGCTTGGGGCCTGGCTGCTGGCTCAAAGCCAGATGCAGTTCCTGTCGATGGCGGCCTTCATGACGGTGGCCCTGATGCTGATGACGCTGTTGCTCGAGAGCCAGTTCGCCACGCCGCTGGAGCTGCTCAAGCGTCAGTCGCTGAACGTGGCCACCGGCAACAACCGGCAGACGGAATACTTGCAGCGCTCGGATGAAATCGGCACCACGCTGCGCACGGTCAACCAGATCGGTCTCATGTTCCGCTGGCTGGTGGACGATGTGAACCAGCAGGCGCTCAATGTTCAGCAGGCTTGCAACGAGATTGAGCAGGGCAACAGCTATCTGCACGGGCAGACGGAGCAGCTGGCGGTGAATGTGGCCCAGACCTCGGCCTCCATGGAGCAGATCACGGCCCGGGTTCAGTCCAGCGCCGATACGGCGCAAAAAGCCGGCGTGCTGGCCAGCGAAGCCAGCGCGGCGGCCTTGCGCGGGGGGCAGTCCATGGATCAGATCGTCTCCACCATGGAGTCGATCACGGCCAACTCCCGCCGCATTGCCGACATCGTCGGCGTGATTGACAGCATTGCCTTTCAAACCAATTTGCTGGCGCTGAATGCGGCCGTGGAGGCCGCCCGTGCGGGCGAGCATGGCAGGGGGTTTGCCGTCGTTGCCGGTGAGGTGCGGGCCCTGGCGCAGCGCAGCGCCGATGCCGCCAAGGAGATCAAGGCGCTGATTCAGGCCAGCACGGCCACCATCGAGGCCGGCTCTCTGGTGGTCAGCGATGCGGGGAGCAATATCGGCGACATTGTCTCCCAGGCGCGCAGCGTGGCGGACTTCATTGCCGAGATCAGCAAGGCCACGCGCGAACAAAGCGAGGAGATCAGCCAGGTAGGGAAGTCGGTGGCGGACATGGACTATCTGACGCAGCAGAACGCGCAG
>NZ_JBANEM010000048.1:0-1409 GCF_040187805.1 Comamonas sp. wu1-DMT
ATGACCTACTTTCACACGGGAACCCGCACTATCATCGGCGCAAAGTCGTTTCACTGTCCTGTTCGGGATGGGAAGGAGTGGTACCAACTTGCTATGGTCATCAGGCATAAACTTTTTGTCAGATCGATCGGTGGCCATTAACTTCTTAATGACGCTCCTCTCTATCCAACGAATTCATAGAGTCTTCAATCAGCTTTTCGATTGCGCTATTTCGGCATAACTAGAACTTGCGTTCTGTCTTTTGTTTTTCCAGGCTTACCCAAAGTTATAGGGTCAAGCCGCACGGGCAATTAGTACTGGTTAGCTTAACGCATTACTGCGCTTCCACACCCAGCCTATCAACGTCGTGGTCTACAACGACCCTTCAGGGGGCTCAAGGCCCCGGCAGATCTCATCTTGAAACGAGTTTCCCGCTTAGATGCTTTCAGCGGTTATCTCTTCCACACTTAGCTACCCTGCGATGCCACTGGCGTGACAACAGGTACACCAGAGGTGTGTCCACTCCGGTCCTCTCGTACTAGGAGCAGGCTTCCTCAAATCTGCAGCGCCCACGGAAGATAGGGACCAAACTGTCTCACGACGTTTTAAACCCAGCTCACGTACCTCTTTAAATGGCGAACAGCCATACCCTTGGGACCGACTACAGCCCCAGGATGAGATGAGCCGACATCGAGGTGCCAAACACCGCCGTCGATATGAACTCTTGGGCGGTATCAGCCTGTTATCCCCAGAGTACCTTTTATCCGTTGAGCGATGGCCCTTCCATACAGAACCACCGGATCACTATGTCCTGCTTTCGCATCTGCTCGACTTGTCAGTCTCGCAGTTAAGCACGCTTATGCCATTGCACTATCGTCACGATGTCCGACCGTAACTAGCGTACCTTCGAACTCCTCCGTTACGCTTTGGGAGGAGACCGCCCCAGTCAAACTGCCTACCATGCACTGTCCCCGATCCAGATAATGGATCCAGGTTAGAACCTCAAACGCACCAGGGTGGTATTTCAACGTCGGCTCCATGAGATCTAGCGACCTCACTTCAAAGCCTCCCACCTATCCTACACAGATCCGTTCAAAGTCCAATACAAAGCTACAGTAAAGGTTCATGGGGTCTTTCCGTCTTTCCGCGGGGAGATTGCATCATCACAAACATTTCAACTTCGCTGAGTCTCAGGAGGAGACAGTGTGGCCATCGTTACGCCATTCGTGCAGGTCGGAACTTACCCGACAAGGAATTTCGCTACCTTAGGACCGTTATAGTTACGGCCGCCGTTTACTGGGACTTCAATCAAGAGCTTGCACCCCATCATTTAATCTTCCAGCACCGGGCAGGCGTCACACCCTATACGTCCACTTTCGTGTTTGCAGAGTGCTGTGTTTTTATTAAACAGTCGCAGCCACCAATTTTTT
>NZ_JBANEM010000049.1:0-1342 GCF_040187805.1 Comamonas sp. wu1-DMT
GGCTGTTCTTTAAAAATTCATAGAGTCGAAATCAGCGTTGCTGGTGGAAAGAGTTGAAAAATACTCACCGTGCCGCCAGCAACATTTTGATTGCGTCAAAACAGATATTTTGCGAATGCAAATTTATCTAGTAATGACGAATATTCTCTAAGCTGCATCGCAAGATGCAGCCAAAGATATTCACATTACGGCATAACGCGTGAGGTGCAAGACCTCACCAGTCTTTGAAACCAGGCTTTGATTCTCGCTAAGAGAGTCCAAAGTTATAGGGTCAAGTGACTAAGAGCATATGGTGGATGCCTTGGCGATGATAGGCGACGAAAGACGTGATAGCCTGCGATAAGCTTCGGGGAGCTGGCAAATAAGCTTTGATCCGGAGATTTCTGAATGGGGGAACCCACCTCGCAAGAGGTATCGTGCACTGAATACATAGGTGCACGAAGCGAACCTGGAGAACTGAAACATCTAAGTACCCAGAGGAAAAGACATCAACCGAGATTCCGATAGTAGTGGCGAGCGAATTCGGAAGAGCCTTGCAGTGATAGTCGATCAGTTAACAAAACGGCATGGAAAGGCCGACCATAGTGGGTGATAGTCCCGTATGTGAAAACCGATCGGTGGTACTAGGCTGCAGACAAGTAGGGCGGGGCACGAGAAACCCTGTCTGAATATGGGGGGACCATCCTCCAAGGCTAAATACTCATCATCGACCGATAGTGAACCAGTACCGTGAGGGAAAGGCGAAAAGAACCCCGGGAGGGGAGTGAAATAGATCCTGAAACCGTATGCTTACAAAAAGTCGGAGCCCTTAGGGGTGACGGCGTACCTTTTGTATAATGGGTCAGCGACTTACATTCAGTGGCAAGCTTAACCGAATAGGGGAGGCGAAGAGAAATCGAGTCCGAATAGGGCGACTAGTCGCTGGGTGTAGACCCGAAACCAAGTGATCTATCCATGGCCAGGATGAAGGTGCCGTAACAGGTACTGGAGGTCCGAACCCACTAATGTTGCAAAATTAGGGGATGAGCTGTGGATAGGGGTGAAAGGCTAAACAAACTTGGAAATAGCTGGTTCTCTCCGAAAACTATTTAGGTAGTGCCTCAAGTATTACCGTCGGGGGTAGAGCACTGTTTAGGCTAGGGGGTCATGGCGACTTACCAAACCTATGCAAACTCCGAATACCGACGAGTACAGCTTGGGAGACAGAGCACCGGGTGCTAACGTCCGGACTCAAGAGGGAAACAACCCAGACCGCCAGCTAAGGTCCCTAAAATTGGCTAAGTGGGAAACGAAGTGGGAAGGCTAAAACAGTCAGGATGTTGGCTTAGAAGCAGCCATCATT